>NZ_JBBJUL010000004.1:0-362613 GCF_037725245.1 Sphingobium anseongense | reverse complement strand
TAACTCGATCTTCCGCGCCTCGCTCATGTCGAAGGCATCGACGTAAGGACGGTACTTCTCGATATCGAGCTGCATGGCGGACACACTTTCCCGACCGCGCATCAGCAGAGCTGGCGCGTGTCGCATTGATGATTGAACGGTTTGGATTTCCTAGGGCTGGCAGCCCTCCATCGCGGGGGGATAGAAACGGCGAAAGCGCGCCACCCCATGGCGCAAGTCCTCGCGGGAAGGATCGATCATCGTTGTTGCTTTCATTGGATGGGAAAAGAAAAGGGCGGGAGTTTCCTCCCGCCCATGGCCGCACCGCTGTGCCGCCTGCCTTTACGAGCAGGTCGAAAGCAGGATCAGCGCGAACAGCGCCAGCAGCAGCCAGCCCCAAGGATTGGGCTCTTTTTCTATCCGGTAAACGCGACCCAGTTCCGTTGCGCGATATTTGGCCATGCTCGATCTCCAGCCTAAATGATGCCGCTTGGATCAGCGGAATGGAGATTGGATAGGTCAGCGTGGCAGCTACCCTGGGGGGATAAGGCTGAAATCAGTCGAGGAGAATGGACGTGGCTTACAGGTCGGGATGCCGCGCGCCCAAAATGTGCAGCACCTTACGGCTCAGATTCAGGCATTCATCCCAGCCCGGTGTATAATCAGTTGGCGTAAGGCATACCGTCACCACCGCGATCAGCCCTTCATCAAGGGCCGTTTTAATCTGGCCAAAGACAGTCGCAATGAAAGCCTAAGAGAACAGTGGCAGCCATGTCGTTTCGCTGCCATCATCCGAAGCCGCCGGACTGAAAAAATAATCAAGGTCGATGTTCACGATCCACGGGGGACATCCATGCCGAAGCCAGTACAACATGTTCTCCGGGAGTTCATCGGGACGCGGGCGCATCGTCAAGGCGTAATCTGGGTCGTCGCCGTCGCCGTGATCGATGCTGCGCAAAGTGGCTACGTTCTGGCCAAAGGTGGCAAGATGGATTGAAAGATAGTTGTCCCATCGAAACAATGGCGGATTGAGGCATTCCAGCTCTACGTTCGCGGCAAGATAGTCCTCTATCGAAAGACCACGCAAATCTGGCGCAGCCTCAAAATGCTTTCCCATGTTTGCACCGAGGCAATCAGTGTGTCTGTCAATATGCAGTATAGAATGTTTGGTCGCATATAGATCAATCTCCTGCTGCCAGCACCACAGCGCAGCACGATGATTGTCCATTAAATACACGTTGTCGTCCCGCCAAAGGAGATTTTGATTGACGGAGCCAGAATGCTTTTTGCCTTTGAAGGGGATAAGATGCTCTGCCATATTCTAATTATAGCTGGTTGCTTGGCGCAAAAACAATATGAACGTCGCCGACGATCCGGGCGTTTCCGGGCAATCGAAGCGTCGAAAGCCTTGGCGAAGACCAGCTTGTCGGGGTAGCATGACGGCATAGCCAGAATTTTAGAAAAGTACTGAATCCGTGACGACCGCGCATCTCATTCTCGATACCAACATACTTATGCACTTCCAGCGCATCGATCAGATCGACTGGCCGGATATTGCCGATGCCACCGAATGCATCCTGCTGATCGCGCCCGTGGTGATACGTGAACTGGAAAAGCACAAGGTCCAGCATTCATCGCCCAAGCTGCGGGAGCGCGCCGGGCAAATGATCGCCTATCTCGTGGACTTGTCGGAGCAGGCAGACCCCGTTTCCCTGCGCAAGGGAACCACGCTGACATTTATCGACCATGAGCCGTTACTGGATTTTGCCGCGCAAAGGCTGAGCCGGGAAATCGCCGATGACCAGTTGATTGCGAGCGCTCTCGAACAGGCGGAGCAATCAGGCGATGTTCGCATCGTGTCGAACGATGCCGGGCTGGGGATCAAACTGCGCACCCGCACGGTTGGATTACTGCGCTTGCCGGAAAGCCTTTGCTTGCCGTCCGTCGAGGATGCCGAGCGCAAGGAAGTGCGAGAAATGCGGCAGCAACTTGCGCGGCTGCAATCCCGCCTGCCTAAACTGAACGTGCTGTTTCCCGGCGACGCAACTCTCGTTCAATTGGAACGGATCGAGCGCGACCTAAAGCCACTGCCGAGCCGGAATGAGGTTGAACGCAAAATGCCGACCATGAGTCTGCCACAGTATGACGAGCGGTTCGGCGCGCTAACGCGCATGACGGCCTTTTCTCTCCGACAAGAAGATATCGACAGCTACAATGCTGAGCGCGAGCGATATCTGCGCGCATATGAGGCATATCTTGAAAAACATGGTAGTTGGCAGGAGCGCGTGGGCCGCATATTCGACCTGAGTTTCGTTCTTAAAAACACCGGAAGCGGCCCGGCTACGAATGTTGATGTTCATTTCCACTTCCCTGCGGGCGTGCGCTTCCTGATCATGGACGATGCTCCCAAGCCGCCCAAGATGCCCGCCCCACCGAAACGCCCCGAACATCGATTGCAGCAAATCATTTTAGGCACTGCTACCGATTATTTGGGGCCAGCCCGGATCAGCCCATTCCTGATGCCGGACATCAAGGGCATGAACGACGGCGATCCGATGTTCGACGATGACAGCAACGTGCTGAGCTATGCCGCGCGCATCCTCAAGCATGAATGCGATTTGGCGCTGGAGCCGGTGCTGGTGGAACTACCGCATGGCAAATTGCCCGCCGCGTTTCCGATCACGGTGACGGCGACATGCAATGAAGCGCCGCGTGCTGAGCAAACGCTAACGGTAAAATTCACGGCATAAGGCAATCGATGGGGAAGGAAGGGCGTGAACGGTCCTTGCGGGGGATACCGAAATCTCCCCGGTGGCGCGGCCCCGGCCCTGTCCATAAGGTTGCTTTGGCACCGCTTGGACAGGGAGCGGGAAGCGCCATGAGCCGGGAGGGATGCAACGGGAGGCGCGCAGCGGGCCTCCCTTGCCAAGATGCATGGTACTACCATGCACATCTTGCGATCTGCCCATAGGCCCAATTAGCAAAACTCAGGAAAACAAGTCTCGCAACTCTGGTTTGGTTTGGAACGGAAGATAGTCTGGTCCACGCAATGCGTGACTTCCTCCTTTGTCCTTCGCCGAATTCATCGCGATTGCTGCTCTGATCACGGCATCGATAGCATCTTCATCATCGCGCTTTCTCGCGATTCCAAGACTGCAAGAAACTTTCAACCCGTGTGCCAACGTATGCCACGGATGGTCTGCTACTTTTTGCGCCCACAACCTTATTTCCTCGATGGAACTATCCATATGTCGGCGTGGAGGCTCATAAACCACTATGTAGAACGTGTCGTCCCCGCATCGTCCGAATTCATGAGGTCTGCCAGAAACAAATGATTTCAAAATATTTTTTGTTGCCTCAATTACCTTATTGCCTACGTCATCGCCAAATTTCCGGTTAATCTGATTCATCTTATCGATATCGGACATCACTATATAGGGTGATCGGCCCTTACGTTTTTGAAAAATGCGGCTTTGTAACTTCTCTTCAAGAAATTTACGCCCCGCTTCCTTCTCATCGATCGAGTCCCGATGCTTCGTGTATTCTGCATGCCCAAGTCCGAGACGGAAAATCGCTCTGCTGATTGTATCGCCACAAACGTCCACCCCGCTGCGCCAATCGAGTGGATATCGGCCAGAAAGCAAGGCAGTGATGTACTTCATATCTTGACGCTCTACGCCGTTCAGTACGGGAAGTACTTTGCCGTTACCTATCAGTTCTGCCAGTTTGTCAGGACGAGATTGATCTGACGAAACGGTGGCAAGCGCTTTTGCCAAACTTACATCGATGATGAGGATGCCCAGTTCTGCCCCAGAAACACCGGAAGCCAGACGTTCCTTCAACGTTTGTGCGGGAGCAACTGCAATAGGCTCCATACGAACCTTCCATCGCGCTCGTTCAAGATAGTGGACCAGTGAGGCGGTGAACGCGTCGGCCAGATTTGAACACAGGATGCAGACCGCATATGGACTGTCTGCGCTCATCGACGACGATGGAGGAATAGGCGAATTTCGGCTATGCGGTATGCTTGTACCGATAGGTTCGAAATTGCGTCTGTATTGGCGGCCATTCGCCTCGCCAGATACGTGATACGCAACGGCATCCCAAAACCGCCAAGCGTGGTTTTTATGGCCCCACGACATCCACGCCAGAATGGCAGCGCATATGTTCTTCCCGCGCGGTGTGGACTCAACATCTTCAAGCGGCTTGATCCCGGAAATCACGTCTTTTAGAAATCCGCCATAATCACCGTTCTTGATCATCAATTCTCTGTTGGGATTTAGACCGACGCCGACTGCCTTGAAAAAAGGCAATATTTCTGAAGCAAGGATTTTTTCCGGGTCTTCGTAAGAAGAATACTCTTCAAGCCTGATCGACGAGAAGGTCGCCTTGAAGGATGCAACGAGCGCCGGGTAAGGCCAGAAAATTCCAACGTCTCGCTTAAAGTCGCGGTTTGCCATCCCTTATGGATAGCGGCAGTCCGCTGTCATGAACAGGTCAAGGGGAAGGAACTTCAGGTCCGGGAGTGGCATGCGGACTCACGGGCTCACCGTCAAGATAATGCTCTTCTAGCCAAACGTCACCGCTGAGGGGATCGCGCATGATGCGGGCAGGTCCATCCTCTCGATGCAGCTTGTCATCACGATAATATTCTTCAAGATGAGTTACACCCGTCTGAGGAGTGATTTTTTCCCAAGCCGGTCCATCCTCACGATGAATAAGGCTGTTCTTTCTATATTGCCGTTCGACGATAATACCGCTTCCGCCATCGTAATGAATTATGGCTGGGTAACCTATCCTGTGACAATGCTCGCCCTTAAACCATTGTTCTCTGATCAGGTCATTTTTTGGCCCGATGCCGTGCATTATAAAAACTTCGTATTGCCCGCTCTCTGGAATTTCCATGCGTTATGGTATCACTGATGCTGGCGTTTTATCTGTAGGACAATATTCCTCTCTCCGGCAGTTGTACCGTTTTGTACCGCGATTGTACGAGCGACGTACCGAAATCTGTCAGCCAAAGCAGCCTTGCCAGAACGTAAAACTGGTGGGGGTCGCTCCCTCTTCTTCAACCCGAGAACGGCGCTGAAGAAAGGCCTTTTTTCGCGCAAGGAGGACATCATGGTTCATCTTTGTGCCGAGTGCATTCTGACCGGCTACTGCAAGAAGCGGGCAGCCTATGAAGTGACTGACAAGGAAATGACCCCGCAATTCGTCCAGGACGGACGAAATCTCGCGGTGGAGATCACGAAAGAGGAAGGGCTAACCGCCGGATATTGGCCGCACTCGCTATATAATAAGTACGCCGCCTATCCGGGGCGCATCCTCGACCGCCGCACTGGGCTGGAGGCAAAGCTCGATCTGGAAGTGCTGTTCCGGCCCAAGCATGTTTCGCCCGAACAATGGGAGGATTGGTACAATCTGGACTCGATGGTGCCGGAAGGCGTCGATCTGGATTATCGCACATGGTATCGTGACAACCTGATGGTGCCGTGCGGTCGTAATCCCCACACGCACTATGTCGAAAGGCTTCGCGCGGTCCTCACCTTGCTTCGGGCCTTTTATCCCGACCGCGCGAGGCATTGGGGGCTGCGACCCCAAAATGACAATCCGTGAAACGACGATACGGCGCGGTCCTGCTCGGGCCGCGCCTATCAATGGGATGGATAGGTGCTACCTGTCTTCCCTCATCTTGCCAGCAACACGCTTGGAAGACGTGCGGAAATGGTCAGAATCCATTTCGATGCCGAGATAATCGCGGCCTTGCCATTGTGCCGCGACGAGCGATGACCCGGAGCCGCAGAACGGGTCCAACACGATGCCGCCGGGTGGGCAGAACGCTTCGACAAGGGGGGCAAGAACCTTCACGGGTTTCTGCGTGGGATGCCACCTGTTTCCGCTGGGTCGGGCTACCTCAACCACATCTGGGGCCACTCCAGCCGACAACATATTTGGTCGCCCTTTGGCTAGCAGATAGGCGCTTTCATGGTGCCGGGCGAGATGCCCGCGCGATGACGCATAGGCTTTGCGGAACACGATATGCCCTACGATGCGGAAACCTGCTTTCGCCCACGCCGCCGAGAAGCGGTCGATGGTGGACCAGCCATAGAAGCTGATGGCGAAGCTGTTGGGTTTGAGCAGCCGGTACATCTCCGCGAAAGCCGGTTCGATCCAGTCGGCATTGTCGTCATTGAGAACCTGTCTGCCGCTGCGGTCGCGATAGCGCGTCACATAGGGCGGGTCGGTCAGGATGAAATCGACGCTACGGCTGGGCAAGGTCGGCATCACTTTCACGCAATCGCCGTGGATGACGCTGTTGCGGGGCAAGGTTGAGGGGATCATGGCTGACCCCCGTTGCCTTCGCTGGTTTCGCTGGCGGCGCGCATGACGAGGCGGCCGGTCATCGGGATCGCGTCGAGGTTGATCGAATAGCCCTTGCCATCCTGATGGGACCATGCGGCCCCGACCGGAAGCCAGATGGCCTTCTCCCCTTCGCCGTTGACGATGTAGAGGCGGAATGCCGGTTTGCGGTTGCTGGTGGTTTCTGTGGTCATGGTCTTCTCCTTCTGGTTCGATGCCGCACCATCGCGGCTTCATGGGGAGAGGATCAGGCGTGGTATTAAGGCGGACGGTCACACGCCGCGCCAGCGCCCGGCAGGGGCAAGCTGCACAAGTCATGCAATGACGCGGAAGCGCAGCGCGTTGACAGAACGTCGGACTACGCCAAGCTCCCCGAATGATTGCTGCTGATGGTGCTTGTCGGGATCGACCGGAGAAGCTGACCTACTGCAACTCACCACATGCGTTCTGCGAATTCCCGCTCTTCCACGCCTACCGCGTCGAGGTAGATGGCCGTTGTCGCTCCGCTGGCGTGGCCAAGCCATTTCTGGATGAGATTGGGAGGCACTGATTTACCTGCGGCGCAGATTCCGTAGCCATGCCGGAGTCCTTTCGCGGTAGCCATCGGGCCGGAGATGTCGGCGGCAAGCATGACCTCCTTCACCTGTCGCCAAGCCGTTGAACGGTGCATCGGGAAGATGCGGCCATTGTCGTGTTGCGGCATCGCTGTCAGCATGACGATCAACCGCCTTGGAATCGGCACCATGCGAAAGCGCAGCCTGCGGCGCTTGAGCGTCCGAATGACCAATGTCCCGCGCTCTTGGTCGATATGATCGCGCGTAAGGTTCAGCGCCTCGGAAATCCGGCAACCAGAATAGGCCAGCACGTGACATAGCGCCCGCACATCGTTGCCCATCTGGTCGGCGGCGTGAAGGAAGCGTTTGCGTTCGGCTCCGTTAACATATTTGCGGCGACCAGCCTCGTCATAGGGCTGCCAATCGCCGAGTTGCATATGCGACATGAACCATCATCCCCGATTCGCAACAAAATCGGCAATAGGGTTGCAGAGATATTTTCGGCGATTGGAAAGCGGAGCCAATCAGCGAAGTTCATCCCCGTTAGGGCAAGTCGTCGGCTTGGAATGGGCAACCAGCCTCACCTTAATCCGGTCGCCTCCAATGGAGGAATCATATAACCTATCGGAATGATGGTGCTGTCATGACCACTGGTTCGTCGGGCATTCCCGATGACATACGCGAGTGGATAAAGGCCCGCGTTCGCGAGCGTGGCCCTGTTCCGATTGTTGATCGGATGTTTCGGCATGGTCGTGACTATCATGAATGTGCGTTGCGTTGTCTTGAACTACGAGGCGATGGCCAGACCTTCCTGTTTCCCCCGGCTCTGGTGCTGCTCGCGTTCGTGGTCGAGATTTACCTTAAAGGTCTGCTCGCCGTTGAAGGAAAAACCGGTAAAGAACTGCATGGCCATAAGCACGACGAACTTTATGCACGTCTCCTCGCCGAAACACAGGCCAAGATCTCCAAGCGCTATCAGGAGCGTCATTGTCAGCCGCTTTCCGAAGATTTACCTAAGTATGCTGACCTTTTCGTCAGGCACCGCTATGCCTACGAATTGGAGGGAGCGCATGAGACCGATATGTCCGGCGTGGCCCAACTGGCATCCTCGCTCTATGAAACCCTAACCGAGATTCGCCCCGATCTTATCTGTCCCGGCTTGGTACATGATCGCATCATCGCTCCGAACCAAGGGGTTCCAATTGCCGTCACGAGATCTTGATAGGCCAACAAGCCAAGACGCGATTACCCAATTAAGATACTGATTAATAACATTTTTGAATGCAACACTTTTGCCGATAGTGTTGCATGGGATCATATTCTCCCCTCGAAAGGGAGGGCATGGTCATGCGTTCCAACGGGTTTCGTCGCACGTTCACGGCTATCGGCATTCTAGCAGTAACAGTCATGCCATCGCAATTGCTTGTCGCCCAGCAGGCGCAGCCTGTGGCCGCTTCGAACATCGAAATCCCATTGAGCGATGCGCGGAAGATCGGGGCCAGCTCCGTGCGCTTTTCCGCCGCGCAGTTGAGCAAGGAAGCTCCTACCGTTGTGCTGTTCGGCGCGACGACACCAAGCTGGCACAAGGCCCGTGCCGGAATGCAGCAGGCCGTGGCGCAAGGCTATCGCATCAGTTGCGTGTTCATGGGGCCGACCGGAGGCCGTGCTTCCATGGAAATCTATGCCAAAGGTCATCACGTCACCAAGCCCATCGACTTGAACGAGATCAGCCAAACAGACATCACGCGGCTCGTTCGGGACGTGTGGCGCGAATATTACGCGCGATAGCCTCACTCTGCCTGCCCCCGCTTAACCAATCCCGGAGATTCATCATGGCCGAAGATCCGCGCATAAAGGCGCATAATGACAGGACTCGCATCGAGCGTGAGAATGCGGAGCGCGAAGCCATCGCGAAAGCTGGTCGAATATCGACTGATTCGATGCAGCGCCAGATCGAGGCTGACGGACGGAAGTTGCAGGATGGAAACGGCACCAAAAGCGGCTGCTCCGTCGTCGTAATTGCGCTGCTCGGCGTTCCCGCTGCGCTAGGCGTAGCGTATCGCATGATCGCTTAAAGCGGTCGGGGCGCTGCTGGTGTGGGGTTTGCGCTTTCATTATCCAGTTCAAATCCCGTGACTTTCCCGGTTTCGATGGCAGCACGGTCGCCTGCACTGGCAAGACGATTATATTTTTGGCTGTCCGCGCGAAGGACTTCTGCCTCATTCGCAGCGACAGCATCCGCCGCGATTCGTTTGGCTTCGGCGCTCTGCGTCTGATAGGCCGCTTCGCCTAGCTGCTGCGCGCCCAGCACTGTCACGGCGCGGCGCTCGGCCAATATGCGGGCTTCCCCAGTGTCAGCATGTTCGATTTCGGCGCGCGCCTCGACGACTTGCTCCCGCTCTTCTCGATTTCACGACGGCGCTTCATGCGCTCGTTCCATTCTTCTTCGAGATCGCCATTTTCGCGGTCGAGCGCCTGACGACGGCGCAGGAGATCATCGGCATCCATGCGGGCAATCTCTTCTGGCGACAGACCGGCAGCGCGGGCAAGGCGCATATGAGCGGGACTGTTCGGGTCGAATTTCCCGCTGCGCTTGAGGCGGGTCAGTTCGTCCAGCGCCTCCATCTCGTCGCCGATGGCCTCGCGGCGCTGGCGGATTGCCGCGTGTCGATGCCTTGATGATCATGGGCCATCTCCCGCATCGAGGCCCAACGCCCGCATCAGCATCCGGCGTATCTCGGCGATGTCGCGGCAGGCATGACGCAAATCAGATTCGGTTTCCGGGGTGACAGGCAGCGAGCCGCTATTGGCGGCCTTGGCGAGTTGATTGACGTTGGAGGACAGGCGCGATTGGCCCAGAAGCGCCATGAGTTGGGAGAGAAAGATAAGCGCCTATTTCAGCGATCAGGCAGAACTGGCCGCATGGTTTCGCAGCGTCCTCGCGAGTGGCCTGAATTCTCTGCATGATAGCGTTGCGCAAGCACGCGCGGACTTCGTCGAACATCGCAATGTTGATGCGGTCATGGCGGTGGCGCTGCCCGCTGTTGCGCATGTCCTCTATTGGGCATCGCGCTTGCTTGGACATTGCGAAAGCACCGGGATCAGCATTCTCGGTGATAATACCGGACCGCGCGAGGCGTTGGAGAAAACGAACCTTTCCTACTGGCTCGCTGCCTACGGTCGCGATCTCGAAAAATTCTATGCCCGCATTGGCGCATGGAGATCAGTGCAGGACTTCTTGGCCTTCAATCGCCACGTTGAGCGTCTGCTGTGGTCTGTCGGGGTATTCCCATGGCAAACCCCCGAGGGCTTGAGGGTCGAGGTCTTCATGCCTAGCACCGTTCAAGAGCTGGAGGCGAGATAGATGGCCCAAGTCGTTAAGCGCCCAGCAACTCGCAATCCCATGCGCCTGTTTCGTCGTTGGTGACAAACAGGCGGACGCGGCATCTGACCGGATTGGCTTCTCCCGAGATCTCGATTTCGAAGGTGTAGCCCTCAAGCAGCATAAATTCTGATTCACCCGCTTCATGAGTGATATAAAATTGCAGCGCCCCGACCGTGCCCAACCAGCAAAGTTCGATCTGGCCTTACGCTCCCGCGTTCAAGCTGAATGATGCTGGATGGAGATGACGGCGGCTACGCGGGCGACCAGTTGCGATCGGCACTCGTCGGCATGGGCAAGTGGACGATCGAGATCATCAAGCGCTCCGACAAGGGCAAAGGTTTCGAAGTGCTACCCCGCCGGTGGGTTGTCGAACGAACCTTCGCATGGCTAGTGCGCTGCCGACGGCTCGCCAAGGATTGGGAAAGGTCCATCGCCTCGTCCACCGCCTGGGCCCTCATCGCTTCAATCCGAATGCTCACGCGCAGAACCGCAAGGTACTGTCAGATTTGAAGAACTTCTGAATCGGGCTCTAACGCGCTTGGACGGCGGGTCGCTTACACCTACCGCGTCATGGCATTGGCCGATAGCCAAGCTTGCTGGCACTCCACGAGCCGACCCACAGGGTCTTGCCGACAGGAAGTGCGTAGGAGATGCCGGCAAATTGCGGATCGGCGGGCGCTTTGGCGAGGAACGTCACGGCCAGCGTCGTGGGATCCACCGCCTCGACGTGATAGCCCAGCGTGCAAGGCATGCCGTCCGCCGCCGGCGGACAAGTATCTGTTCTCGCGCCTGCGGCGATAAGGCGCCCGTTCACCCAGTGAATATTGTCGGGGATGCTGTTCTTGAGCTCGACGCTTCTCAACTTCTTGGCAGGGTTGGTGGTGGTAAAGGATGTGATGGCACCATCGCCGATGGTCGTCTCACTCTTGCTATTTACATATATTGTCTTGCCGTCGGCCGACACTTCGATGCCGTTGTTGCCGACGAGATCGGTTCCCGCCATACGTTCAAACGCAGGGCTGCCGGGCGTCCATTTGTAGACCGCTCCGGTAAGCTTGGGCACGCCTGTCCACCAATCTTTTATGGTGTTGCCCGGATGGTTCATCACCGTCGCGTACACCGTCCCGTCGGCCGCTGCGACAACGGCGTTGGCCGCCAACTCGCCGGGCCAAGGGAGACACCCCGCCCAGGTCAGGGTAGGCTTGCCGCGCGTCGCGTCGACGTCGAAGACTTCAATTCTCTCCCCGACGCCCGGATCGGCTCCACCATGGTTGACCGCGTAGAGGGTCGCGCGTCCGCGCCCGCGCCCGCGTAGGCTGATGCCGTGAATTGCCAAATCGTCGGGCGCTGGCTGAACCTTGCACTGGTCAAAAGGAGCACGAGCCTTTGCGCCGGCCGGCGCTATCCACCGCTCCCATCGTTTAGTCGTCCCGTCAACCAGGTAAAGTCCGCTTCCAAGATGCATTCCACCCACGATAATCCAGCGGCCGCCGGGCATTGCCAAAAGATCTTCAGGGCTTTTGATTCCGCAAAGGAATTTATGAATACCCGAGGGCGGACATGCATCCTCCGCTGGCTTTGCGGCATTGCCGGGCAAGCCGATCCCCACAAGACCGGCGAATATTCCACCGATCAAAATCCGAGCCTTGGTCATTCAACTCTCCTGTCCGTAGCATTGTTTCAGGGGCGGGACGAAGGCGTCGGCGCGGTGAACCCTGACGCTGCGTCCGAAATAATTGCTCGACAGGGCACAGAGGTCGCGCGTGCCAGCCTGTCGGTCAATCCGCTGCCATCTTCAGCACGAGTTTGCCCCGGTTATGTCCACCCTTCAACCGCTCTATGGCCGATTGAAGATGGCGCAGTTCCACCTCCTCGACCGGAGGAATGCGAATGCCGTGACGCTCAAGAATATTGACGAGAGGCACCTTGCCAATTCGTTCGGGCCAATGGGCGAAGCAGCGTACATGGCGGAAACCGCGCTCGTGCGATGCCCGCATCTGCTCGTCCAGATTGCTGGTGTCGAGGCCGGTCGATATGCTGACAAGCGTTCCGCCGGGCTTCAATGCTTCAAGCGCGTCGGGCAGGGTATTTTGCCGTACGGCATCGAACACCATGTCGACCCCTTCGGGCGCCCACTCACGCGTCTGGGCGACGATGCCCTTGTCGGGATCGGCATAGTCGATGGCGAGATCAGCCCCCATCCCGATCATATAGTCCCGATTGGCCGATCTGCCGGTTGCCGCCACGAGCAAGCCGCCATATTTGGCAAGCTGGATGGCGAAACTCCCTACGCCGCCGGAGCCGCCATGGATCAATATCTTCTGGCCCGGCTTCGTATTGCCCAGATCGTCCGCGAACAACGCGATATAGGCGGTCATGAAGCAGATGGGCGTCGCCGCTGCTTCGGCCAGAGACATCCAGTCCGGCACCCGGCACGCCAGATCGACGGGGACGGCGACATATTCCGCGAAAGTCCCGGCATCGCCGGTCGTGCCGGTCCGGGCGAACATGACGCGATCGCCTGCGCGGAAGCCGGACGCACCAGGTCCCACGCTCGCCACCACCCCGGCCGCCTCGAAGCCCATGATGTTGAGATTGCCGGCGGGAATAGCCTTCGTCATGCCTTGCGAATATTGCCAGTCGGCCGCATTCATTCCGCCATAGACGACCTTTACGAGTATTTCGTCCGCCGATACCCGCGGCTGCTCGATCTCGGAAATTCGAGGCGACTGCGACTTGTTGACGAAATCTGCTGTAACTGCACGCACGGGCTTTGCCCCCCTTCGATTGACGCCATCTTGCCGATGGAAAAACTTATCCGCCGGGAGCCAGCCGTTCCAGGAGGCGCATATCGGTGCCGCCGTCCGGCGCTACAGCCTTTATGCAGACCTGGGTCGCGCCTGCATGCAGATGTTCGTCAATGCGTTTGCGCAGCGCCGCTTCGTCGCCCCAGCCGAAGATCGAGTCGATGAAATGATCGGAGCCGCCATTGGCAAGATCCTCGTCACTAAACCCGAGCGCCTTCCACGAGTTTTGATAATTTGGCTTCGAAAGATAAAATTCAACCTCGCCCCTGGCGACCGCGCGCGCCTTTACAGGATCGCTTTCGAGCACCATCGGCTGCTCCACGCAGAGCAGCTTGTCGGGCCCGAGGATCGCGCGAGCTTCCGCGGTATGTTCGGTCGTCACGAGGTAGCTATGCGTGCCCTGTGCCCGCGTACCGGACAGCCCGATCATCTTTTCACGCAAACCCGCAAGGACGATCGGGGTCGGCTCGGCGGGTGCCGCGGCCATATAGGGCGCCTGTTCGATCGCATCGAGATAGGCCCGCATGGTGGGGATCGGCTTGCCATATTCATGCCCTCGCCGGTCTTCCACGGTCTCGCGATGAGAAACGCCCAAGCCCAGAATGAAGCGGCCGCCCGATTGTTCGTTCAGCGCATCGGCCGCCCCCCGCATGGCGATCGCATCGCGTGTGTAGATGCTGACGATACCGGTGGCGACACGCAGCCTGCTTGTGTTGGCCAGCAACCAGGATGACACGATCAACGGGTCACGCCCAAAGCCGCCCGGCATCCAGATCGCGTCATAGCCAAGTTCCTCGACACGGCGAGCGAACCTGGCGAGACGGTCGGCCGAAGCCGGTCCCAACTGGGCGGACGTCTCATTCTCGAAATAGCTGATCGGTCCATCGATATGGGCCCAAACTGCAAGCTTGCCGAGATCCATTCATATTCTCCAGTACGGCTGTGCCAGGAAGGGCCGCTTCGTCGATTTCCAAAATGTCAAAGGCCGGCGCCCCCCAGGCTTAACGGCCGCTTGCCGACCATTCATCGCGCGCAGGAACCCGCCCCGCGTCTTTCACTTGAACGCCGGCAATACCTCGTCCGCGAACAACTGCGCATAGGGTATGAAACGCTCGGCGGAGATGCCCGGCGGCATGATCATCGATACATGCTCCAGCGGCATACGTTCCTGCATCGCCTTGTACCTGGCGATCGCGGCTTCCGGCGTCATCACCAGCATCCGGCCCGACGTCTTGAACTCGTCGAGGCTCATCGCTCCCATGCCTTCGCCGCCCAGATCGGCATAGACTTTCAGGACATGGTAATAATAGGGCGCCAGTTCCTCCATCGCCTGTTCCGGGTCGCGGGCGACCACGGCGAACAGATCGCCGATCCGCACCTTGCCCTCGCTGACATCCCGGCCATGCGCGCGCAACTGTTCGACATAGATGTCGGCCCCGTCGGGGGTGCCGACATAACCGTCGCCATAGATCAGGGCGCGTTCGATCGCCTTGGGGGCGAAGCCGCCGATATAGAGCGGCACACGGCCACGCGGCGCCGGCGGCATCATCCGAACGCCGTTCAGTTGATAATGCTTCCCTGCATAATCCAGCTTTTCTCCCGCCCAGAGGCGCGTGACAATCTCCAGCCACTCGTCGAAAAGCGCGCCACGCTTGGTGAAATCGACGCCCATCGCGGCATATTCGTACGGCAGGTAACCGATGCCGAGGCCCAGTTCGAGCCGCCCCTTGGCGAGGATGTCGAGCACCGCACAATCGGAGGCGAAGCGTGTCGGGTGATATAGCGGTGCGAGCGTCACCCATGTGCCGATCTTGATGGTTTTGGTGCGCGCGGCGATCGCCGCCAGCGCAACGAGCGGCGATGGCATATAGCCGTCGCTGAAGAGATGATGTTCAGGCACCCATGCGAATTCGAACCCGGCCTGCTCGCTCCAGACCGCGACATCTATCGTTTCTTCGTACACATGCTCCCACGGCTTGTGCCACTGCTGCGGATTGCGGAAGTCGTAATGGTAACCGAAGGTTACTTTGCCTGGCATCAGGTCGTCCTCATTAATATGTTGCCGACGACGATTGCGTCATTCCAATGATTTACTTGCTTTTTCAGAACCGGCATTCTGACGTAAAAATCGTGATTTATCATTGCGATTACTTTACAACTTCATTCCCCCGCTCGCCTGAATGGTCTGCCCGGTTATCCAGCCGCCGTCCGGCGAAGCAAGGAAAAGCGCGACCGCGGCGATCTCGTCGGGATGGGCCATACGGCCCATCGCGGTCATCTGTTCGATCCATGACGCCATCGCCGGATCGGCCATGATCGGCGCCATCAGCGCGGTATCCGTCGCGCCCGGCGCGATTGCATTGACGCTGATATGCCGAGGGCCAAGTTCAGCGGCCAGCGACCGTGTAAAGGAATTCACCGCCGCCTTGGCCAGCGAATAAACGATGCCCTGCGGCGTGGCGGAGACCGACACCATCGAAGAAAGGCTGATGATCCGCCCGCCTGTTGGGATCCGCGAAAGCGCGGCCTTGGTAACGAAGAAGGCGCTTTTCATGTTGGACGCGAAGATGAGGTCGAAGAGAGCCTCGTCAGTATCCGCGATCGGCGCGCCATTGCCCTTGCCGGCATTGTTGACAAGAATGTCGAGGCCCGAACGCCCGCGTTCGGCAAAGCGGCTGTCGAGTTGGTCGAAAAGCTGATCGATCGAGGCAACGCTCATCAAATCCGCTTGCAGAATGAATGCCTCGCCACCCGCTTGCTCGATCAGGTCGACGGTTTCGCGTGCACGATCTTCACCACCGTTGAAATGGACGGCTACGGTGGCGCCGGCGCCAGCCAGACGCCGGGCGATTGCCCGCCCGATGCCGCCGGATGCACCGGTTACGAGCGCTGTCTTGCCTTCAAGTGAACCGGTCATCCTATTCCTCTGTTTCTGTGTAATAATTTTCCGCCCTGCCGACGTTATCATCTTTTCCGGTCGAGGGGGAAGCGCGCCAACGGAAGCCAGGCTGCCGATCGAAGCCTGATCGAAAGGCTTGATATGACCTCCGTTGGCGCGCCAATGTTTATTGTCCGAAGGCGACGGTCAGCCGAACCATGACCTGCCTCCCCCGATTGGGCACGGCGTAGATGTCCGGCCGCGCGCCGCCAGCGACCGTGCCGGCAGGCGCCCCGGTGAATTGCTGTGGCTGCGAATTGGTCCAGTAGAACTGGTTGTTCAGATTTTGACCGATCACCGCCAACTCCCAGGCGTCCTCGGCGTCGGCAATCCGCACGGTCGCGTCGATATGGGCGTGTTTGGGCGAATATGCATCGCGGTTGAGGGTCGCATCGGTGGGCACGCTGCTGCCGAAGGTGACGCCCCCCGAAAGGCCGAATTTCAGCGTCGAACCGAGCGGAGTTTCGTAGCTGGCGCTCACATTTCCGGCCCATTCGGGCGCGTTGATGACTTGCCGCCCGGCCAGATTCTGGTTGTTGCCGTTTTCGCCCGGCAGGATCGGGCGGGCGTTGCCGTTGCCGGTCGAACGGTAATTGCAGCCCTGCGCCTGCGATTGCCCCAGCCAGCACGGGCCGAAATAGCTGAGATAGCGTGCGTCATTATAGCTCAGCGCACCCCTCAGGGTCAGCCCTTCGATCGGGGTGCGGTAGTTCATGTCGAAGTCGAAGCCTTTGGTCCGCGCTCCGCCGGCGTTCCTGATCGTGTTGATGCCGGTAAGCGTGTCGAATGCGGTAATCTGAAGGCCGGGCACTTTATAGGTGTAGGCGGAAAGATTGACGCGCAGCGCCCCGTCGAGCAACAAGGCCTTAACACCCGTTTCGAACCCGCTGATCTTCTGTGGACCATAATCGAGCGGAGTGGTCGGGTTGCCCACGCTGCCATTGAAACCGCCCGACAGAAAACCGCGCTTGTATGAACCGAAAAGGGTCAGCCTGTCCGTTGGCCTGTAGGTGGCGGTGAGTTCGGGCGAGAAATCGTTGAACGAAATATCGCTCACCGCTGGCGTGTAGGGCGTCATCGGATTGTCGCGCGAACGGGTGAAGTCCGCAAGCGTGACGGGCAGCGACTTTTCTTCGTGCGAATAGCGCCCGCCCGCCGACAGTTCGAGTTGGGGCGTCACGTCGAAGCGGGCTTGGCCGAATACCGAATAGGCCTCGCCACTCTGGGCTGTATAGGTATGAATCAACTCGGCCGGAGCGCTCAGGTTGAGAATGGTATGGGTGAAGATCGATGACCGCGTATCCGAATAGATGCCACCGACCGTGAAATTCAATGGCCCATCGAAGTGGCTGTTCAACCGAACTTCCTGCGAAATCTCCCGGTTCCTCAGTTCCGCATAAACCGCAACGGTAGGCAGTCCGGGCCCGATGCCAAACTGCACGAGTGGCACGACGGGATAGGCTCCGTAGGCATCCGAATGCCTGAACGTGCTGCGGTAAAATCCTGTCACAGAGGTCAGGTCCAGCGCGTCGCTCAGCTTGTAGTTCAGTTCCAGCCCGGCGAGCGTCTGCTCCTGGATCGCATAGGTCTGGCCGTCGCGGAAATTCGGCTCATATTGCGTGAACAGCGTGCCGATATTATCCGTGCGAGCGATCCGGTCGTCCGCCTTGCAGTCACTGATCACGCCCACCAGCTGCGTCGTGCCATAGGGGCAGTTGACCATCTGGCCATTGGTATTTGTCGCCGCGCCCTTAACCTTGCCATAAGCAACCTTGAGGCGGGCGCTGAACGCATCGGTCGGATCGAATTTCAGCGTACCGCGCAAGCCGAATTCGCGACTGCGCGGGCCGTAGCGATCAATCGGTGGGAGGATGCTGTTGGCCGGCACGATGTTCTTCACCCACCCGCGCATGTCCGTCCCATAAAAGGCAAGACGCGCGCCGAGCGTTTCGGTCAGCGGAGCGGAAATGAAGCCTTCGCCGCGCCACTCATGCGCATTGACCTCATAGCCCAGCGACGCCTTGGCCGCGAATTGCGACGTCGGGTCGGCAGAACGCATCGAAATGATGCCGCCAGGGCTGTTCTTGCCATAGAATAGTGCTTGCGGCCCTTTCAGAACCTCGACCTGCTGAAGGTCCATGACGGCCAGGCGCCGCACGCTCGATTTCGCCACCTGGACGCCATCGACGTTGAAAGACACGGACTGGTCGCCGAGTGGATTGGTGTCGGGACCGGCGACGCCACGCATCGCGATCGTGCCACCCTGCCTGCTTCCGCCCGATTCCAGCAGAACGAGGCCCGGAACCAGTTGGGCAACCGCGTCGAGGCTGTTGATCCCGCGCTGCGTGAGTTCAGATCCCGTCACCGCCGTCAACACGACGGGAACCGAGATCGAGGTTTCGTCGCGCCGGCGTGCGGTGACGATGATATCTTCGGTTGTCGCCGAGGCACGCACGTTAGCGCCTTCCTGCGCCGCGGCGATGCCGGGCGCTCCCGCAACGAGCGCGCAACTAACGAGAAGAGCGGCTCTTCTGGCAGATATACTCATAAACATTCTCCCCATTTTTATTTCAGGTCCAATTTTATATCGGACTCTATTCAAGTTTTATCTGGAAATAATTAAGCAAAATTACTCAATTAAATACTGATTTTATAGTAATAAAATCAGTATTTAATTGATAGAGCATTCGCAATAACTGTCAATTTTATTTTATTACCCTATCTTTTCATGCATGTCTTCCATGGCATTTTTATTACCCGTGAAATCAATGCCGCGTTGAGCATCGCTGATCGAAAAGCCAGCACCCGACTTTATCATCTCGGGCGTGAAGGTTTCCATGAAGCCCCAGCGCGCCATGCGCCGCAGCAGTTCGATGCCATCGTGCGGGTTCGCCATGCCCCCGGCGACCGCGCAACCCAGATCGGTTATGCGCTGCGCACCATGCAGCAGGCAACGGTCCCTGATTTCGGTTTTCAGCGCCGCCGGATATATGCCGACCGTCTGGGTATGGACGGTGATGTAGTCGAGCGCCTGGTCGACATGGTCCAGCGGCACCAGATTGACCACGCGACAGGCGAGATGGTCGCGGAAATCCACCGGGTCGTTCGACTGCGAGACGATGACGCCGCCTTCATTGTCCTTGCAGCCGAAGACGCGATAGGAATCGC
Source organism: Sphingobium anseongense (assembly GCF_037725245.1). Lineage (NCBI taxonomy): Bacteria > Pseudomonadati > Pseudomonadota > Alphaproteobacteria > Sphingomonadales > Sphingobiaceae > Sphingobium > Sphingobium anseongense. Next base: position 343,422 of record NZ_JBBJUL010000004.1, on the reverse strand, counting down.
TGTAGCGAATGCCGTCGATCTCGTCCTTCAACTGCGCATCGAAGGAGGGATGCGGGGTGCTCAGGCTGGACGGCAGCGCCTTGAGCGCGGCAAGCACTTTCTTGCCGAACTTGTTGAGACGGTCGATATCGTCGTCATCGGTGCCGCTGGCGACATAGGCAACGCGCGAACTGACGCATCCTTCCTGATTGTAGAAGCCGAAATCCATCGCGAGCCGTTCCGCCGCCTCGTCCATGGACGCTTCCGAAGCCAGGGCTTCGGGCCCGATGATCGAGGCGCTGATCTTGGGATCGAGCGCGATCAGGTCGAGTCCGGGTCCGATATAGCCGCGAATGCTCTTCATCGAGGCCATCCCGCCCCAGGCGACGACTTTGTCGATCGCACCGCCGCCATAGAGGCGCTTCTCGAAATTCACGTCTCCGCCCTTCCAATAGCCGACGGTGAAGTGCCGGGTAATGGGGTGGTCGGGCGCCATTTCAATCATGGTCTTGGCAATGGCGAACATCGTGAAGGGATCGTTCGACGGGCTCTTGATGATATTGTCGCAGCGCAGGATGGAACCGTTGATGACCGCGAACAGCGTAATGAGCGGCGTGTTGCCCGCATTGAGGTGAACAATCCGGCTACCGAATGCGCGTACCGCGATCTCACGGTCACTGAGTTTGTAGCTGTCCCATCCTTCCAGATAACGCGCGCCGATATTCTGCTCGACGATGTCCATCAGGAATTCGCGATTGAGCGTCGCGCTCAGCGCCGCAAACTGACCATGAAGCTGTTCGCGCTTCAGACCCGACGTATGTATGGCGATGTCCAGCGACTGGGCTATGTCCGGGTTGGTATCCGGCGAAAGACGCGGCCCCAGCTCTACCAGATAGTCGATGATCTGGTCGAGCGACACATCGTATAGGTCCCCTATCTTCGACGGGTCTTTCAGGACGATCTCGTCGATATACTGATTGACGTCCGGTGTCTGGAAAGCAACCATGCCGCGGCGCGCTTCGAAACGCACCAGATTGTCTTCGATGATCCGGCCGCGAATGATGAGAGGGATGGTATATTCGAGCATCACAAGGTCCTTGTCGTGGCGGGTCAGGCCGTGAGATATTCTTCAAGGCGATCGAAGGCCTGCGGCGTCTTGGCGCAGGTGATCTTGTCATCGCCGCCGCGGGTATCGGCGAGGCGCTTGATCGAATTGAGAATGTAGGGGCCCTTGCGTCCGCAGGCGCAGCCGCCATCCCAATTGATCGTCACGTCGTCACCCGTCGCGGTGCCCGACCAGTAGGTGCTCGCCAGCAGGTCCATGACCAGCATGCGGCCCCGTTGGACCCCCTCGCGCGGCAGCGCCAATCCGGTTTCCGGGTCGGAGACATGCTGGATCCCCCACGGCAGCGGATGGAGATGCCCTTCATCGCATCGCAATGACACCGCGTTCGTCTCCGTCATTGAATAGACTTCGCGGAACTGGCTGGGATATTTGAACGGGAACACGCTCTGGACCGTGTCCATCCAATCGTCGGGGAAGGTGTAACCCTTGGTGCCGCCACCGGCGACCAGGACCGAATCCTGCGCCCATTCGACCTTGACGCCGCGCTTGGCGCATTCCAGCGCGATCTGGTAGAGCTGCACCCAAAAGCCGTTGTAGATCACGGTCTTGCCCTTTTGGGCGATCACGGCGCGTTCGATGAAGTCGTCCCAGCGCTTGGTCGTGTCCTTGGCCTTGGCGGCTATTTCTCTCCCCAAAGCCTGCTCGCGCGGCGTCAGTTCCAGCTTTTCGCCCAACGCTTCAGCGCGGCGCAGCTTGCCCGCAAGCCACAACTCGTTGGCCCCGGCAAAACCATCGCTCAAAGTGATGATCATATCGTCGCGGCCGCCATAGACATGGGTGCGCAGCAGATCGAGCATGATCGCCGTACCCTGCCGGCCGCTACGGCCGGGGTAGGCGCAGATGTAGGGATAGTTTCCGCTCGCCACCATCGCCTGATGGGGACCATACATCCGCAGCACATGCTCCAGGAAAAACGGCACTTCCACCGTGCTGCGCGGGAACAGCGAGATTTTCCCGCTCGTCCCCGACGACGCGGCCGGACGGAGCGGCGTCTGCGCTTCGATCGCATCCAGCCAGTCGTCAAGCGTTTCGACGCCTTCGAGATTGACGGCGGAAAGATCGTGCGTGGTCAACCCCTGCAACCAGCGCGTCATGCGGTCGTAACGACCATTGTCGACATCCCCGGTGGCGTAGGACTTGTACATGGTGTGCGGAAAGCCCAGGCTTGCCAGATCGTCAAAGCTGGTGATGGATTCGATTTCGACATCATCAGCCAGCCGATCCAGTGCCTTCAACTGCGGTCGCAACATCTCGAACCGCTTCTGAAAGTGATGAAGCTGAATTTTGGCTACTTCATCATAATCCAGAGCATAAAGCTCATCACTGCTCATACGAATGAAGTTTTCAGGATTTTCGTACAGTTGTTCGAATGTTATTGCCACGAGCATTTCCTAATCTTGTTTATACTTACATAAGTTGGAAATTGTTTGATCGCCATCTCGACGCTTCATTGAGAGGTAATATGTGTTGCAGCGGTGAGGCGGTCCAGCACATTAATTGAACCGCCGTTTTAATCGCCGCTCATCTCGACGCCGAGCATCGTCCAAGCGACCGTGGATATTCTATAAATCTTTGAAAATATTCTACTTTCTGTCGACCCTCCCGGTCGAAAGAGGCCGCCTCCCGGACGGAGGGAGGACCTTCTTGCGAATGGATTTCAGTTGGTGCAGCGTGCCGCCGCCACGGGATCGGCGGAACCTGGGCGATAATGGCGCCCGCCTGATGCCGGCAAACTTGCACGCCATATGGCGACACTGTCGAAATGGGTCGATGTCGAACTGGACATCCCCATGCCCGAACTATCGGCCCGACTTGCGGGGGCGACAGGCGTTCAGGTGCATCCGCCTCGCTATCGCGAGCACTAAAAAACGCTGCCGGCATCGGAATGCGGACGCGATGACGTTGCCCAGGCGCGTCGGGCTTGGCGTATTTACCGGCAACCCGGCCTGTGCAAGCAGCCGCACCGGCTGGTCTTTATCGATGAGACGGTAACCACGACGAAGATGACGCGGCTGCGCGGAAGGGCACGCCGCGATCAACGCCTCAAGGCCCGCGCTCCCTTCGGCCACTGGAAAACCCAGACCTTCATTGCCGCCCTGCGTTGTGATGGCCTGACCGCACCATGGGTCATCGACTGCCCTATGAACCGCACTGCCTTCGAGACCTATGTCGAAACCCAAATAGCGCCAACTCTCAATCCGGGCGACGTCGTGATCCTCGATAACCTAAAGCGAAAAAGCCAGGGCCATCCTCAAGGCGCATCTGAGTCGCACTGGCGCCAGAACAATTGATGCCCTCTGGCAGGCAATCGGAAACATATGCGACCTCTACACTCCAGACGAATGCTGGAACTTCCTCAAGGTAACCGGATATGCGTCAGATTAAAGGATCGATGCTCTAGCACAGCATCTTACAATCTTATCGATCAATCGAATTAAACGTCACGTTCTCGGACGTTATAAACGAACCTAAAATCCGCCTTTCCCTGGAAATGCGGGTTCAAGTCCCGCGGTCCGCACCAGTCTGTCATGCCGTCGATCATTGGCCGCAAAGGGCGTCGCCATCGGCGTTGCGCGCATTGACCGCCGCCGCGCGACCGTCGGCGAGGCGCGGGAAGGTGACGCCTTCCAGCGAGCCGCGCGATTCGCACAGTGCGGCGCAATTGAGGTCGAGCACGCCGGGCGTGGCGATCCGGTCGCCATCATATTGCGCGACGATGGTGCAGCGGTCGCCAGGGAAGCGCATGATCAGCTTGTCGCCCGCCCGGCGGGCGGTGCCCCTGCCCCGGCACCATTCATTGGCGCCGAACATCACCTCCATGCCGAAGCGGAATCGGTTGGGGCCGTCGGGCACGATGCACAGCTGGTCGCGGCCCGCTTCGTGCCGGCGTTGATAAAGGCCAATGGGCGAGACCCGATCCACATCGGCGACCAGACCGCTTTCGATCGCCGCGCGCTCAAGCGACGAATCGGAATTCGCGACTTCCGCACGTTCGTCGGGGGTGCGCTCGTCGGGGCGCTGGCACGCCGCGAGCAGCAGCAGCAGCGAAACCGCCAGATCAGGACGCCGCATCGACCTCCGACAGCCCTTCGGCATTCACCCGGCGGAAAAAGCAGCTGCGGGCGCCGGTGTGACAGGTGGGACCGGCCGGCACCGCCTTCACCCACACGGCATCCTGATCGCAATCGATCCGAATGTCGCGGACGGCAAGCATATGGCCCGAGGTTTCGCCTTTTTTCCAAAGGCTGTTGCGGCTGCGCGACCAGAAATGGGCGAACCTGGTCTCAACCGTCAAGTCCAGCGCCTGCCGGTTCATGTGCGCCACCATCAGCACATCGCCATTGTCGGCATCGGTCACCACCGCAGTGATGAGCCCCTGACTGTCGAAGCGGGGATTGAGGGTAAGGCCCTGGTCGCGTGCATCGGTCATGCCCCTTCCATAGAGGCAAAGACCCGCATTGCGAACCCCGGTCAGCCGCGCCCGATCAGCCGCTGGGCCATGGCGTCGGCGACGTCGGCCGCAGGACGATCGCTGGCGGCCGATTCCGCCCAGATGGTCCGCAGCCGATCGGGGATGAGCGCGACGCGCGCATCGACCTCGGCACGGTCGCCATGCCCCAGATATTCGAGCGCGACATTGATGATGCCGCCGGCGTTGATGACATAATCGGGCGCATAGAGGATGCCACGCGCGTGAAGCCGGGCCGCATCGGCCGGGGTCGCCAGCTGGTTGTTCGCTCCGCCAGCGACCACGCCCGCGCGCAGCAGCGGAATACTGTGTATGTTGAGCACTGCGCCCAACGCGTTGGGGCTGAAAATATCCGCTTCGACACCGATGATGGCGTCCGCCGTCACCACCTGCGCGCCCAGCTCATCGGCAAGCGCCCGCGCCCGGTCGGCATTGACATCGGCAAGGGTCAGTCGCGCGCCGTCGGCCGCCAGCTTGCGCGCCAGACCGCCGCCGACGCTGCCCCCCCCCTGGATCGCGACGTGGACGCCGCGCATGTCGGCGCGGCCCAGGGCGGCGCGCGCAGCCGCGCATACGCCCAGATAGACGCCGTGGGCCGTCACCGGCCCCGGATCGCCGCCCGCCGCGCCGGCGCCGACCGGCAGGCCCGAAACGAAGCGCGTCTGGCCGGCGATCGCGATCATGTCGGCCTCGTTGATGCCGACATCTTCGGCGGTGACATAGCGGCCGCCCAATGTGTCTATCGCGCGGCCAAAGGCGTGCAGCATTTCTGGCGTCTTCGCGCCGTCGGCATCGGCCAGGATGACACCCTTGCCGCCACCCATCGGCAGCCCGGCCATCGCGTTCTTGTAGCTCATTCCGCGCGACAAACGCAGCGCGTCGGTCACGGCATCCGCCCGCTGGGAATAATGCCAATAGCGCACGCCGCCGGCCGCCGGGCCAAGCGTGGTGGAATGAATTGCGATCACGGCGGTCAGCCCGCTGGCGCGGTCGCGGAACAGGTGCACGCCTTCATGATCGTCGAAATCGGGAAGATCCCAGGCAGCCATACGTCCCTCGTAACAAAAATGCTCGCCGGGCTAATAATATAACCAAGCCGCAAAGGCCATAGTCGCCTGGATCGAGGGAAATGCCATCGGCAAATGACCGCCGCCGCATTCAGGAGCGCGGAATCGCCCCGGAGGCACGCGGAAGAAGCTGAATGGGGCGATCGACGGGGGTTGAACCCGCGACCTCCGGTACCACAAACCGGCGCTCTAACCAACTGAGCTACGATCGCCACAGAGACCATGGCCTCAAGAGAAGCGGCACATATGCGGCGCACCCGCCAGCGTCAAGCATCCAATCGCCCTGTGCCCGGCGGAATTGGAAAAGGGGACGAAGCGCAAAGGCTTCGTCCCCTTTTCGTGCCTGTATCCGCCGGCTCGATCCGAACCCCTGGTTCGCGATCGTCGCATCCTCTCCTGAAACGGCCCGCCCGCGATGCCGGCGGATCGGGTCGATGCTGTCTGCTTTTAGTTGACGGCGTCCTTGAGGCCCTTGCCGGCCTTGAATTTTGGCTGGGTCGATGCCTTGATCGTCATCGTTTCGCCGGTGCGCGGGTTACGGCCCGTCGAAGCCTTGCGCTGTGAAACGGAAAAAGTGCCGAAGCCTACCAAGCGCACTTCGTCGCCCTTTTTCAAGGCGGCGCTTATAGCGTCGAAAACGCCCTCGACAGCCTTTGCAGCATCATTTTTGTTGAGACCGCTGCTGTCGGCGACTGCGCCGATCAGATCCTGCTTGTTCATGCCTTGGGAACCCCCTTCTTGATGTGGTTGATTTGAATCGCGGCTAAAGGCGCGCCAATAAGGCCCAGCTTACAGGCGCTGTCAAAGGGAAAGCGACGAAGTAAATCGGTTAGCGACGGATTGACCGCCACGTCGACAAATCGGCAATTTTCCGTCGATTCAATGCCGCAGTGCAGCGTCGGAATCGCGCCCGGTCCCAGGTGTCGGCTGGGCGGCCAGATCGTCTTCCTCGGTCCACGCGATCGCCACGATCGGCGAAGTCAGCGCGCGGGCGAGAACCTGGTCGACATGACTGACCGGTACGATTTCCAGCCCTTCGCGGATATTTGCCGGAATTTCGGCCAGATCCTTCTCGTTTTCGGCCGGAATCAGCACCGTTTTGATGCCGCCGCGCAGGGCGGCAAGCAGCTTTTCCTTGAGCCCGCCGATGGGCAGAACCCGACCGCGCAGGGTGACTTCGCCGGTCATCGCTACATCCTTGTGGATGGGGATGCCGGTCAATGTGCTGACGATGGACGTCACCATTCCGATGCCTGCTGACGGGCCGTCCTTCGGCACTGCACCCTCGGGCAGGTGAATATGGATATCCTTGCGATTGAAGATGCTCGGCTTGATGCCATAGCCCGGCGAGCGCGCCTTGACATAGGAAAAGGCCGCCTGGATCGATTCGGTCATGACATCGCCGAGCTTTCCGGTCGTGCGAATCGCCCCCTTGCCGGGCACCGTCACCGCTTCGATGGTCAGGAGTTCACCGCCGACCTCGGTCCAGGCAAGCCCGGTTACCGCGCCGATCTGGTTCTCTTCCTCGCCAATGCCGTGACGGAATTTTTGCACGCCGGCATAGTCGGACAACGTCTCACGCGTGATGACCACCCTGGCATAGACGCCTTCGAGGATCTTGCGCAGCGCCTTGCGCGCGAGCCGGGCAATCTCACGCTCGAGCGTGCGGACCCCGGCTTCGCGCGTATAATAGCGAATGAGGTCGCGCACGGCTTCCTCGGTGACTTCGAATTCACCTTCCTTGAGGCCGTGGGCGTCGATCTGCTTGGGCAAAAGATGGCGCTGAGCGATCTCGACCTTCTCGTCCTCGGTATAGCCCTCCAGCCGGATGATCTCCATGCGGTCGAGCAGAGGTTGCGGCAAATTCAGGGAATTGGCGGTCGTCACGAACATGATGTCGGAAAGATCGACATCGATTTCGAGATAATGATCCTGGAACTTGCTGTTCTGTTCGGGGTCCAGCACTTCGAGCAAGGCCGATGCCGGGTCGCCGCGGAAATCCTGACCCAGCTTGTCGATCTCGTCGAGCAGGAAGAGCGGGTTCATCGTTCCCGCCTTTTTCAGGTTGGTGACGATCTTGCCCGGCAGCGAGCCGATATAGGTACGCCTGTGCCCGCGAATTTCCGCCTCGTCGCGTACGCCGCCCAGCGACTGGCGCACGAATTCGCGCCCCGTCGCCTTGGCGATCGAACGGCCAAGCGAGGTCTTGCCGACGCCCGGCGGGCCGACCAGGCACAGGATCGGTCCCTTGAGCTTGTTGGTGCGCGCCTGAACGGCGAGATATTCGATGATCCGGTCCTTGACCTTTTCCAGCGCGAAATGATCCTCGTCCAGGATCGCCTGCGCTTTCTTGAGATCGTTCTTGACCTTGCCCTTCTTGCCCCAGGGAAGCCCCAGCAACACGTCGAGATAGTTGCGCACCACGGTGGCTTCGGCCGACATGGGCTGCATGCCCTTGAGCTTCTTGAGTTCCGCCGTCGCCTTGGCCCGCGCTTCCTTGGAGAGCTTGGTCTTGGCGATCTTCTCGGTCAGTTCGGCAAGCTCGTCGCCTTCCTCGCCCTCGCCATTGCCCAGTTCGCGCTGGATCGCCTTCAATTGCTCGTTCAGATAATATTCGCGCTGGGTCTTTTCCATCTGGCGCTTCACGCGGCCACGGATTTTCTTTTCGACCTGGAGCACGCCCAGTTCGCCTTCCATGAAGGCGAAAACCATCTCCAGCCGCTTGACCGGGTCGATTTCGACCAGCAGGGCCTGCTTGTCGGCGACCTTGACGTTGATGTTGGCGGCCACCGCATCGGCGAGGCGGCCGGCATCCTCGATCTCGCGCAGCTGCACCGGCGTTTCGGCGGGCAGCTTCTTGTTGAGCTTGGCATAATTTTCGAACTGTTCGGCGACCGAGCGCATCAGCGCCTGCGCTTCAGGCCCTTCGGCCACGACGTCATCGATCGGGGCGACCTGCGCGCTCAGATGCGTTTCGCCGACCTGCACGTCGATGAGCTGCGCACGTTGCTTGCCTTCCACCAGCACGCGCACGGTGCCGTCGGGCAGCTTGAGCAACTGGAGGACGGTGGCGACGACGCCGGTATCGTACAGCGAATCCCGAACCGGATCATCTTCGGCCGGGTCGAGCTGCGACACGAGGAAGATGTCCTTGTCCCGCTCCATCGCCGTTTCCAGTGCGGCGACGCTTTTGTCGCGGCCAACGAACAACGGAACGATCATCTGCGGGAATACGACGATGTCGCGCAGGGGCAGAAGCGGGAATTGGGTAGTCATGCAGTCTCCGGGGCCTTGTTCTCTATGGCCCAAATGTGCGATCCAATCCCTTTATGGGCATGGCCGTCGCAGCAATCAATCGCCTCGTCCTATATTCGCGCGGCTGAACAACGCCCTAATGGGATGGGCAGGCCGGGTCAGAACGGCAGTTTGAAGCCGGGCGGCAGCGAAAGGCCGCTCGTCATCTTGCTCATTTCGGCGTTGCTGACCTCGTCGGCCTTCTTGCGCGCGTCGTTGAAGGCGGCGGTGACCAGATCCTCTAATATCTGCTTTTCCGACGGCGCCAGCAGGCTTTCGTCGATGGCGACGCCGAGAATCCGGCCCTTGGCAGAGGCGCGCACCTTGACGAGGCCGCCACCGGCCGCGCCCTCGACCTCGATCTTGTCGAGATTTTCCTGCGCGCGGGTCAGCTCCTCCTGCACGCGCGTCGCCATGCCCAAAATTTCGTTCAGGTCTTTCATTGTGTTACGCTCCATGGTTCAAGCTGATCATCCAGCTCGGCATCGGGGAAAGCGGCAAGCGCCGCCTTGACCACCGGGGTATCGAGAATGGCGGCACGCGCGGCCTGTGCCTGCATCCGTTCCTGTTCCATCAGGGTCGGCCCGGCCGGGCCGTCGCTATGGCGCACCTGCCAGCCGATGCCGGTTTCCGTGCGGAGAATCTGGGCAAGGTCGCGGTAGAAATCGCCTGCGGTCCAGGGGCTGGTCAGCCGTACCTCCAGCTCGGGCGGTTCCAGCCGGACGAGCGCCGCGCAATCGCGGAAATGTTCGGCCATCTGCGCGCGGTTATGCTTCCACAGCAGGTTGACGATATCTTCGGCCGTGCCGGGCAGATTGGCAGCCGGCGGCGGAACGATGCCCTGGGGCGTAGGCGTGGCGGCACCGCCGGCGGGCGCGAGCGATGCGCCGCCGCCTTCGCGCAGCAAGCGGGCGATGTCGCCCGGATCGGGCATGGTCGCGGCATGGATGACGCGCAGCAGCGCCATCTCGCACGCTTCGATGGGCAGGACCGCGCTCGCCACTTCGTCATGGCCCTTGAGCAGCAATTGCCACAGGCGATGGAGCGGCGCGAAGCCGAGCGATGCCGCCCAGTCCGCCAGGGCCTCACGCTCCTCGACCGACTGGGTCGCATCGGCTTCCCCGCGTCCCGCCTTGGCGACGGTGATCGCGTGCGCCAGTTCGAGCAGACCGCGCATCAGCGCCAGCGGTTCGACCCCCAGCGCATAATGATCGCGGATGGCGGCAAGCGCGGCGGCGCTGTTCCCTTCCAGCAGCAACCCCATCAGCCGGCGGATCGAGCCGCGATCGGACAGGCCGAGCATGTCGCGCACTTGCGCGGCGGTAACGCGCGGCGCGCCGCCCTCTTCACCATCTGGCCCCATTTCGCCATGGGCGATCGCCTGGTCGAGGATCGACAGCCCATCGCGCGCCGAACCTTCGGCCGCCTGCGCGATGAGCGCGAGCGCTTCGGGCTCGGCCTCCACCCCTTCGGCGCCGGTCACATAGGCGAAGTGGGCGGCAAGCTGTTCGGCGGAAATGCGGCGCAGGTCGAACCGCTGGCAGCGCGACAGCACCGTCACCGGCACCTTGTTCACCTCCGTCGTGGCGAACAGGAATTTGATGTGCGCCGGCGGTTCCTCCAGCGTCTTGAGCAGCGCGTTGAAGGCATTGCGCGTCAGCATATGCACTTCGTCGATGATATAGACCTTGTAGCGCGCCGAAACGGCGGAATATCGCACCGCCTCGATAATCTCCCGAACGTCGTCGACGCCGGTGTTGGAGGCGGCGTCCATTTCGATCACGTCGATATGGCGGCCTTCGGCAATCGCGCAGCACGGTTCGCATATGCCGCAGGGGTCGATCGTCGGACCGCCCTGGCCATCGGGGCCGATGCAGTTCAATGCCTTGGCGATCAGCCGCGCGGTCGACGTCTTGCCGACGCCGCGCACCCCCGTCATCAGGAAGGCGTGCGCCAGCCGCCCGCGCTTGATGGCGTTGCCGAGCGTCTGGACCATGGCGTCCTGCCCGATCAGCTCGCTGAAATTCTGCGGCCGATATTTGCGCGCGAGCACGCGATAGGGCTGAGGGGAATCGGACATCATGCCAGTCTAGCGGGTCGGGCCGAACCTGTCGAAGCCCAAGCTGGCCCAATGGTGGAAGGTAGGAGCCGGAACGACCCGCGGCAAAATCGTTGTGGCTGCTTCCGTCAGGACCTGACCAAGTTGGCGACGACCACGTCCGCCCGACTCCCGGCGCGGCATATGGCGAATTGCCGGGCGGGGCGCAAGACCCCCTGCCTGCCGGTCAAAGCCCGCTTTTTTGCGCCTTGCCCAGAAACTCCAGCGCGGAGCGGGCTGTTTCGGCGATGGCGGCTTCGGCATCCTTGGCTTTCACCGTCGGCCGGTCGAGATAGACCGCGAGCAGATATTCCTCGCCATCGGGGGCCTTGACCAGCGCCACGTCATTATAGGCGGTGCCGCAGGTGCCGGTCTTGCCGCCCGACGAAAAGCCTTCGGGCAGGCCCGCCTTGATACGATTGTCGCCGGTCGTGCTGCCGTTGAGCCAGCCGCGCAGCATGTCGGCGCTTTGCGGCTTCATATGGCTGAACAGCAACCGCGCCATCAGCCCGGCCATGGCGGCGGGCGTGGTGGTGTCGCGGGGGTCGCCGACCGCATTTTCATTGAGCGCGGGTTCGATGCGGTCGAGGCGCGACGCCGTATCGCCATGGGCACGAAAAAAGGCGGTCAGGCCGGGCGGTCCGCCAAGCATGGGCAGCAGCAGGTTGGCGGCGCTGTTGTCGCTGACCTCGACCGCCGCCTGCGCCAGTTCCGCCATCGACATGCGGCCGCGCTTCTTGTTTTTCTTCACCACCGGCGCGTGATCGAGAATATCGTCCTTGCTGAAGGGTATCTGCCCTTCCAGCCCGAATTTTCCGGCGTCGGCGCCCGTCAGCACGGCAGCGGCAAGCGGCGCCTTGAAGGTCGAACACATGGCGAACCGCTCGTCGCGGTTGAAACCCAGCAGCAGCGCGCCCTTGCTGTCGACCAGGGCGACGCCCAGCCGGCCACCGGTCGCAGCCTCGATCTCGCGCGGATTGCGGAGCGACTGGATCACCGACTGACTGACCAGATAGCGCGGAGGCGGCGGCATCAGCGATTTGCGCGCTTCTTCCACCTGCTGCGGCTTGGGCGCTGGCTTGCGGGGCGCGGCGGTGGCGATGGCGGGCGACAGCGCGATGGCGACGCAGGCGATCAGTCGGAAACGCTTCATCGGCAGTCAAACGCCCTGCATGTTATAGAATTCACCGGGAATGCGGACGGTGATCGAATCGATATCGGGCTTGAGTATGATCTGGCAGGACAGTCGGCTGGTGCGGGTGGCGGCGGCGGCGAGATCGAGCATGTCCTCTTCCGCCTCGCTGGCGCGGGCCAGCCTGTCGAAACCATCCCCTTCGATGATGACGTGGCAGGTCGAACAGGCCATCTGACCTTCGCACGTTCCTTCGAGCGGCTGGCCCGCGGCCTGCGCGACATCCAGCAGGACCGCGCCGGCGGGGGCATCGACGGCCTGGCGGTCCTCGCCGTTGGCGCTGATGAAGATAACCCGGGTCATGCTGTCGCCACGCTCCTCATGCCGGCAGGCCCTGAGCCGCTGCCGCCTGGTTCAACTGTCTTGCCGCATCCTCCAGTTGGGCCGTGCTGGTATATCGGCCAAAGCCAATGCGCACCGATCCTTTCGCCTGTCTGTCCGACAATGCGATCGCTTGCAAGACATGGCTTGGACGGCCGGACCCGCTCGCGCACGCCGATCCGAGCGAAAAGGCGATGTCGCGACATTCCGACAACAGTCTCGCTGCGTCCAGCCCTTCCCGACGCAGGTTGAGATTACCATGATAACGGGCGGCGGCGCTACCATTGAGCGTCCAGCCGGCGAACAGGTCAAGGGCGCGGCGCCAGAGCGCTTCGACATGGACCGCATCCTCCTCCGCCCGCTGTGTGAGCAGGTGCGCGGCGACACCGAAGCCCGCGCATAATGCCGGTGATAGCGTGCCCGACCGCAGGCCGCCTTCTTGCCCGCCGCCATGCAGCAGGCGCGGCAGGTCGAGGCCGTCGCGCAGCCACAGCGCGCCAATCCCCTTGGGGCCGTGAACCTTGTGGCCGCTGAGCGCGATCATGTCGGCGGCGATCGGCAGCGGCACGCGGCCAAAACCCTGCACCGCATCGCACAGGAACAGCGCGCCGGCATCATGCGCCATCGCCGCGAGCGCATCGACCGGCTGGATCACGCCGATCTCGTTATTGACCAGCATCGCGGCGACCAGCGCGACATCGGTGCCGATCGCCGCGCGGGCGGCATCGATGTCGACGATGCCGTCGGGGCCGACCGGCAGCAGCGTCGTTTCGAACCCGTCCTGCGCCAGCGCGGTGTCGCGCACGGCCGCATGCTCGGTGGCGATGGCAACGATGCGATGGCGGGCCTGGGCGCGCGCCGCGCCATATATGGCGATGTTGAGCGCTTCGGTGGCGCCGGACGTGAAGATCAGGCGACCGGCGGGCATGCCCATGGCGGAAAGGACGCGGTCGCGGGCGACCTCCACCGCCGCCGCCGCCGCGCGGCCGGGCCGGTGGGCGCTGTGCGGATTGGCGAACTGGTCGCGCAGCAGCGGCACCATCGCGTCGAATGCCTCGGGCGCGAGCGGCGTGGTCGCCTGATAATCAAGGTAGATCATTGGCGCGCGCGCTCGACCATCGCCGTCCAGACGGCAAGGAAGCGGTCGATATCGACGGCGCTGGTGGTGGGGCCGAAGCTGACGCGAATAACCTGCGCCGCGCCCTCATCGTCCCAGCCCATCGCCTTGAGCACGTGGCTGGGCTTGAGCGAGCCGGAGGAACAGGCGCTGCCCGCCGACACCGAAATGCCGGCCAGGTCGAACTGGATCAGCTGGCTGCGGGCGGAAACGCCGGGCATGGCGTAGCTGGCGATGGTGGGAATGCGCGGCGCATCGCGCGCGACGACCTGCCCGCCAGCCGCCTCGATCGCGGCATCGAGGCGGGCGCGCAGGCGCGCGGCTTCCTCCAGCCAGTCGCGCGGGGCATCGAGCGCGGCGGCGAAGCCAAGGATGGCGGGGAGATTTTCGGTGCCGGCGCGATAGCCCTGTTCCTGCCCGCCGGTCGGCTCGATAAGCGCCAGATCGCGCAGCAGCAGCGCGCCAACGCCTGGCGGGCCGCCGCATTTATGCGCGCTGATGGCGATCATGTCGGCGTGAGGCAGTGCCAGCTTGCCCGCGCTCTGGGCGCAATCGGCGAACAGAAGCGCGTCGTTCCGGGGGAAATCATCGAGCGGCTGGATGACGCCGGTTTCATTGTTGACATGCTGGACGGCGAACAGGCTGTCGGCCCCGCTGATCGCCGTCGCCCCGCCCGAATGCGCCATGCCGCGATCGTCCACTCGAAGCCGGTCGCGATCTTTCGTCACCCGCAGCACGGCGTCATGTTCCACCGGCGAGGTCATGATGCGCGCTGCCTTCGCGCGGCCAATCCCGATTGCGATCGCTTCGCTCGCGCCCGAGGTAAAGAGGACATGCCCGTCCCATCCGAGCGCCCGGCCGATCCGCGACCGCGCATCCTCCAGCGCGGCGCGCGCGGCGCGGCCGTCGGCGTGCGGGCTGGACGGATTGGCCCAGCGATCGAGCGCGTCGACCATCGCCGCCTTTGCTGACGCCAGCATCGGCATGGTCGCGGCATGATCGAGATAAAGACGGTCGGACAGGCTCACTCGGATCGTTTCACTCATGCGTTGCGGAAATGCTGATGGCATCTATATAGGCTTCCTGCTCCGCGCCACCAGCCAAGCGATTGGCCGCAGCCTCCAAACCCGCCGCCGGCTTCCACGCCGAAAGGCCCAGAACGATAACAGGTGCCATGCCCGACGTCATTTTCCCCGGTCCCGAAGGTCGCCTAGAAGGCCGCTTCAGCCCCCCGCCCCGCCCGCGCGCGCCGGTCGCCATGATCCTGCATCCGCATCCGCAGGGCGGCGGCACGATGAACGATCGCATCACCCAGGCGCTCTACAAGACGTTCGTCAAGCGCGGCTTTGCCGTCCTGCGCTTCAACTTTCGCGGCGTTGGCCGCAGCCAGGGCACGTTCGACAACGGCATCGGCGAACTGTCCGATGCGGCGTCGGCGCTCGACTGGGTGCAAAGCTTCCATCCCGAAGCGCAGACGACCTGGATCGCCGGTTTTTCCTTCGGCGCCTGGATCGGAATGCAGCTTTTGATGCGCCGCCCGGAAATCCGCGGCTTCATATCGGTCGCGCCGCCCGCCAACATGTATGATTTCTCGTTCCTGGCCCCCTGCCCGTCGTCGGGCATCATCGTCCAGGGCACGGCGGACGAAGTGGTGACCGCGAGCGCGGTGCAAAAGCTGGTCGACAAGCTGCGCACGCAAAAGGGCATCACCATCCACCATGATGAAATCCGCGGCGCCAACCATTTTTTCGAGCATGAACTCGACCAGCTGATGAAGTCGGTCGACAATTATCTCGACATGCGCCTGTCGCCGGATTCGCCGATCCGCTGACGCGCGAAGCAAACCGGGCCGCGATTTACGACACAGGCATCGCCATGATCGCGACATTGGCGAACATCACCAGCCCGGCGACCAGCATCAGCCAGCCGCGCCGGGTGTCGCGCTTCTTCACCAGCGCATAGATGCCGCCGCCGGTCAGCAGGATGCCCGCCAGCATCAGGATGGATAATATCGTGCCCGTCATGTGAAGCGGGCCATAGTCGCCAAGCTGGACTGTGGCAATTGGGCGCGCCTGTCCCTAAGAGGCGCGCAGAACGAATCACCCGCTTCCATGCGCGAGGGCCGCCGATGAAAATCGCCATTGCTTCCGACCATGCCGCCGTCGACCTGAAGGCAGAGCTCGCCGCGTGGCTGCGCGATGCGGGGCATGCGGTCGAGGATCTGGGGCCGGCCAATGCCGACCGCGTCGATTATCCCGATTTCGGTTACAAGCTGGCAACCGCTGTTGCGGCCGGTTCTGCCGAACGGGGCATCGCGCTGTGCGGATCGGGCATCGGCATTTCGATCGCGGTCAACCGCAACCCCGCCTGCCGCTGCGCGCTGGTCGGTGAACCGCTGTCGGCGGCGCTCGCACGCGAACATAATGATGCCAATGTCATCGCCCTGGGTGCGCGCCTGACGGGGATCGACATGGCCAAGGCCTGCGTCACGGCGTTCCTGTCCACCGATTTCGGCGGCGGCCGCCATACCGGCCGCGTCGAGAAACTATCCCAGCCCGCGCTCTGAAAGGATCCTTCGATGAGCACAGCAACCCTTAACGCCCAGCCCGACCTGTCCGCCATCCGCGCGGATGGCTTTTTCACGACCGGCCTTGCGGCAGCCGATCCGGCGGTCTTCGCCGGCGTCAGCCAGGAATTGAAGCGCGAGCAGACCCAGATCGAACTGATCGCATCGGAAAATATCGTCAGCCAGGCGGTGCTCGAAGCGCAGGGCAGCGTCTTCACCAACAAATATGCCGAAGGTTATCCCGGCAAGCGTTACTATCAGGGTTGCGCGCCGTCGGACGTGGTCGAGCAGCTCGCCATCGACCGCGCCAAGCAGTTGTTCGGCTGCAACTTCGCCAACGTCCAGCCTCATTCGGGCGCGCAGGCCAATGGCGGCGTGATGCTGGCTCTGGTCAAGCCGGGCGAAACGATCATGGGCCTCAGCCTCGATGCGGGCGGGCACCTGACCCATGGGTCGAAGCCCAGCATGTCGGGCAAGTGGTTCAATGCGGTGCAATATGGCGTGCGCGAGGACACGCACCTGATCGACTATGACGAAGTCGAGAAGATGGCCGTCGAGTGCCAGCCCAAGCTGATCATCGCCGGCGGCAGCGCCTATCCGCGCGAGATCGATTTCGCCCGCTTCCGCGCCATCGCGGACAAGGTCGGCGCGCTGTTCATGGTCGACATGGCGCATTTCGCCGGGCTGGTGGCGGGCGGCGCCCATCCATCGCCGCTGCCCTATGCCGATGTCGTCACCACGACAACGCACAAGACGCTGCGCGGGCCTCGCGGCGGCATGATCCTGGCCAATGACGAAGCGATTGCCAAGAAGATCAATTCGGCGATCTTCCCTGGGCTTCAGGGCGGCCCGCTGATGCATGTGATCGCCGCCAAGGCTGTCGCGTTCGGCGAAGCGCTGCGCCCCGAGTTCAAGACCTATGCCGCCGCCATCGTCGCCAATGCCAGGGCGCTGGCGGCGCGGCTGGAACAGCGCGGCCTGGCCGTCATTTCGGGCGGCACCGACACGCATCTGGCGCTCATCGACCTGCGCCCATACGGCATTTCGGGCAAGGATGCGGACGAGGCGCTGGAGCGCAGCTTCATCACCTGCAACAAGAATGGCGTGCCGGGCGACCCGCTGCCCCCGACCAAGACAAGCGGCATCCGCGTGGGTTCGCCCGCCGGCACGACCCGCGGCTTCGGGATCGCGGAGTTCGAACATATCGGCGACATGATCGCCGACGTGCTGGCGGCGCTGCGGGATCATGGCGAACATGGCGATGCCGCGGTCGAAGCCGATGTGCGCGAGCGCGTGGCCAAGCTGTGCGCGCGCTTCCCGATCTACCAGGGGTAATCGGCCCTTGCGCTGCCCCTTTTGCGGTCATGAAGACAGCCAGGTAAAGGACAGCCGGCCGACGGAGGATGGCGCCGCCATCCGCCGCCGCCGGCAGTGCGAAGCATGCGCCGCGCGCTTCACGACATTCGAGCGCATCCAGCTGCGCGACATCTGGGTGGCAAAGAGCGAAGGCCGCCGGCAAGCGTTCGACCGCGACAAGCTGGCCCGGTCGATCGACATCGCCTGCCGCAAGCGACCGATCGAGCCGGCCCGCATCGAAAAACTCATATCGGGGATACAGCGCCAACTCGAAACCAGCGGCGACAGCGAAATCCCGGCGCGCGCCATCGGCGAAATGGTGATGGAGGGTTTGAAGGGCCTCGACAGCGTCGCCTATATCCGCTTCGCGAGCGTCTATAAGGACTTCACCGACGCCAAGGATTTCGAGGATTTCGCCGGCAGCGTCAAGGCGGTGGGGGGTGAGTGAGATGAGGTCTCATCTCCGATCTCACCGCCGTTCGGTTCGAGCCTGTCGAGAACGTCACGCAGCATGAGTTCTGGGTCTATATTCTTCGCTGTTCTGACGGCACCTATTACACTGGCCACACTGACGACCTTGATCGGCGGGTCGGACAACATCAAACCGGCGAGTTGCCGGGTTATACTCATGATCGCCGTCCCGTCCAACTGGTGTTCAGCGAGAAGTTCACGGATCGAATTGACGCTCTTGAACGGGAGCGTCAAGTGAAAGACTGGTCGCGCAAAAAGAAGGAAGCGTTGATCCGGGGGGACTGGGACGCGGTTTCCGAAGCAGCGCGTTCTCGACCAAGGGTCTCGACTAGGCTCGACCAGGCTCGAACCGAACGGAGCTGGACGGGATGAACGCGCCCTTCCCCGTCATCGTCCTCGTCCGCCCCCAACTTGGCGAGAATATCGGCAAGGCGGCGCGCGCCATGCTCAACTTTGGCCTCACCCAGTTGCGGCTGGTGGCCCCGCGCGATGGCTGGCCCAACCCCGATGCCGGGCCGTCGGCGGCGGGGGCGGATATCGTGCTGGAGCAGGCGCAGGTTTTCGACACGCTGGCGCAAGCGATCGCCGATTGCCCCCATGTCTATGCCACCACTGTCCGCAAGCGCGGGGTGACAAAGCCGGTGGTGACGCCGGACGAGGCCGCACGGGAAATCCATGCACAGGCCGGGCGCAGCGCGATCATCTTCGGCCCAGAGCGGTCGGGACTGGAAACCGAGGATGTCGCGGTCGCGCGCAAGATATTGACCGTGCCGATCAACCCGGACTTCGGATCGCTCAACCTGGCGCAGGCAGTCATCCTGTGCGCCTATGAATGGTCCAAGCAAGCGACGCTGGAGCAGCCGACGCTGACCGACATCGGCGTGCCCGCCCCGCAGGAAGAACTGGACGGGATGATCGGCCAGCTGGAAACGATGCTCGATGCCGCCGGCTATTTCTTTCCGCCCGACCGCGCGACCGCGACCCGGCTGACGCTGCGCAACCTGCTGACCAAGCCCGGCTGGAACCACCTGGAAGTCCGCACGCTGCGCGGGGTGTTCTCGAAGCTGGATCGGCCGCGTCGGCCCTGATCGCGTCGATCAGCCCTTCAGCCGGTCGAACTCGGCCATTTCATAGGCGATCGACGCTTCGACCAGTTGGTCCCACAGCGCTGCGACCATATCGCCCGGCAGCCCCTGCCGTTCCGCTTCGATGCGCGCGTTCGCGATCACCTCGGCCTTGCGCCCCTCGTCACGCACCGCGTCCCGGTCGGCCTTGATGCGGGCGGCGGCCCGCATATGGGCGAAGCGTTCGGCCAGCAACGCCACCAGTTGCCGGTCTATCATATCCACGCCTGCGCGGACCTGTTCCATCGTGCCATAGCTATCGGGGTTCATGGCTATGCTGACTAAGGCCCGCGCCGGCCCCTGTCGAGGCTTGACATGCACGCCCCCCTTCGTCATAGGCGCGCCTTCGCAATTGGCCCTGCACCCCGGTGAAGCAGCGGCCCTGCCCCTGAGCTTTCCAGCAATATGGACGTAGGCGTTACCGGGAACATCGTTGTTAGCATTTGTAAGGAATCTCTATGTCGAAGCGTTCCAGCGCCAAGTATAAACTCGACCGCCGCATGGGCGAGAATATCTGGGGCCGTCCCAAGTCGCCCGTCAACAAGCGCGAATATGGCCCCGGCCAGCACGGCCAGCGCCGCAAGGGCAAGATTTCCGACTACGGCATCCAGCTCAAGGCGAAGCAGAAGCTCAAGGGCTATTATGGCGACGTCACCGAAAAGCAGTTCAAGAAGGCCTACACCGAAGCCGCCCGCATGAAGGGCGACACCGGCCAGAACCTGATCGGCCTGCTCGAACGCCGCCTGGACGCGGTCGTCTATCGCGCCAAGTTCGCGCCGACCATCTGGTCTTCGCGCCAGATCGTCAGCCACGGCCACATTTATGTGAACGGCGTGAAGTGCAACATCGCGTCGCGCCTGGTGAAGCCGGGCGACGAAATCACGCTGGGCAAGAAGGCGCAGGAAATGGCGCTGGTCATGGAAGCACAGAGCCTGGCCGAGCGTGACATTCCCGATTATGTGTCGCCCGATGGCGCCGCGAAGGTCACCTATGTCCGCGTTCCGACGCTGGACGAAGTACCCTACCCTGTCAAAATGGAACCGAACCTGGTCGTCGAATTCTATTCGCGCTGATCCGTTCACCACTGTTCAGTAAAAGGGCGGCCCCGCAAGGAGCCGCCCTTTTTCGTGTCGGCAACGGACCTTGCCCCACGCGCCGGCCCCAACCGACCCCGCGGCAGTCAAGTCCGCGCCATTCGCGATCCGTCAGGGGCAGAACGCCACGCACCCCCTGTCCAGCCCCGCTGCTTGACGCTATGCAGCCGCCGACCCGATCAGTTCACGGATCGGCCATCGTGCCGCGAGGATGACGTTCATGACCTACCGGATGCCCGCCGAATGGGCGCCCCATGACTGGGTGTGGATCGGTTTTCCGACCAACCCCGCAGAATGGCCCGGCGCGTTCGATGCCGCCCGTGGCCAGATCGCGGCCTTCGCCGATGCCGTCCATGCCGGCGGGCGCGGCGAAGAGGTAAGGCTGATCGTCGCGAACCAGGCCGATGCGGATGCGGCGCGCGCGCTGGTGGATCCGGGCGTCACGGTCATCGTGCAGGCCTTGGGCGACGTGTGGTTGCGCGACACCGCGCCGATCGCGGTGCGCAACGGATCGGGTGACCGCGCGCTCGTCGATTTCGGCTTCAACGGCTGGGGCGGCAAATATCGGATGCCGGGGGACGAGGATATCGGCGCGCGGCTGGCCGCCATCACCGGCCTGCCGACCGACACGCAGCACTGGATTTTCGAAGGCGGCGCGGTCGATACCGATGGAACCGGCCTGTTCGTGACCACGGAGCAATGCCTGCTCAATCCCAACCGCAATCCCGACCTCGACCGGGGCAAGATCGAAACGCTGCTGGCGGGAAGCCTGGGCCTGTCCGACATGCTGTGGCTGGGTGACGGATTGCTGGGCGATCATACCGACGGCCATGTCGATAATCTGGCGCGCTTCGTCGCGCCGGGGGTGCTGGCGATTCCGCAAGCGACGACGCCCGATGATCCCAACGCGGCGATCTATGCCGATGCGCGGGCGCGGGCCAGGGCGCATGGGGTCGAGGTCGTGGACGTCCCCTCCCCCGGCCTGGTGCTGGTGGATGGCGAAGCGATCCCCGCCAGCTATATGAACTTCTATATCGGCAACGCGGCCGTCATCGTGCCCGTCTATGGCCAGCCCAACGATCAGGCGGCGCTCCATTCGCTTGCCCCCTTCTTTCCGGGGCGGGACATTGTCGGCCTGCCCAGCGATGCCATATTGTCGGGCGGCGGCAGTTTCCACTGTTGCAGCCAGCAGATGCCAGGTGTTTAACATCAGCCGTCCGGGCTGAGCCAAGTCGGCGCCCGTGCCTGAGCGGAAGCGAAGACACCTCGCTATCGGTCGGTGCAGCCTTTCAAGAGGTTCAGGGCGAACGGAGAAACAGACAATATGACCAAAGTAACCGTTGCCGCGCTCCAGCTCGCCTTCACCGACGATATGGCCGACAACATCGCTCGCGTCTCGGACCATGTCCGCAAGGCCGCCGTACGCGGCGCGAAGATCATTCTGCCACCCGAACTGTTCGAAGGGCCGTATTTCTGCCGGGTGGAGGATGAGGCGCTGTTCGCCACCGCGCAGCCGGTCGATACCCATCCCGCCGTGCAGGACATGCGCAAGCTGGCAAAGGATCTGGGCGTCTATATCCCGACCAGCTTCTTCGAGCGCGACGGCCAGCATCATTACAACTCGCTGGCGATGATCGACGATCAGGGCGAGATCATGGGCGTCTATCGCAAAAGCCATATTCCCGACGGGCCGGGTTATGAGGAGAAATTTTATTTCCGGCCCGGCAACAGCGGCTTCAAGGTGTGGGAGACGCGCTACGGCACGATCGGCGTCGGCATCTGCTGGGACCAATGGTATCCCGAATGCGCGCGGGCGATGGCGCTGATGGGCGCGGAAATGCTGTTTTATCCGACCGCGATCGGATCGGAGCCCTATGACGCCGATCTGGACACGTCGCGCATGTGGCGGCGGGCGATGCTGGGGCATGCGGTCAGCAACTGCATGCCGGTGATCGCGGCCAACCGCATCGGCGACGAGGATGGCCAGATATTCTACGGCCACAGCTTCATCACCGACGAATGGGGCGATTTCGTCGCGGAGGCCGACGCAAAGGACCATGGCGCGCTGGTCGCCACGCTGGACCTGGAGCGCGCGCGCAAGCATCGCGCGGGCATGGGCTTCTTCCGCGATCGGCGGCCTGATCTTTACGGGCGGATCGCGCAGGACATCTGACGCTTGAGTGCAGATCGCATCGTTTTGGCGGAAAACCGGTTTCCACTTTTCCGCACGATGCCCTATTCCATCGCCTCGGCAATTTCCTCCAGCGGGGCGATATCCACTATCTCGATCTTGCCGTGGGTCATGGCGACGATGCCGTCCTGCGCCCACAGGCCAAGCTGGCGGTTGATATTTTCGCGGCTGATCCCGGCGAACATCGCCAGTTCGGTCTGGCTGAGCGTGATCACGCGCGCCGCGCCGTCTTCCCCCAGCAACCGCAGCAGGAAGCGCGCGAGGCGCGGCCCGGCGGCGTAGGCGCGATCTGTCTCGATCGTCTGATTGGCAATGCGCAGGCGGCAGGCGAGTTCGGTCATCAGGCTGAGGGCGATGCGGTGGTTGGACGCGATCACCCGCTCGAACGCGGGGCGCGCGAGCGTCAGATAGCGCAGCGGCTCCATCGCGATGACGCTCGCCGTTCGCGTGCCGCCATCCAGCAACGCGATTTCACCCAGCACTTCGCCCGGCCCGGCATAGGCCAGCACGATCTCGCGCCCGTTGGAGGAATAGACGGTGACGCGCACCTGCCCCGACAGCAGGATGACCAGGACATCGCCCCTGTCCCCCTGTCGCAGCAGCACGTCGCCCTTCCCGGCCCTGTGCTCGCGCGTGTCACGCAGCAGTTCGGACAGTTCGGCCCGTTCCAGCGACGCCAGCAAAGCCTGTTTGGGCAAGCTGTCGTAGATCGCGTCCGCGTCCATAATCGCCCCCATGATTCTGTGGGGGATTATGCGGCATTGGCGCGCGACGCGCTACTTTTCGATCTGAGCGACGTCGCGCACCGCGCCGCGCGCCGCATTGGTGGTCATAGCGGCATAGGCGCGCAGCGCCGGCGACACCTCGCGCTTGCGGCCGAACGGCTTCCACGCCTTGTTGCCCCGGTCCACCATATCCTCATGACGGCTGGCGAGCGCGGCGTCGTCGATGTCCAGTCGGATGATGCGGTTGGGGATGTCGATGATGATGGGATCGCCCGTCTGTACCAGCGCGATCAGCCCGCCTTCGGCTGCTTCTGGCGAAACATGGCCGATCGACAGGCCCGACGTGCCGCCCGAAAAGCGCCCGTCGGTGATGAGCGCGCAGGCCTTTCCGAGGCCTTTGGATTTCAGATAGCTGGTGGGATAGAGCATTTCCTGCATCCCCGGCCCGCCCTTTGGCCCTTCATAGCGGATGACGACGACATCGCCGGCCACTACCTCATTGCCCAATATGCCCGCGACCGCCGCGTCCTGGCTTTCATAGACGCGCGCGGTGCCGTGGAAGGTCAGGATGCTGTCATCCACGCCCGCGGTCTTGACGATGCAGCCTTCGGGCGCGAGATTGCCGAACAGCACGGCGAGGCCGCCATCCTTCGAGAAAGGATGGTCGGCGCTGCGGATGACGCCGGCTTCGCGATCGAGATCCAGTTCCTTCCAGCGGTTGCTGGTGCTGAACGCGACCGTGGTGCGAACGCCGCCCGGCGCCGCCTTGTAGAATTCCCGCACGCTCTCGCTGCTGGTCCGGCTGACGTCCCAGCGGTCGAGCGCGTCGCCCAGCGTGGGCGAATGGACGGTCGGCAGGCTGGCGTCGAGCAGGCCCGCCTTGTCGAGCTGGCCCAGGATCGCCATGATGCCGCCCGCGCGATGGACATCCTCCATATGCACGTCCTGCTTGGCCGGTGCGACCTTGCACAGGCATGGCACGCGGCGCGACAGCCGGTCGATATCCGCCATGGTGAAATGCACCTCGCCCTCATGCGCGGCGGCCAGCAGGTGCAGCACGGTGTTGGTCGATCCGCCCATGGCGATATCCAGGCTCATCGCGTTTTCGAATGCGGCATGGCTGGCGATCGTGCGCGGCAGCGCGCGCGCGTCATCCTGTTCGTACCAGCGCTTGGCAAGGTCGACGATCGTGTGCCCGGCCTCGCGGAACAGCTTTTCGCGGTCGGCATGGGTCGCCAGCACCGAACCGTTGCCGGGCAGCGACAGGCCCAGCGCCTCGGTCAGGCAGTTCATGCTGTTGGCGGTGAACATGCCCGAACAGCTGCCGCAGGTGGGACAGGCCGACCGCTCGATCACCGCAACTTCCTCGTCGGTGTAGCTTTCGTCCGCCGCGACGACCATGGCGTCGACCAGATCGAGCGCCAGCGTCTGCCCGCGAATATCGGCCTTGCCCGCTTCCATCGGGCCGCCGGACACGAAGATCGCCGGGATGTTGAGCCGCATCGCCGCCATCAGCATGCCGGGCGTGATCTTGTCGCAGTTGGAAATGCACACCATCGCGTCGGCGCAGTGGGCGTTGACCATATATTCGACGCTGTCGGCGATCAGGTCGCGGCTGGGCAGCGAATAGAGCATGCCACCATGACCCATGGCGATGCCGTCATCGACCGCGATGGTGTTGAATTCCTTGGCGACACCGCCCGCCGCTTCGATTTCGCGCGCGACCAGCTGGCCCAGGTCCTTGAGGTGGACATGGCCGGGCACGAACTGGGTGAAGCTGTTGACCACGGCGATGATCGGCTTGCCGAAATCCTCGTCCTTCATGCCCGTCGCGCGCCACAGGCCGCGTGCGCCCGCCATGTTGCGACCGTGGGTGGTGGTTCTGGAACGATAGACGGGCATGGCCGATCCTTGGGTTATAATCTGTCGTAAAACCGTGCCTTTAGGCGGGTTCACGCAAAACGGGAAGCCGTTATAGCACGACTTCCCGTTCGGTGTTCACTCAGAAGGCGCGCGTCGTGCGCTTGACCGCATGGGATCAGCGCGGCGCGCCGGTGCGCTGGACCGCGCCCTTGTGCGCGCCCACGCTGCCGCTGCGACGGCGACGGAAGGGCCGCTTCTCGCCACCCTCGGCATCGGGACGATGCGCCCGGTCGGGCGTGCCGCGCTTCTGGCCGTCCTGATATCTGCGTTGCCCGTCGGCACGGCGCGCCTGTTGCTGGGGCGTCTGCTCCTTCTTGGGCGCCGCCTTGGGCAGGTTGCGCACGGCTTCCATGAAATTGTCCGGCAGCGGCACGATGTCCAGCTTCACGCGGGTCGTGCGTTCGATCGCCTTGAGATAAGGCCGCTCATCGTCCGCCACGAAGCTGATCGCGATGCCTTCCGCGCCGGCACGCGCCGTCCGGCCGATGCGGTGAACATATTGTTCGGCCACATTGGGCAGCTCGAAATTGATGACATGGCTGACGCCAGACACGTCGATGCCGCGCGCCGCGATATCCGTCGCGACGAGCAGCTTCACACGGCCGTCGCGAAACGCCTGGAGTGCGGTGGTCCGCTGGCCCTGGCTCTTGTTGCCGTGAATGGCGGCGGCCGGGATGCCCGCGCCCTCCAGAAAGCGCACGACGCGGTCGGCACCATGCTTGGTGCGGGTAAAGATCAGCGCGCGGTTGATCGCCTCGTCCTTGACGGTAATCGTCAGCAGCGCCTGCTTTTCGGCCTGGTTGACGAAGGTCGCCTGCTGGCGGATGCGCTCGGCGGTGGTTGCCTGGGGAGCGACGCTGACCTTGACCGGATCATTGAGGAACTGGGCGGCGAGCGCTTCGATTTCCTTGGGCATGGTAGCCGAAAAGAACAGGTTCTGGCGACCCTGCGGCAGCATCTTGGCGATGCGCTTGAGCGGCTGGATGAAGCCCATGTCCATCATCTGGTCGGCTTCGTCGAGAACGAAGATTTCCACGTCCTTGAGGGTCATCGCGCGCTGGTCGATCAGGTCGAGCAGCCGGCCTGGCGTCGCGACGACGATATCGACGCCCGCCTGGAGCGCGCGAATCTGCTTGCCGATGGGCACGCCACCGAACACGGTTTCGACCGACAGGCGCAGGAAGCGGCCATAGTCGCGGAAGCTCTGCGCGATCTGGGCGGCAAGTTCGCGGGTTGGGGCCAGCACCAGCATGCGGCAGCCCTTGATCGGCGTCGGCTTGGGGTGGCGGGCGAAAAAGTCGAGGCTAGGGAGCGCGAACGCAGCGGTCTTGCCGGTGCCGGTCTGGGCGATACCGCACAGGTCGCGACCGTCCAGCAGGACGGGGATCGCCTTTTGCTGGATCGGCGTGGGAGTCACGTAATTTTTGGACGCAAGCGCCTTGGTAATGGGCTCGGCGAGACCAAAGTCTTTGAATTCCATGTATAAACTCACAAGTCAGCCATGCGCCAACTCATGTCTGCAAGACGCAGCGAGGGCGCGAGGCGGGTTACGAAACGACCCGCGTGAAAAGGGAAGCCTCAAGCTTGGCGCAGACTGTCATTGGCCGGTCCTTGGGCCCTTCGGGGGCCGGGACGATCACGCTGCCAATCGCTGGTGGGATCAGACCCAAATGCTGCGTTGCGGCGCGTATGACCGATGAGCGTGCAGAAAGCAAGCGGCCATTGCGTCGTCGCAATGGCCGCAAGTGCAGATAGACAATTCTTACAGCACGACTTCGGCGTGCTTGCCCTTCATTTCGTCGCGGACGTCGCCGCCGAACAATTGCTTGAATATGCCCTTGATCGACATGTCCGCGCGCCAGATTTCGGCGGTGCCAAGGTTGAAGCGCAGCATCAGCAGGTTGGGATCGTTGCGACCGCCCGGATACCAGGCCTCGACATCCTTCGACCAGTAGCGATCGATGACGGCAGGATCGGTTTCCGGCGTCAGCGTACCTTCGATGCAGGCGAACAGATAATGGTCCTTGGCCGAAAACTGAGCCATAGCCGGGCCGCCCGGCGCCAGCCGATTATCCTTCGTCGTGTAGAACCAGAAGGCATGGTTGGCGTTGCGGTCGAGTTGCGCGGTCATGGGCAGGCTGTGCTGGTGCGATCCGCTCAGGCCGACCATGAGGAAGGGACTGGATTCCAGTTCGTGCCAGAAGCGCTCGCGAATTTCCGTCTCGTTGTTCATCACCATTCTCCTTGGGCGGGGGACGGCATATCAATGGGCGGGCCAGCGGTAAGTTCCTCCCCGGCCCAAGGATATGCTTGAATATCCGGCCCTTTGGGACCACATAGCGGCCATGCTGATAGAGACCGAAACCACGCCCAATCCCGCCACGCTCAAATTCCTGCCCGGAAGGATAGTGATGGACATGGGCACCCGCGACTTCGCTTCGCCCGAGGATGCCCAAGCATCGCCGCTGGCCGACGCCCTGTTCGGCCTGGGCGACGTGACGGGCGTGTTCTTCGGTCATGACTTCATCTCGGTGACCGCCGCGCCCGGCATCGGCTGGTCGGACCTCAAGCCCGATGTTCTGGGCCTGCTGCTGGACCATTTTTCGGCCAACATGCCGCTGTTCGCGCCTGGCACGGCCGCCGGGATAGCGGTGCCGCCCGACGATGGCGACTTTACCGACGATCCCGCCGACGCGGAAATCATCGAACAGATCCGCGAACTCATCGACACGCGCGTGCGCCCCGCCGTCGCCAATGACGGCGGCGACATCATCTATCGCGGTTTCGACAAGGGGAAGGTCTATCTCCAGATGCAGGGGGCCTGTTCGGGCTGCCCCTCGTCCAGCGCCACGCTCAAGAACGGTATCGAGCAGTTGCTCAAACATTATGTTCCCGAAGTAACCGAGGTCCGCGCCGTCTGACCCCCCGCCCTCCAAGCGTAACATTTGCAAAATGCCGTTGATCGGTTAACCGCCGGATGGGCCGTCGCGAACGGCATCATCGTCGGGGATAGTGGTTGCGCATTCTGGTAATCGACACAGCGACGCAGGCGCTATCCGTCGCGTTGTTCGAACATGGCAAACCGATCGGCCATGTCCATGAAATCGTCGGGCGCGGCCATGCCGAAACGCTTGTTCCCGCCATCGCCACTCTGCCCGATGGCGGCCGGGCAGACCGGATAGCGGTGGACGTGGGGCCGGGCAGCTTCACCGGCGTCCGCATCGGCGTCGCCGCCGCCCGCGCGCTCGCGCTTGCCTGGAATGTCCCTGTCGATGGCTATACCGCGCTGTCGCTGGTGGCCGCGATGGCCGCCCCCGATCACGGCAGCGACCCCATCGCCGTGACCATCACCGGCGGCCATGGCGAACTGTTCTGGCAGATGTTCGCCGCCGACGGCAAAACCGCCCTGAACGAACCGCAATCGACGCCCATCGCGACGCTGGCCGAACAATGGACGCTGCCGGTTGCCTACGGCACCGGCGCCGAAGCGCTGGTGACAGCGCGGGGCGCGGGAACCGCGATCGGCCTTTATCCCGACGCCCGCGCCTACGCGATGATCGAAGGCCTGGTCGCGCTGCCCCCCCGCCCGCTCTATCTGCGCGGGGCCGACGCGCAGCCGATGGATGCACCGGCGCGATGATTCCCGGCCTGTCTCTTGTCCGGCATGAACAGCCCGACCGGCACGCCGTGGCAGACGCCATGCATGTGATGGATCGCGCCTTTGACCCCGTTTACGGCGAAGCCTGGACGGCCGGCCAGCTGGCAGGGGTGATGACGATGCCGGGCACCTGGCTGACGATCGCCTCGGTCGACGCCGCGCCGCTCGGTTTCGCGCTCGTCCGGTCGGTGCTGGACGAATGCGAATTGCTGCTGCTGGCGGTCGATCCGCCATGGCGAGGGAGGGGCGCAGGGCGCGATCTGCTCCATCACAGCCTGTCGACCGCGCGAAGCCGGGGCATTACTTCGATGAACCTGGAAGTGCGGGCTTCGAACTTGGCCGTCGCCTTGTATGAGAAGGCAGGGTTCGAATATGTGCATCGCCGGCCAGGTTATTATCGCGGCAAGGATGGACAACTTCACGACGCGCTCAGTTTTCGAATTGATATGCTTTTATAAGGGCAACCCTATTGAAATCATGCTATGATACGCTCGGCCGGGCGACACCGTTCCTGCGGAATTTGTTCTTCGGGCGGGCCGCGCAAAGGGAGCCGGTCGTTTCGGAGCAACGAAAATGGAAACCGCATCAGCACAGAGCGAGCTTTTGATCACGCTGGCATCGGATATCGTAGCCGCGCATGTTTCGAACAACAGCGTTGCCGTTTCTGACATGCCGGCGCTGATCCAGAATGTTCATGCCGCGTTGGCGGGCCTGTCCGGCCCCGCGCCGGTTCCTCAAATCAAGCTGGAGCCGGCGGTATCGGTGCGATCGTCGGTCAAGCCAGACTATATCGTCTGCCTGGAAGACGGCAAGAAGCTCAAGATGCTCAAGCGCCATCTGATGGCTCATTATCAGATGACGCCGGAGGATTATCGCGCCAAGTGGGGCCTGCCCGCCGATTATCCGATGGTCTCCCCCAATTATGCCGAACAGCGCCGCACCCTGGCCAAGAAAATCGGCCTGGGAACGAACCGCCGCCGTCGCCGCGCCAAATAACCGTCCGTGCGGATCGAAAGGACGGCCCATGATCGACGGGCCGCCCTTCCCGCTCTTTTGCAGCGTCGGAAAAGCGGCTAAGGTCGGGCCATACCCCTTCCAGCCAGCGAGCCTGCATGAACCGAAAAATTGATATTGAAGCCCTGTGCCACGAAAAAGGGCTTCGCATCACCGAACAGCGCAAGGTGATTGCGCAGGTGTTGAGCGAGGCGGAGGATCATCCTGACGTCGAGAGCCTCCACACGCGCGCGGCCGCCGTGGACCCCGGCATTTCCATCGCCACGGTCTATCGCACCGTCAGGCTGTTCGAGGAAGCGGGCATATTGGAGCGCCATGATTTCGGCGACGGCCGCGCGCGCTACGAAGCCGCCCCCGAAGCCCATCACGATCATCTGATCGACGTCGAAACCGGCAAGGTGATTGAATTTGTCGATCCCGAACTGGAGCAGCTCCAGCGCCAGATCGCCGAGAAGCTGGGTTTCCGCCTGGTCGATCACCGCATGGAATTGTACGGCGTCTCGATCGACCGCAAGGCCTGAACCGTGCGCGCGGCCTGTCGTCGCTGGCGGCGGATCGCCGCGCTGGCGGCCGCCCTGCTGGTGTGCCTGCCGCCCCATCTGTTCATGAAGCTGATGGGCCGGCATTCGCGCTGGCCCCGCCGCTTCCTGGGTCTGGCCGCTCGTGCGGTGGGCGCGCAGGTGCGCGTGGCGGGCGAACCGCGTTGCGCCGACGTCTTCTTCATCGCCAACCATGTCAGCTGGATCGACATCCTCGCATTGGGCGGCGCGACGGGCACGGCATTCGTCGCGCATGACGGCATAGAGCGGTGGCCGGTCGTGGGCTGGCTCGCGGCACAGAATAACACCATCTTCGTCGCGCGGAGCCGGCGGCAGGATATTGGCGGCCAGCTCGACCGCCTGCGCGCGGCATTGAGCGGTCACCAGCCGGTCGCGCTGTTTCCCGAAGGCACGACGAGCGACGGGTCCGGCCTGCTCCCGTTCAAGCCGTCGCTGCTCGCCGGGTTGATGCCGCCGCCGCGCGCGGTGATGATCCAGCCGGTGCATATCGACTATGGAGCGGCGACCGGGCAGATCGCCTGGCACGGAGCGGAACCGGCCGGCGCCAATGCCGCCCGCCTGCTGGCGCGACCAGGGCCGCTGGTGGTGACGCTGCACTTTCTCGATCCGTTCGATCCCGCCGAACTGGCCGATCGCAAGGCCCTGGCGGCGCAAGCGCATCGGAAAATCGCGCTCAGCATCGACCGCCAACAGGCGGCTTCCGCTGCGCACGGTGCGCCTGTATAGCTGGACCCCATGAATCACACCGACACGCCCAAGACCCCGGCCTCTTTCCACGTCAAATCCTTCGGTTGCCAGATGAACGTCTATGACGGCGAGCGCATGGCCGAGATGCTGGGCGCGCAGGGCATGAGCGCAGCCGCCGATGGCGCGCAAGCCGATCTGGTCATCCTCAACACCTGTCACATTCGCGAAAAGGCGGTGGACAAGGTCTATTCGGACATCGGCCGGTTGCGCCGGGAGGACGGCTCCCGCCCGATGATCGCGGTCGCAGGCTGCGTCGCGCAGGCCGAAGGAGCCGAAATCAGCCGCCGCGCGCCCACGGTCGACATCGTCGTCGGACCGCAGGCCTATCACCGCCTCCCCGACCTCATCGGCATGGCGGGCCGGGGCGAAGCGGCGGTCGATACCGACATGCCGGCCGCATCCAAATTCGGCGCGCTGCCCGGCCGCACCAAGCAGGCCCGACCGACCGCTTTCCTGACGATCATGGAAGGGTGCGACAAATTCTGCACCTATTGCGTCGTGCCCTATACGCGCGGCGCGGAAATCAGCCGGCCCTGGGCGGCGATCGTCGACGAAGCCAAGGCGCTGGTCGATGGCGGCGTGTGCGAGATCACGCTGCTTGGCCAGAACGTCAATGCCTGGACCGGCGAGGACGGCAGGGGCCGCCTAACGGGCATGGACGGGCTGGTCCGCGAACTGGCGGCGATACCGGGCCTTCATCGCATCCGGTATACCACCAGCCATCCCAATGACATGAGCGACGGCCTGATCGCCGCGCATGGCGAAATCGACAAGCTGATGCCCTTCCTCCATTTACCCGTTCAGTCCGGCAACGACCGGATATTGAAGGCGATGAACCGCAGCCATACGGTCGAAACCTATCTGCGGATCATCGACCGCGTCCGCGCGGTGCGGCCCGACATCGCGGTGTCGGGCGACTTCATCGTCGGCTTCCCTGGCGAAAGCGATGCGGAGTTCAGCGATACTCTGAAGATCGTCGACCAGGTGCGCTACGCACAATGCTATTCCTTCAAATACAGCCCCCGCCCCGGCACCCCGGCAGCCGATATGGACGATCAGGTTCCGGCCGAGGTCATGGACGAACGCCTCGCCCGGCTACAGGCGGCAATCAACCGGCATCAGCTGGATTTCAACACCGCCAGCGTCGGCCGGACCATGGCGGTCCTGCTGGAGCGCAAGGGGCGGCATCCGGGGCAACTGGTCGGCAAGACACCGTGGCTCCAATCCGTGCATGTCACCGCGCCCGATCTGGCCATCGGCGACATGATAGATGTGGACATCATCAGCGCCGGCCCCAATAGTCTGGCCGGGCAACTCAGCAGAAGGAAAGCCGCTTGAACCAAAGCATCGTCGTTCCCGCGCAGGCGGGAAGCCATCTACCCCGATCAGGGCCGGCAAGTGTCATGCGGGGATGGAAGACGAGCGAGGGAGGCTTCTAAATGCCCAAAAGACCCAATCACAGGCCCGAAACCGCCGAACGCGCCCGCATCGAGGTGACGTTTGAAAAGCCGCATCTGCTGGGCGCCCTGTTCGGCCAGTACGACCAGAATCTGGTCGCGATCGAAAATCGCCTGGGCGTCTATATCGCCGCGCGCGGCAACAAGCTCCAGATCGAGGGAGAGGCGCAGGCGGCGGCGCGCGCGCGCGACGTGATGACCGGCCTCTACAACCGCATCGTCGCGGGACAGGAAATCGACACCGGCGCGGTGGAGGCCGTCATCGCCATGTCGTCCGAACCGACGCTGGACGGCATCATCCGCCATGACGTGGCCGAGCCGCCCAAGGTGATGATCCGCACGCGCAAGAAGACCATCGTGCCGCGTTCGGCGATGCAGGCGACCTACATGGAGGCGCTGGCCCGCAACGATGTCATCTTCGCGCTCGGTCCGGCGGGCACCGGCAAGACCTATCTCGCGGTAGCGCAGGCGGTGAGCCAGTTGATCACCGGCAGCGTCGACCGGCTGATCCTGTCGCGCCCGGCGGTCGAGGCGGGCGAACGGCTGGGATTCCTGCCCGGCGACATGAAGGAAAAGGTCGATCCCTATCTGCGGCCGATCTACGACGCCCTGTACGACACGCTGCCGGCCGAACAGGTCGAACGGCGGATCGCCAGCGGCGAAATCGAGATCGCGCCCATCGCTTTCATGCGCGGCCGCACCCTCGCCAATGCCTTCATCGTGCTGGACGAGGCGCAGAACACCACCATCGCCCAGATGAAGATGTTCCTCACCCGCTTTGGCGAAGGCAGCCGCATGGTGATCTGCGGCGATCCCAAGCAGGTCGACTTGCCGCAACCCGGCACATCGGGCCTCGCCGATGCGGTCGGGCGGCTGGAGGGGGTCGAGGGGATCGCGGTCGTCCCCTTCGGCATCGCCGACGTGGTCCGCCATCCCATCGTCGGGCGGATCGTCGACGCTTATGAAGGGCCGGACGCGCGCCCATGATCGACGTAGCGCTGATCAACGAAGGCGGCTGGATGCCGGGATTCGATTGGGAACGTCTGGCCGGCAGGGCGGTGGTGGCGGCGATCCGCCACAGCCCCTATGCCGCGTTCGAAAGCCAGTCGACCGCCTTCGAGGTCGCGGTCAAGCTGACCAGCGACGCGGAGGTCCAGGACCTCAATCGCGATTATCGCGACAAGGACCGGCCGACCAACGTCCTGTCCTTCCCGATGGTGCAGGCCGATCTGCTCGAAGGACTCGACAATACCGACGATGGCGAGGTCCTGTTGGGCGACATCGTGCTGGCGCAGGGGGTCTGCGCGAGCGAAGCGGCCGAAAAGGGCATCACCATCGACGACCACGCCGCTCATCTCATCATTCACGGGACTTTTCATTTGCTGGGATATGACCATATGGAAGACAGCGAGGCCGAGGCGATGGAGGCTCTGGAAACGGAAGCCCTCGCCAGCATCGGTCTTGCCGACCCCTATGGGGACCGCACAACAGGGGAATGACAAACGCCATGGCTGAAGGCAGCCCGAAGGACGCCGCCAGTTCGAAAGAGCCGGACAGTAGCAACGGTGAAGGCGGTTTATGGAGCGGCATCAAGTCGCTGCTGTTCGGCGACGGCGAAAACCACAGCCTTCGCAAGGAGCTGGAGGAAGCGCTCGACGAATATGACGAGGACGAGGCCGATGAAGGCCCCGCCCCGTCGGCCAAGGGCGACCTGTCGGCGATCGAGCGGCAGATGGTCCGCAATCTCCTGCATTTCAGCGAACATACGGTCGATGATGTCGCCGTCCCGCGTGCCGACATCATCGCCATCGAGGAACGGGCGAGCTTCGCCGATCTTTCCGCGCTGTTCGCCGAGACGGGGCACAGCCGCATTCCGGTCTATCGCGACAATCTCGATACTATCGTCGGCATGGTTCACATTCGCGACGCCTTCGCGATCCTGGCCGGCAAGTCGCCGGTGCCGGACAGCCTCGCGCCGCTGATCCGCCAGCCGCTTTATGTGCCCGAAAGCATGGGTGCGCTCGACCTGCTCGCTGAAATGCGCGCCAAGCGTACGCACCTCGCCATCGTGCTGGACGAATATTCAGGGACAGAGGGGCTGTTGACGTTCGAGGATCTGGTCGAGGAAATCGTCGGCGATGTCGAGGACGAGCATGACGACGCGCCCGAAGCGATGCTGGTGCCGCTGGAAGGCGGCATGTGGGATGCCGATGCCCGCGCCGAACTGGACGATGTCGCGGACGAGATCGATCAGCGCCTGGCCGATGTCGAGGAAGATGTCGATACGCTGGGAGGCCTCGCCTTCGTCCTTGCCGGGCGCGTGCCCGATCCGGGCGAAATATTGATGCACGAAAATAGCGGCTGGAAGTTGGAGATCGTCGCCAGCGACGGCCGCCGCGTCACGCGCCTGCGCCTCCATCCACCCGTCGCGCATGTCGCGCATGACGATCCTTGATGTCCGTACCGGCAATATTTCGTCGCCGTCTGGAAATGTTAAGCCTTGCCCCCTAGTCTCGTGCCCGCCGCCGGTCATCGGCGCGGGGCGTCAGGGCGGGAATGTACAGCGACACGGCATCATTGACGCACGTTGAACGCTGGTTGTTCACGCTCGTGGTTGCCGCGACCTTGCTGTTCACGCTCATCACGCCGCCGTTTCAGGCGCCCGACGAAAATCAGCATTATATGAAGGCGCTGCTGCTGAGCGAAGGCGGCGTCCTCACGCAGACGCAGGGGCCGATGATCGGCGCGCAACTGCCCCGCGCGGCGACCGACCTGCACGATG
This sequence comes from Sphingobium anseongense, assembly GCF_037725245.1. Classification (NCBI taxonomy): domain Bacteria; kingdom Pseudomonadati; phylum Pseudomonadota; class Alphaproteobacteria; order Sphingomonadales; family Sphingobiaceae; genus Sphingobium; species Sphingobium anseongense. Next base: position 308,091 of record NZ_JBBJUL010000004.1, on the reverse strand, counting down.
TCGATTTCCCGACCGAAACGCCGGGCGCGATCCAGCTTTATTCGCTCGACATGCTCCGGCGCGCGTGGAGCGCCGATGCCGCGCGCCCCGGCCGCCGCTTTGCCGATTTTCCCAATGTCGCCAATTATGCGCCCACCCTTTATGCGCCCGGCGCGGCGGGGCTGGTGATCGGCGATGCGATCGGCCTGCCGCGCCTGGGCGCCTTTTACACAGGCCGGATGGTCAACGCGCTCGTGGCGCTCGGCCTGATCCTGCTGGCACTGCGCCTGCTGCCGTTCGGTCGCATGGCGCTGCTGGGCGTCGCGCTGTTGCCGACCGCCGTTTACCAGACCGGATCGCTTTCGCCCGACGCCGTGATCAATTCGGTCGGCTTCCTCGGCCTGGCGCTGGCGCTCAGGATCGGCCACGCCCCGCCCCGTCCCGCACGCACCGCTGCCCTTTTCCTGGTCGCGCCACTGCTCGCGCTGGCAAAGGGCGTCTATCTGCCGCTGATGGCCGCGGGCCTGCGCTGGCCGCGCCGGGGCGAACGGGGGCCAGGGCTGATCCTGGGCGCGATGGCGGCGGGCGCCATCGTCTTCATCGGCTGGATGAGCTATTCCGGCGGTACGCCCGCCCTCTATCACATCATCTCCCGCAAGACCGGCGAGAACGTCATGACCGCGCCCCTGGCCGATCAGCTCGGCTATATCCTGGGCGATCCGGCAGGCTTTGCCCGCATCCTGCTGTCCAGCATCGTCGAGCGCGCGCCGGTCTATGCGCTCCAGATCGTGGGGCGCTTGGGCTGGAACGCGATCCTGCTGCCTCTGCTCGCTTATCCTCTGGCGGCGCTCATGCTCGCCGGCGCCCTGCTGTCGGGCAGCGGCACGCGCTTTTCGTTCGGCCAGCGGCTCTGGTGGCTGGCCGTCGCCATCGGCACGGCGCTGCTTGTCGAAACCGCCATGTACCTGACCGGCACGCCGCTTGCCGCCGACTATGTTCAAGGCACGCAGGGCCGCTATTTCCTGCCGCTGATGCCGCTCGCGCTGATGGCGCTGATGCCCGCCTGGGGGATGCGGGCCGCCCCGCGCATCCTGTCGGTCGTCGCGCCGCTGCTGCTGGTCGTCGCGCTGGGAACCGCGATCGACAGCTTCTGGGTCCATGGCTTCGTCACCAGCGACGGGATGCCGCCGCACGACAGGCCGATTGACGCGCTCCTTCTCCCCTCGCCCCGATGGTGAACGCTGGCCGATGTCTATCGGGCCAGTTGCGCCGCTCGGCTGCGCCATGCTTCGGCCAGTACCGTCAGGGTCGACAGCGCCGCCACCGATTCGGGATCGCGCTTGTGCCCGCCGCCGATCAGCAGCCGGAAGACGCGCTCGACCGTCCATGACGGCTGGGGGCGCTCCAGCAGTGTCATGACGTCGCCCGCCGCCGCCTCGCCCTCGCGGATCACCCGGAAATATACGCCGCACCGCGCGCTCTTGACGATCGTCGCGCTGATGTCACGCACGCCGAAGCGGTAATCGAGCTTCCAGCATGGTTGCCGACCATGGCTCACCTCCAGGATGGCGCTGCCGAAGGTGAAGCGGTCGCCGACGCAGATGTCGGTTTCGGTCATTCCGCGCGATGCGATATTCTCGCCGAATGCGCCGGGCGCGTCCCACAGCGGATGGCCGGGCCTGCGATCCCGCCACCAGTCATAATGATCCTGCGCATACAGATGCACCGCTTTGTCCCAGCCGCCATGATGGACAGGATCGGCAACGCCATCGCCTTCCAGCCCCAGCCAGCCGACCCGCACAGGGCCAGCCACGGCCGCCTTGGCGATCGCGCTATGGTCATTTCCGCGAAATGGGCGGGGCAGGCCTACCAACAGTGTTTGGGCGATCATGGAGGACAGCGCGGGCATCCCGCCCCATGCCATTTTTGCGCGCCCTGGCCAAGGCCGAGAGCGCGTCCAGGGGCCAAAGGTTGAAAGGTCAGGGTCAGGCGGAGCTAAGTTCCGATTCGAGCTTCAGCACCTCGGCGCCATTGTCCGCCCGGACCAGGAACGCCGGGTTCCGCATCGATCCGTTGCGGCGGATCAGCGCGCCTTCGATCCTGCGTTCCACATGACGGCCGAACCGTTCGACAATCTTGCCGCGTCCCACGCCTTGCCCCCAGTTCCACTTGACGCGCGATCCCTGACGAAAGGTTGCGGACATGGAATAACCTCCTGTTTTTAAGAACCTGTCCGCAAAATCATCGAGATGCGCGGTGGTTCCCTTGGTCTTTCCATGCGGCTGGGTTAATGGCGTCACATGGATGTCACAGGCCTTCGCGTCGCGCTGTTCAGCGGCAATTACAATTATGTGCGCGACGGGGCCAACCAGGCGCTGAACCGTATCGTCGGCTATCTGCTGCGGCAGGGGGCAAGCGTCCGCGTCTATTCGCCGACCACAGACACTCCCGCGTTCGAGCCGGCGGGCGATCTGGTCAGCACGCCATCGGTGCCGGTGCCGGGCCGGGGCGAATATCGCATCCCCTATCGCATGTCGGGCCGGGTGCGGCGCGACCTGGCGAAATTCGCGCCCAATATCGTCCATGTCTCCAGCCCCGATCCGCTCGGCCATCGCGCGCTCAGCTGGGCGCGACGCCACGACCGGCCGATCGTGGCGTCGGTGCATACCCGCTTCGAAACCTATCCGCGCTATTACGGCCTCGCCTTTCTGGAACCTGTGGTCGAAGGGATATTGCGGCGCTTCTATCGCCGCTGCGACGCCATCGTTGCGCCATCCGAATCGATGGCGCAATTGCTGCGCGAACAGCGGATGAGCTATGACGTGGGCATCTGGACGCGCGGCATCGACCGCAATATCTTCACCCCCGCCCGTCGCGACCCGCAATGGCGCCGCTCGCTCGGCATCGCCGACGATGTGCCCGTCATCGGCTTTGTCGGGCGGCTTGTGATGGAAAAGGGGCTGGACGTCTTTTCCGATGCGATCGACCAGCTCAACCTTCGGCAGGTGCGCCACCGGGTGCTGGTGGTGGGCGACGGGCCTGCGCGCGAATGGTTTCAAAGCCGCCTGCCCGACGGCGTATTCGCCGGCTTCCAGCAAGGCCCACATCTGGGCCGCGCCGTCGCGAGCATGGACATGCTGTTCAATCCGTCGGTCACGGAAACCTTCGGCAATGTGACGCTGGAAGCGATGGCGTGCGGCCTGCCCACGGTCGCCGCCCGCGCCACGGGCAGCGAAAGCCTGGTGACCGACGGCGTGACCGGGCGTCTGGTGCGCCCCGGCGCGATCGGCGCATTCGCCGATGCGCTCCAGGCCTACTGCAACGATGCGCAGGCGCGGGCCGATGCCGGGGGGGCCAGCCAGGCGATGGTCGAACGCTTCGGCTGGGACCAGGTCAATCAGGCGCTGGTCGACACCTATCTGCGCGTCATCCGCCAGCGCGAGCGCGGCGCGCGGCCGCACGCCAGCCCGGTTCCCTGACGCGCGCATGCTTCCTATATGGGGCGCAGATGACAGACCTGTTCGCCCCCGAATCCGGTGCCGCCACCGACACCGAGCGCGACGCGCCGCTTGCCGACCGGCTGCGCCCCCGCACCTTGAACGAGGTCGTCGGGCAGGATCATCTGACCGGACCGGAAGGCACCATCGGCCGGATGGTGGCGGCGGGACGATTATCCTCGATCATTTTGTGGGGGCCGCCCGGCACCGGCAAAACCACCATATCCCGCCTGCTGGCGCAGGATGTCGGGATGCGGTTCGAACCGATCTCCGCGGTGTTTTCCGGCGTCGCCGAGCTCAAGAAGATATTCGCCGCCGCTCGCGACCATGCGCGCCTGGGCGAGCGCACCTTGTTGTTCGTGGATGAAATCCATCGCTTCAATCGCGCCCAGCAGGACGGTTTCCTGCCCTTTGTCGAAGACGGCACGGTCACGCTGGTGGGTGCCACCACCGAAAATCCCAGCTTTGAACTGAACGCCGCGCTGCTTTCGCGCGCGCAGGTGCTGATCCTGCGCCGGCTCGACACGGCCGCGCTCGAACAGTTGCTCGGCCGCGCCGAAACGCTGATGGGCCGGCCGCTGCCGCTTCTGCCCGCAGCGCGCGAGGCGCTGGTCGCCAGCGCCGACGGCGACGGCCGCTTCCTGCTCAATCAGGCCGAAACGCTCTATGCCATCGACATCGCCGATCCGCTCGATCCCGCTGGCCTGTCCGAACTGCTGCATCGTCGCCTGGCGGTCTATGACAAGGATCGCGAAGGCCACTACAATCTCATCTCCGCCCTGCACAAGGCATTGCGCGGGTCCGATCCTCAGGCGTCGCTCTATTATCTGGCGCGGATGCTGACCGCCGGGGAACAGCCGCTCTATGTCCTTCGCCGGCTTGTCCGCTTCGCCAGCGAGGATATAGGCCTCGCCGACCCACAGGCGTTGATCCAGTGCCTCGCCGCGCGCGATTCATACGAATTTCTTGGCTCTCCCGAAGGCGAGCTGGCGATCGTTCAGGCCTGCCTCTATTGCGCCACCGCGCCCAAATCCAACGCCGCCTATGTGGCGCAGAAGGCCGCGTGGAAATCGGCGCGCGACACCGGATCGCTGATGCCGCCTGCCAACATCCTCAATGCGCCAACCAGGCTGATGAAGGATATCGGCTATGGCAAGGATTACGCCTATGACCATGACCAGGCAGACGGATTTTCGGGCGACAATTACTGGCCGGAAGACATGACGCCGCAAGCGTTCTACGCGCCCACCGACCGCGGGTTCGAGGCGCGCATTGCCGATCGCATCGCCCATTGGGACAGGCTGCGGCGCGAACGGAACGCATGAAGCCGTTCGATCGGTTCGCCGTCATCGACTGGTCGGGTCAGGCGGTGGAGCGGCCCAGGGGCCTTGCGCTCGCCCATGCCGGGCGGGGCGACGCCGCGCCCCAACTGCTGCGACCCGAACGGGGCTGGAGTCGCGAGGCGATCTGCGGGTGGCTCGCCGATCATGCGGCCACGGGCACCCGCATCCTCGTCGGCCTCGACCTGTCGCCGGCCCTGCCCTTCATCGACCGTAACGCCTATTTCCCCGACTGGCCCGCCTCTCCTCCAGACGCGCCCGCGCTTTGGGCCATGGTCGATGATCTGTGCTCGGGCGACCCGCATCTGGGCGTCGGCGGCATTATCGCCCATCGCGACATCCGTCGCCATTTCCGCCAGCAGCGCGACTGCGGCGACCTCTACCCTCCGGGGCGCGGCCGCCTGCGACAGTGCGAACTGGGCCAACTCGCCATGGGCCTGTCGCCCTATAGCTGCTTCAACCTCGTCGGTGCGGCGCAGGTGGGCAAGTCGAGCCTCACCGGCATGCGCGTCCTGCACCGGCTGCGCGGCAAGGTGCCGATATGGCCGTTCGATCCTGTTCCCGACACCGGGCCGCTGATCGTCGAAATCTATACCGCCATCGCCGCGCGGGCCGCCGGCATCCGCAAGGGGCTGTCGAAGATGCGCAGCGGCGGCGCGCTCGACGTGGCGCTGGCGGGCCTGGACGTGCGCCCGCACGCGGCGCTCGACCGTTATGACGATCATGCCACCGACGCGATGCTGACCGCCGCTTGGCTGCGCAAGGTTGCCGATGATCCCGCGCTGTGGTCCCCGACCGGCCTGACGCGCCATATTGCGGCAACGGAGGGCTGGACGTTCGGCGTCATCTGATAGTAAGGGGCGGGCGTTCCACGGGACGCCGGATTAGCACAGCGGTAGTGCAGCGGTTTTGTAAACCGAAGGTCGGGGGTTCGATCCCCTCATCCGGCACCGTGGATCAGGCGCGCTGCCGCCAGCCAGCCCGGCACCGCCGCGATGGCGAGGAAGGTGCCAAGCGGCACCTGCGTCGTCGCTACCATCCGCCGTCCGGTCGCCGTCGCCGCCAGTACGGCGATCAGCCCAAGCCCCGCGCCGATCAGCAGGACGAAGGGCAGCGCCTGCCAGCCGAACCACGCGCCCAGCGCCCCCAGCAGCTTGGCATCCCCCAGCCCCAATCCCTCGCGTCCGCGCAGCCTGCGATAGCCAAGCGAGACACCCAGCAGGGCGAGATAGCCGGCCAGCGCGCCGATCCCCCGGTCCAGCACGCTCACCGGCGTCGTCCACAATCCGATCGTGAACCCCAGAAATGCGAGCGGCAACGTCAGCAGATCGGGCAACCAGAAATGCCGCCAATCGAGGATCGCCAGCGTCAGCAGCAGCCACCCCAGCAGCGCCCAGCCCGCGCCGCCCAGGCCCGGCATCAGCCCGATCGCCAGCGCGCCGACAGCGCCGCACCCTGCCTCCATCCGCCAATGCAGCGGGTCGATCGCCGCGCCGCAGGTCCGGCACCGCCCGCGCGCGACAATCGCGCTCAACAGCGGCACCAGATCGACGGCGGCCAGCACCCGGCCACAGCCGTCGCAGGCCGATCGCCCTCGCGCCACGCCCAAACCCTTGGGCCAGCGCAGGATGATCGTGCCCAGAAAACTGCCGGCTATCGCGCCTGCGGCCCCGCCCAGCAGGGCAGGCAGGAGCGTGATCACAGCGACCCTTCGACGCTCAGCAACCGCGCATTGCCGACGCTCTGAAAACCGGCAGCGGCGAGCGCCCCGGCGAGCGTCGGGTCACTCGTCTCGACCCGCATCTCGGCGGTGTAGCGCCCCGTCTCGCGCAGCCGCAGCGTGATCTTTTCCAGTCCCGACTGGCTCACCAGCGGCAGCAACAGCGCGTCGCCGTCACAGGCCGCAACGCCACTCAGGCCCTGCGACAGGTTGAGGCCCGCTATCTGTCCCATCACCTGCGCGCGGACGCGACCTTCGGCATGGCCACAGCGCCCGGCGGCAAATCGCACGCTCACATCCTCCATCGACAGGCTGCCGATCGGCAGTGGCGACATCAGGCGGCCCATCGGCACCGCGCCGGTCACATCGTCGATGCCTATCCGTCCCGGCGCAAAGCTGACCGCACCCTCGAAATCGTCGGCCAGCCCCGCCTTGCGCCTCAGGTCGAACCGCGCGCGCCCGACCAGCAGCGGCAACGGGGATAGCGCGACCCGCACGTCGCCCATCGCCACCGGCCCCAGCATCAACTGGTCGATGCGGCCCTGCCAGATCGATCCGCGCACGTCGCGCCCGCTTACCCCCAACCGGTCGACCCCGGCGATGCCGAGCGCGATCGCCAGGGGAAAGAACAGCAGCAGCCCGAGCAGAAGCACGATCAGCAGCGCGATCCGCACCCGGCGCGACCATCGAAATCCGCTCATTGCGCCCCACCCCGGACCATCACGGCCTGCACCGATACGCTGCCTGCCGTGGCGGAGGGTCGCGCGCTCATCGTCTCGATCCGCACGCCCTGCTGCTCAAGCTGCGTCGCCCAGGCGAAAAAGCTCATCGGCCGGACCGACGCGATGGCGATGTCCATCCGGTCCGCCCCCTGCGCCTGCGCGCGTTCCAGCGTCAGGCCCGCTTCGGCCGCGCTCTGCCCGACATATTGATCCAGCGGCATCGCATCCGCTGTCGCCCCGCTGCTGGCGGGCAGTGTCTTGAGCGCCTTTACCTTCGCGCGGATCGCGGCGTTGCGGTCGGCCGCCTGCGCCATTGCCGCGCGCGCATCGTGCCGCGCCCGGTCCACCGGCGCCGCCACCCCGAACCACAGGATCACAGCGCCAAGCAGCGCGAACATCACCCCCAGCAGCCACTGTTCGCGCCGCGAACGCGCCATCCATGCGGTTTTCACACTGTCCATCATGCCCGCACCGTTATGTCGGCCAGCGTTCGCCCACCCGGATCCTGGCTGGACGTGGCTGTGATCGTGAACCCCGCCGCCTGAAGCGCGACCAACACGATATTGATGTCCGACGCGCGCGCCGCCGCCAGCGTCACGCGCAACAACCCGTCGGGATCGCGCGACAGCGCCGTCACCGCAACCCCCGGCGCGCCCTGCATCGCCGTCATCAGGCCGGACACGGGCGCCGTAAAGGAATAGCCGCTGGCCCCGCGCGCGGCGAGCCGGGCGTTCAGTTCCGCGTCCGCCTGCACCACGTCGCTTTCCTGCGGCAGCACCTGCCGCGCCAGCGTCAGGCTTTCATCGTCCAGCCGACCCGCCTCGCCATAATGGCGCGCGATGCCGATCAGCGCGATCAGCAGGCTGATCAGCATGATGCACCCTGCCCCCACGGCGATCCGCACGAGCGCATGCCGATCGACCGAGCGCCGCACCCGCTTGGCGAAATCCCCCTGCCGCATGTCGAGCGGCGGATCGGTCAGCGCCGCAATGGCGCGCGCATTCACCTCGTCAGCGGCTATGTCGGTCACCGCCGCGCCCTGCCCCGCGATCGCCTCGGCCAGATCGCCGCTCAGCGCCATGTCCGCCCCGCGCAGCACGATGCCGCCGCCCAGCGTCCCGCGCGCATAGCCCGCTTCCGGCGCCGGCAGCAGCAGCGCGGCAGGCACGATCAGGTCCGGGTCCAGCCCATGATGCTGCGCCCAGAGCAACCAATGCTGCATGTCCGCGCGCGCCGCGACGGCGATGACGTGCGCCATTGCCGGATCGTCATTGGCGTCATCCGCCGCGAACAGGCTGTCGGCCGCCGCGATCCCGCTCGCCAGCGCAGTCATTCGCGCCGCCGCCCGCCCCTGCCGCGCCGGCAGGTCGGGATGCGCCACCCAGTATAGCGGCGTCAGCGCCGCGGGCGGCACCAGCATCACCCGGCAGTCCGTCGGCAAGGCGGTCAGGCCGCACGCCGACAGCCAGTTGGCGCCCACGCCCGACTGGATGATGCCGCCATCGACCACGCGCAGCCACAGCGGCTCTCCCGCCAGGTCCTCCGGCAAGGCGACGATCAGCCCCTCGCGCACGCTCATGCTCCATCGCTCCCGCCGCGCCGCACGATCTGCGCGGGGCTTTGCTGCGCATCGATCAGCGCCCGTTCGTTCACTTCTATGCCCCCGACATCGACATCGATGTCCGCATGGAACCATCGCGTCGTCATTTTCACCTGCGCCCCGACTTCGCCCAGCGGGCTTATGCCCTGCCGCGCCAACCCGTCCCAGAATTCCACCGTGCTGCCATAGCCACCGGCCGGTCGCTGCGCCAGATATTGCCGGGCCTGCCCCGCCGAAACCATGCCGGGCAGCAGCATGGCGAACAACGGCGCCTGTTCGGGCAACAGCGTGTTGACGTTGATCGGCGACAGGTCGGCGCTCGGCAGCGCGCACAGCCATGGCCGCAGCACATCGTAGATCGCCGGGGTCACGCCAGCGACCGCCCGCAATTCGCTCGCGTCGATCATGAATCGGTTGGCGGCGCGATAGGGTGTCGGCGCGCGGGCATAGGCGTCGTCCTCCGCGCCGCCGGGCTGGGGAACGGCATCGCTGTCGATCCAGTCTGCCGCCGAAGCCGCCACCATCTGCGCCTGCCGCGCGTCGATGCCCAGCGCCTGCATCAACGCCTGGAACTGGGTGACGCCGACCGGACGAACCTTCAGGCTCGCTTCGTTCGTCCCCGCGACCAGGCTGTTCAGGTTGAAACAATTGCCCGCGTCCGTCACGCGCGCCGTCGCCGTCCCGCCCGGCACCGGAAGCGCCTGCGGCGTGCCCAGCCAGCCGCCGCGCAGGGTGGTTCGTCCCGGCGTCCGCGCGATCAGGTCGCCGATCTTCAGTCGCGCCATTTCCGCGCCGGCATCGGCATAGGCCCGCGCCTGATCCACCGCGCCGCCATTGCCCGCCATCCGCGTCGCCAGCGCCAGCCGCTCCAGCGCCGATGCGGCAATCACCGCCATCACCGCCACCAGCAGCAACACCGTCAGCAGCGCTGCACCGCGCTCATTTTCACGGGGTTCAGCCATCGGCCTTGTCCGTCGACGTCGCATCTGCCGGCCCCGGACCCACCATGAAGCGCAGCGTAACCGGCGGCTCGCCGGTGCGCGTGACGACCATTTCCACCGCGCGGGGCATCAGGTCGGGCTGCGCTGGCGTCCATGCATCGCGCCACTCGCCCCGGCCGTCGCGAAAGCGCAGCGTCACATCATCGATCCGGTCGAGCAGCGTCGCCGGATCGTCCCCGCTCGCGCCATCGACCTGGCCATAGGTGCGCCGCTCCAGCCGCCCCTGCCGCACCCAATATTCCACCTTTTGCAACGACGGGCGGGAAAGATCGCCCAGATTGTCCCATCCGCCGCGCACAAATTGCAGGCGCGGCGCGCCCTCGCCGCCATCATGCGCCCAGAATGCGGGCGCGAGCGTCCCGGCCTCGGTCCGGCTGATCCGTGGCAGCGCCTGACCAAGGTCGGTTCCCATCGCGCCCGCCGCCCGCTGCACCGCCGCCAGATCGTCGAGCCGCGTCTTGACCTGCGCCTGCGCCGACACGCTGTTGCCCAGCAGCAGCACACCCGCTCCCGCCAGCATCGCGAAGATCACCAGCGCCACCAGCAGTTCGATCAGCGTGAAGCCGGGCTCGCCACGGCCCAGGTCAGCCTGTCGGGCATCCATCACTCGACCACCGTCACGAAGCTCAGGACCGCGGGAGATCCGCTCGCGCCCTGCACCGCGACATCGACCTGCATCAGCCGTGCATCGTCGGTGCGCTTGACCGCGCGCGTCCAGTGCCACTGCCGCCCGCCATTCTCGACCATCCCCTGCGTATCGCCCAGCACCGGCGGCTGCGGATCGGTGCGCCATTCGACCATCAGGTTGCGCGCGACGATCTGCGCGAGCGCCTTGCTGTCGAGGTCGGCGGCGGTTCGCAGCGTCACCGCCTGCAACCGCACCAGCGCCAGCGCCGCCAGGCTGAACACCGCCAGCGCGACGAGCAATTCAAGCAGCGTGAAGCCGCGTTCGGCCGAATGTCGCGGATCACCCACCGACAGCCACCTTGCCCGCCATGTCGACCGACACCGACACCCGCTCGGTATCGCGCGCCAGCGTGACGGTCAGCGGATCGGTGGGCAAGCCGGTGCTGTCGAAGCCGATCTGCCGGCGACCATCCCTGCCGACGACGGCCCGCGTGCCCGGCGCCCAGTCGGTGGTGGCGAACGGCTTCTGTTCGATCGGCGTCCATTGCCCGCGTGCGCGGCGCTCGAAGCCATAGCCCGATGCCGATACCCAAACCCCCATCGGTCGCGCGGTGACGACCGCTTCGTCGCGCGCGGCGGCAACACGCGCGGCAAAGCGGTCGGCATCGTCGATGATGCGCCCGCGCGGATCGGGGATCGCCATCACCACCGCCGCCGATACGAAACCGATGATCGTCAGCACGACCATCAGTTCCAGCAACGTAAATCCGTTGGGTCCGCGCCTGTCGGTAGCCTGCCGTGCGGCCGCTTCCCGATGGCGCCCGAACCGAACGGTGGGCGGATCAAAGCTCGCTGGAATAGAGATCGGCATTTTCCGCTTCCCCGCCCGGCTGGCCATCCGCGCCCATCGACATGATGTCGAACGCGCCCTTGCGCCCCGGCGCGGCATAGCCATAGGCCCGGCCCCAGGGATCGTCGGGCAGCTTCTTGATATATCCGCCCCGGCGATAGCGCTGCGGCTGGACAAGCGATGGCGGCGGGCTGAGCAAAGCCTGCAACCCGTCGGTCGCGGACGGATAGGTCAGGTTGTCGAGTCGATACTGTTCCAGCGCCTGCTCGATCGTCGCGATGTCGGCCTTGGCCTTTTCCACCCGCGCCGTGTCGGTCGCGGGGATGACATTGATCGCCACGATCGTCGCCAGCAGGCCGATGATGACGATCACGACCATCAGTTCGACCAGCGTGAAGCCGTTTTCGGCGGAACGCCTCAAGGACGTGAAGCCGTTTTCGGCGGAACGCTTCAAGGACGTGAAGCCGTGTTCGGCGGAACGCTTCAGGCGAACGGATGTAGCGTCAAGTTCAGGCATGTGCACTCCTCAAGCCCCGGTCAGGCTTTGCAGCTGCAAAATCGGCAGCAGGATCGACAGGATGATGACGGCGACCACGCCACCCATCAATATGATGATCGCCGGCTCCAGCAGCGCGAGCGCGGTGGAGGTGAAGGCGTCGAATTCGCGTTCCAGATAGTCGGCCGCGCGTTCCAGCATCGCATCGAGCTTGCCCGCGCTTTCCCCGCTCGCGGCCAGATAGACCAGCAGCGGCGGGAACACGCCCGCCCGCCGCAGTGCCGCCGACAGGCTGCCGCCGCCCCGGATCGCTTCGACGATCTCGTCCGAAGCCCGGCGCAGCACCCGGTTGTGGACCGTACCGGTGGTCAGCGCCAACCCTTCCATCAGCGGCAGGCGGCTGGCGATCATGGTGGACAGCGTCCGCGCCATTCGCGCCGCATGCAGATCGCGGATCAACCGGCCGATGATGGGCAGGCGCAGCATGACGCCGTCGAAGCGATAGCGGATCGCCTCCACCCTGAGCGCGCGCCACGCGCCGACCACCGCCAGCGCCAGCAGGATCAACAACAGCCACCAATAGGCGGCCAGGAATGCCGACAGTCCCATCACGATCCGCGTGAGCAGCGGCAGCGTCTGCCCCACCGTATCGAACTGTTCGACCACCTTGGGCACGACGAAGATCATCAGCGCCGCGACCACGAACATCGCAAAGCCCGCCAGCACGGTCGGATAGGCGATGGCGGTCAGCACCTTGGACCGGATCACCGCCTGCCGCTCCATCAGGTCGGACAATCGCTCCATGATGGTGGGCAGGCTGCCCGAACTTTCGCCGGCGGATATCATCGCGCGGTAGAGCGGCGGGAAGCTTTTCGGCTCCGCGCCCATCGCGTCGGCGAGGCGGCGGCCTTCCAGCACCCCGCCATGCACCTTGCCCACGATGGCGCGCACGCTGTCGCGCTCGCTCTGCCGGCCGATGGTGCGCAGCGCTTCCTCCAGCGGACTGACCTGCACCAGCGTCGACAGCTGGCGCGTGAACAGGGTCAATTCCTTGGCCGACAGGCGCGGCGCGCGCAGCGACAGCCCGGCGCGCTGCCGCGCCGCCTGCGCCGCGCCCGGCTCCATGCGGACGACGAACATCCGCCGCGCGTCCAGCCGGGCGCGCGCATCCTCCATCGTTTCGGCCCTGATCGACCCGGATCGCTCGCGTCCGGCGGGGTCGATCGCCACATAATCGAAATCAGCCATCTGCGACCGTTTCGGCCTCCGCGCCGTCGCGCCGCGACACCCGGATCGCTTCTTCCGCCGTCGTCTGCCCGTCGCGCACCAACGCCCGCGCCGCCGACCCCAGATTGGGGGCATTGAGGAAAGCATGGCGCGCGATCAGCGATTCATCGCCGCCATCGTTGATCAGGCGGCGGATCGTATCGTCCACCCGAATCGCCTCGAACACGCCGATGCGCCCCTTGTAGCCGGTGCCGTTGCATGCTTCGCACCCGCGCGCGCGATAGATGATGGTGCCGGGGTCGAAGCCCAGCAGCGCGCTCGCCGACTTGTCGGCCTGCACCGGCTCGCGGCAGCTCTGGCACAGCCTGCGCACCAGCCGCTGGGCGATGACGGCGCGCAGCGTGGACGCCAGCAGAAAGGGTTCGACCTTCATGTCGCGCATCCGGGTGATCGCGCCGACCGCATCGTTGGTGTGGACGGTGGACAGCACCACATGGCCGGTCAGCGACGCCTGCACCGCGATTTCGGCGGTTTCGCGGTCGCGGATTTCGCCGATCATCACGACGTCCGGGTCCTGCCGCAAAATCGCGCGCAGCCCGGCGGCAAAGGTCAGTCCGACCTTGGCGTTGACCTGCGTTTGCCCCACGCCCTCGATGGCATATTCGACCGGATCCTCGACCGTCAGGATGTTGCGGCTACCATCGTTCAGCTGGCGCAGCCCGGCATACAGCGTCGTCGTCTTGCCCGACCCTGTCGGCCCCGTCACCAGGATGATGCCGTTCGGCTCGTTCAGCCCCTCGCGAAAAATCCGGTCCGCAGCACCCGACATGCCCAGCAGGTCGAGGCTGATGCCCGCATTGTCCTTGTCGAGGATACGCAGCACCACCCGTTCGCCCGCTCGGCTCGGCAGCGTCGAAACACGCACGTCGAGCAGCTTGCCGCCCAGCGTCAGGCCGATACGCCCGTCCTGCGGCACTCGCCGCTCGGCAATGTCGAGCCGCGCCATCACCTTGATGCGGCTGACCACCACCGGCGCGACATGGGGCGGCATGCGCAGCGTCTCGCGCAACAGGCCGTCGATCCGCATCCGCACGACCAGGCCGGTTTCATAGGGTTCGATGTGAATGTCGCTGACGCCCTGCCGCGCCGCTTCGGCGATGATGCCGTTGATCAGGCGGATGGCAGGCGCGTCGTCGGCGCTGTCGAGCAGGTCTTCGGCGCTCGGCAGGTCGGTCGCCAGCATGTCCAGCTCGTCCGCGCCCATGTCGAGCGATCCCGCCATCGCCGCCGCGCTGCCGTCCATGGCGTAACGTTCGGACAAATGCTTGTCGAATTGCGCCGCATCGACAAAGTGCACGTCGAAGCTGCGCGCCAGGTGCCGCCGCACTTCCAGCAGCACGCGCGGATCGCTGCCCTCGCGCACGGCGATCTCCACCCGGTCGCCATCGGCATCGAGCATCACCACGCCATTCCTGCGCGCAAAGGCATAAGGAATGTCTACCGCGCGCGGCGCGATGCCGGCCCGGATTTCGGGGATGGGCGGGATGTCGGGGCCGGGCATTTGCTCGCTCGTCACTGCTGCGTGCCCGGCGCGACGTCGACAGGTCGCACCACGCTGCTCGACTGGCGCGTCTCTGGCTCGATGATCTGTCCTGGCGCAGCCACGTCCGCGACCGGCGGGACCGCGCCCATATAATCGCGCACCAGCTCGTCGATGGTCGGCTCGACATCGGGATTGCGCCGCGCCTGCATGTCGCGAACATAGCCATAGCGCTGGGCGGTCAGGCGACGCGCGTCCTCCTTGCTGCGCAATATCGTCGGGCGGATAAAGACCATCAGGTTGGTCTTGGTCCGGCTCTTGCTGCGCGATTTGAACAGTTCGCCAAGGCCGGGAATGTCCGACAGCAGCGGAATGCGCTCGATCGTGCGCCGCTCATTGTCGTCCAGCAGCCCGCCCAGCGCCAATATCTCGCCATCGTCGACCGTCACGGTCGTTTCGATCTCGCGCTTGTTGATGATGAGGTCGCTGCTCGAATTGCTCACCGGCCCGGCGACGCTGGACACTTCCTGCTTGAGGAACAGCTTGATCGCGCCGCCGGTATTGATCTGCGGCTTGACCTCCAGCTTGATGCCGACATCCTGCCGCTGCACGGTACGGAACTGGTTGTCGAAATTCTGGCTCAGCGCCTCGCCGGTGGTGACGGGCACCTGCTGCCCGACCAGGATCGATGCCTTCTGATTGTCCAGCGTCATCACCGACGGCGTCGACAACAGGTTGCTTTCGGTGTCGGACTTCACCGCATTGATGATCGCGCCGAAAATGCCGTTGTCGCCGATGCGCGTGCCCAGCCCGCCGATGATCCCGGTCGCGCTTTGCAGGCTGTTGATCGCCGCTTCCTGCAACGTTCCCGCCAGGTCGCCATTCTCGCGGGTTTCGGTGGTCGTGCGCGTGCCGTCCGGCGCCACCACCGTGGTCGTCGTGCTGCCCAACTGCGTCGCGCCATAGGCCCCGGCGAGCGTCAGCAGATTGGGCGAGGCATTGGAATAGTTGGTCGCGGCAAAGCCCGTCGACGTGCTGCCGATCAGGAATTGCACGCCCAGCTTCCTGGCGGCGGCATCGCTGATCTCGACGATGATCGCTTCGACCAGCACCTGTTCGCGCCGCGTATCGATCTGGCGGATCGTCTCGCCCAGCATCCTCTGCACATCGCTGCCCGCCGCGACGATGATCGCGTTCGCGCCTTCATAGCGGGTGACGATCGCCGGTCCGCGCGTCGCGATGCCGCTGCCCGGTCCGCCGGATGCGGGGGCCGGCGCCGGCGTTGCCGCGGGCGCGGCCGAAGTCGGCGCGGGCGTCGATGCGCTGACGGAGGCGCTCGGCGATTGCCCGATCAGTTGCTGCAACACCGGCAACAGCTTTTCGGCATCGGCATGTTCGAGCCAATAGACGCGAATCTCGGTCCCGCTCGCCGCCTGCCGGTCCAGGCTGCGCGCCATCTCCGCCAGCCGCGCGACCGCGCCCGCGTCGCCGCGAATCGCGATGGCGTTGCTGCTGTCGATCGGCACCACGGTCGCCGCCGCCGGGGCCGCGCCCTCGCCCGTGCCGCCCGCGACCAGCGCCTGGAGCGACGTCGCGATTTCGCGCGCGCCCGCATTTTTCAGCATGACCATCTGCGTCGATGTCGAATCGCGGTCGATCCGGGCGATCACCTGGCGGATGCGCGCGATATTGTCGGCATAGTCGGCAACGACCACGCTGTGCCCGGCCCGGTTGGCGGTGACGCTGCCGTCGCGGCTGACCAGAGGCCGCAGCGTTTCGAGCGCGGACGCCGCGTCGATCGAACGCAGGCGAAACACTTCGGTGACGAAGCTGTTGCGATTGGCCGCGCGCCCCACCGCGCTCGGCTGCCCCGCCGCGCCGTCGGACGGCTGAATGCGATAGGCGCCGCCCGGCGCTGGCACCGCCACCAGCCCGTTGGCGCGCAGCGTCGACAGGAAAATCTCGAAATATTCCGATCGGCTGAGCGGCCGGTCGGTCACCACCGACACCTTGCCCTGCACCCTCTGGTCGATGATGAAGGTCCGGCCGGTGACCCGTGCGGCGTCCTGGATGAAGGCGCGGATATCCGCGTCGCGCACGTTGAGCGTCTGCTGCGCCAGCAGCGGACCGCAAAGCGGTCCGGCGAGCGCCAGCGTCATGGCAGCGGAAAGGGTCAGGAAATGTCTGGTCATTGGCCTTGCAACGTCAGGGCGATGGGCACCACGGCCGCGCCGCGCTCCACCATCAGGGAAAGGCGCGCGCCGGGCGCGATCTGGTTCTGGAGGACAGAGATGTCGCCGGCCGACCCGATCGACCGGCCATTGACCTGCGTCACGACATCGCCCGGTTGAAAGCCGGCGGCGGTAAAGCCCGGCCCCTTGACGCTCAGCACCAGCCCGGTGATCCGGCCGTCCTGCGTGCGCGGGGCAAAGCCGACATCGCGCTTGAGGCTTTCGGCGGTGGGGCTTCCCGTCGGCGGCTGCGGCGCGGGCGCGATAGTCGCCGCAGCGGGCGCCACGCCGCCTTCGGCCGGCGACACCGCCTCCGTGGGCTGCGACTGGTCGATGAACAGCTGTTCGGCGGCGCCGCCCCGGTCGATCACCACATGGTCGAAGGCGACGGCCTTAAGCACGACGCCCGGCAGAATTTCGTCGCCGACCGCAAAGCTGTTCTGCATCCCGTCGGGCGTGGCGATGATCGCCGATCCCTGGCCCGACCCTTCATTCACGCGAATGCCATAGAGCGTCAGCGCCAGCGACGTCACGACGCCGCTTGCGGCCTGCGGCGGGCCAGCCGGGAAAAACGGGTCGAAGCTCGCGAACAGCGCCTTGCGCGCTTCGATCGAGGGAATATCGGCGCGGCGCGCTTGCCATGGCCCGTAGGGCCCAACCGGCGTCACGACCGCCCACAACAGCCGGGCGACCTGCAACGCCAGCAGGGCGAGCATCAACAGCTCGACCAGGCGCAACCAGTCGATCGGGCGCAAGCGCCGGCCGATATCGGCTACACCGCTGCTAAGGTACACACGCATGACCGCTGAACTCATCCCCCTTGGGCCATCGCCTGCTAGGCGGCCGATCTTACCCACAAATGACAATCATGTGACTCAATTATGACAGTCGCTGTCAGTGTCGCGATATGCTTGATTTTCGGGGGACACGCGCTAGCAGCCTGGCTTCATGGACCTTTCGAGCCCGCCCGTCGGCATCGACGCCGATCCGCTGTGGATATCCGGCCAGCCGGGCGTCCAGCGCGTCCCCAGCCGCGAGATCGCATTGTTCATTCGCCGCGCCTTTCTCGACCCCGACGAATGCGCCGGTCTGATCGCGCGAATCGAAACGGATCGCCGACCGTCGACCATTGCCGACGCCAATGGCGACGGCGCGTTCCGCACCAGCGAGACCTGCGATCTCGACATGGCCGACCCGTTCGTCATGGCCATCGACCGAAAGCTCGCCGCCTTCGCCGGGATCGACCCCGCCCATGGCGAACCGATCCAGGGCCAGCGTTATGCCGCAGGCCAGGAATTCAAGCCGCATACCGATTTTTTCGATCCCAAGGGCGTCGACTTCGCCAAATATTGCTCCGTGGCGGGCAATCGCACCTGGACGCTGATGGTCTATCTGGACGAACCCGCCGCCGGCGGGGCCACCCGCTTTCCCAGGATAGGCAAGACCGTTCAGCCCGAAACCGGCAAGTTGCTCGCATGGAATAACCGCCTGTCGCCCGGCGTCTACAATCCCGCCAGCCTCCATCACGGCATGAAGGTGCGCGGCGGCGTCAAGCACGTCATCACCAAATGGTATCGCGAACGCCCCTGGGGCTGACTGCCTCCCTGTTCCTTTCCCGCAGACACGAATGCGACCGGCTCGTCGGAAACGGGCCGGTCGCATTCGTTGAACGGGGCGGACCGCAGATGCGGCCCTTCCCTTCGGATCAGAAAGCGACGGTCACCGACCCCGCGACCGACGTGCCGAGCTTGTAGCAGTTATAATAGACCCGCGTGCCTCCGGCTTCCTGGAATTCCTGATATTTCCGGCCGGTGATGTTGCGCGCTTCCAGCTTGAATTCGGCATTGATGCCGCCGGGCATGACCACGCCCTGCCGCGCGACGAAATCCAGCGTCAGGCCGGGCCGCTCGACGATATCGGGTTGCAGGTTGGGACCGCGGCTGGTCACCCGGTCGCTGGCATAGGTCACCAGCAGCGTCTGCTGCGACAGCTTGTCGGTGTCTTCCAGGCCGATCTGGAAATTGACCAGATGGTCCGATTGCCCGGTCATCGGCGCGCCGTGGATGAAATAGTCGGACGCCGCCGGCAGGTCGCCGGTGGTATAGGTGTAGGGGATGGTCTTGTCGCCGTCGCTGACCTTCAGCTTCGACTGGGTGTAGGTATAGTTGCCGATCAGCACCAGGCGGCGGCTCTGGAAGAAGGGCGATGCCGACAGGTTGTCGAGCGGGATATATTTCTGCGCTTCCAGCTCGAAACCATACAGCGTCGCTTCGGGCGCGTTGGCGAAGCTGGTCGTGACCGAATAGGTATCGTTGATGGTCGTGTAGGTTTCGATCGGATTGTCGATCTTCTTGTAGAAACCCGCCAGGGTCAGGCGATCGTCGCGCCCCATATACCATTCGGCGCGCGCTTCGGCGTTCAGCAACTCGCTGTCCTGAAGGAACGGGTTGCCGCGATAGAAACGGTTGGCGTCGACATCGACGAACGGCTGGGCGATCAGTTCGCGGAACTGCGGCCGGGCGATCGTCTTGGACCCGTTGACCCGGAACTGGAGGCCGCTGCCCGCGTCGAAGGTCAGGGTGACGGCCGGCAGCCAGTAATCCTGCTTGATCTGGTTGAACTCGGTGATGCCGGTGGAATAGACATCCAGGCCCGTGACCGACTGCTCGCCCTTTTCATAACGGACGCCGGCGTTGACGCTCAGGCCCGGAAACAGTTCGGCCTGCACCTGGCCATAGCCGGCATGAACCCGCAGCGCCGCGTCATAGACCGGATAATTGCCCGAAAAATCGAGCAGGCCCAGGTCGAAAAGCTGGATCGTCGCGTCCGACAGCAGATAGTCGGGGCGCAACTGCTGAACCGGGATCGGCAGGTTGACCGCATCGAAATGCAGTTCGTATCGCGACGAGCGACGCTTGGTGTCGGTAAAGGCATAGCCCGCCGTGAAGGTGAAGTCGGGTGAGAATGTATAGCTCAGGTCCGCACCGGCGAACCACAGATCCTCGTTGAGCGCGCTGAACGTCACCGAAGCGTCGCCGCGCTGCCGGTTCAGCAGGTTGACGAAACGATCGCCCACCGGGTCGATGGCCAGTTCCCGGTTGGACCGGACATAGACGAATTCGCGCTCATAGGGCGCTTCACGCTGCGAATTGGCATAGCCGCCGCGCGCATCCAGGCTCAGCGCATCGCTCAGTTCGAACTCACCGACCAGCTGGGTGTCGATCAACTGGCGCTCATACCAGGCGGTCTGCTGCGTCAGATAGTCCGCGCCCTGGATCAGGCCGTCATTCTGGCCAACGGCCAGCGCCCCGCGCTTGAGCGTGTCGCGGATATAGAGGTTGGTCCAGCGCAGCTTCTGGTCGCCCAGCTCCAGCCCCACGCCGACCAGCGCGTTGACCGTGATCTGGTTGTCGGTGACGACCTGATTATAGCTTTTGCCCGCGCCGGTGGCGACATCGAGCGACGCCTGTTGCAGGTTTTCGCGCGTGCGCCATTTGTTGCTGTAGGCTGCGGTGGCGATGATGCCCAGCCGCCCGTCGCTGCCGACGTCGACCGCGGTGCCGCCATTGAGCGAAGCGGAAAAATTGAACGGCACGCTGTTGGTCCGTTGCAGGACCGACGTATTGCTGTTGAGAAACTGCATCGCGATATTCTGCTGGTCGCCACGCGAAATGTCGGCAAAGGGAATGCCCGCGCCGAACGCATTCTTCAGCAACGGCGGCACATCGCGCGAACTGTCGTCGAACCCGGTCCAGTCGGACTTCGATCCATAATAGGTATAGCCAAGCTCGCCCGATGTTTCGCTGTTGCCCGAAACGCCGCCGCCGATCTCCAGATAGCTTTCGACCGGGATCGCCTTGGTCGTCAGGTTGATGACGCCGCCGCCGAACTCGCCGGGGAAATTGGCCGAATAGGTTTTCTGCACCAGGGTCGATGCGATGACGTTGGTGGGAAAGATGTCGAGCGGCACGACCCGCTTGAGCGGCTCGGGGCTGGGCAGCGGCGAACCGTTGAGCAGCGCCAGCGAATAGCGGTCGCCAAGCCCGCGCACATAGACATAGCCGCCCGAAGCGACCGACAGGCCGGTCACCCGCTGGAGCGATCCGGCGATGTCGCCTTCGCCGGTGCGCTTGATGTCGGTGGCCGACAGGACGTTGACCACCTGCGGCGCGCTTTGCGAAATATTGGTCCGGCCGCGACCGGTGACGATGATGTCCGCACCGGGGATCGACACGTCGACATTGCCGCTCTGGGCGTCGGCTTCCTCGGCAACCGAGGGCACGCCCGACGCGGTCGACTGGTCGGGTGCGGCGTCGCCCGTCTGGGCGATGGCAGCCGGAGCGACAAGAGCGGTGGAAATCAGAAGCAGGCGCGCCAAGCTCAACGGCTTCGACATGGAAAGTCCCCTAGGAAGTTGTGCGATAAGGGCGCGGGGAAGCGCGGCATATCCGCGCTCCCCCGTCCCGTCGATCGAGGCGATCAGGTCGTCGGGATCGCCGTGCAGGCGCCGCTGGCGCTGCCAAAGCTCGCGGTGACCGAGTTGCAGGTCCAACCGACATACCAGTTGTCGTTCGCATCCTTCACCGCACCGACATAGTTGGTGGTGGTGAACGCGGCGTCGACCGTCTTGGGGTCGATCGCGGTGCGGCCGGTTTCGGTCGCGCCGTTGACGAACAGGTTGGTCAGCGACGGCGTGTAGCTGAACGTGCTGTTGGCGTCGGCCGCGAAGATCGACTGGACCAGCGCCACGTCGACGCCGCCGGTGCCCTTGAACGGCGTGCTGTTGCACTGCATCGCCACCGACAGGTAGCGCGGCTTGCCGGCGTCCTGGAGCGCGGCATCGGCGTCGCGCACCGTCGCTGCGCTGTTGATGCGCAGGCAGCTCTGGTTCGGGCTGACGATGATGCCGTTGACCAGCGCGATGTCGGCGCCGCCGCGAACCAGCATGGATGCACCGTCATCGCCGGTGTTCGAACGCTGGATGTGCGTGAAGTTGGCGACCTTCAGATACTGGCGGGGCAGCGCGTCTTCGCTGGCGTTGCTGTTGGTGGCCGAACCGTTCGAGTCGGTTTCGAGGAAGGTGTCGCCGATATTATTGCCTTCGCGCTGCGCCGAAATGACGAACTGCACGGTGCCGCGATAGCCGACGTCTGAATCGAAATTATCGTCTTCGTTGCCGGTCAGCACCAGATGCTTGAAGTGCACATTGCCGCCGAACGCTTCGATGCCGTCGTCGGAGCTGTTGTGGACCTGGATATGGTCGATCACGGTGCCGGTGCCGGTGCCCGAGGGGGTGAGGCCCTGAAGCTCCTTGCCGTCCGCCAGCACGAAGCCGGAATAGCGGATCTGCACGAAGCTCATGCGGCCCGAGCTGTCGGCGTCGTTCGCGCCGCCGTACAGGGCGTTGCTGGTGCCTTCGGTGTCACGCTCGCACGCCACGGTGCCGGGAGCCGCGGCAGGCGCCTGGCAATCGGTGATCTTGGCGCGGCCGAGCAGCACGATGCCGCCCCACTGGGCCGACGACTGGTCGGTGGCGGTGCCCAGCACGTTTTCGCGGCTGGTGAAGATGATCGGGCTGGTCGCGGTGCCGACGGCGTTGATCTTGTTGCCGCGATTGACGGCCAGGTAGGACGCGCCCGTATTGGCGAATATGACGACGCCCGGATCGATCGTCAGCGTGACGTCGGTGTTGGTGCTGGCCGGACCCTGATCGGTGCCCACATCGACGCGGCCGGGCAGCGAATAGATGACGCCGGGGACCTTGGCGATCGCGACCGACGATGTGAAGCGCGCCGGGAATGCGCAGTTGCGCCAGGTGTTGCCGTTACCGCCAATGGTGCCAAGGTCGGCGAACTGCGCCGAACCGGACAGGGTCGGGCAGTTGGCGGCGGGCGTGACGCCGGTGGGCGTGGGGGTGGGTGTCGGGGTCGGCGAGGGGCTCGGCGTCGGCGCGGGAATGACGATCGTGCCTTCGCCGGGCGACGCGATGTCGTCGGCGCCACAGGCGCTCAACGCCGCACAGGCGCAGCCCGCCATCAGGATGGTCTGGAAATGCTTAGTCTTGGCCATGTCGTCTCCGCTCCGGCGATGCCGGGTTATGTTGAATGCGGAGCGCAAGGGAGTTTATCGAATCGGACTACGCCCCCTGTCGCCCTCCGTTGGGCGGTTAGGCGCGGCGCGTGACAGGTTGATTGTCGTTTTGAGACAGGTGAATGTCACTTATATGACGTTTTGAAGTCGTTGATGACAATGGCGTGACAGGGCCGGCCCTCGCGCCCGCGCCTCAACGAAAAGGGCTTGCCGCGCGGTTGCAGCAAGCCCTTTTCGCCATCGCGGGACGGGAAATTTTATTTCATCGCGAGCGCAACATCCATGCGGCGCAGGGCCTTGCGGGCGACATCGCGCGCCGGCGCTTCGCTGCCATCGGCCATCACCAGCATTTCCTTGGGCGCGAATGCGGCGGCGCGATAGGCTTCACGGGCCTGGGCGATGCGGCCCAGACCGGCATAGGCGTTGCCCAGGTTGATGAGCCGGGCGGGGTCGTTGAACGAATCCGGCCATGCCGCCGACAGCTTCGCCTCGGCCGCCTGGTAATCCCGCGCGATCAGCGCTGCGGCTGCCAGCCCGCCATCGGGCACGCCGACCACGGTCAGCGTTTCGGGAGACGCGAACGCGGTCGCAGGCGCGAGCAGTCCGACCGACAGGGTCAATGCGAGGACCAGCTTTCTCATCCAATTTCTCAAGCAAAACCTTTTGACTATAGCTGGAATTATTTCATCTTCATGACACAGGCACAAGCCCCTGCCTTTCGCGCGCAATCAACTTATTGATGTATAATTTCATATAGTTATAATTATTTCACGCAGATGTCATAAAAGCGTCATCGAACATGGCATGAAAAATGGTCGCGATTCGCGCCCGTTCGCGGCCGGACGACCTTGCCGCGTTCAAGAACGGCGCTGGGCGCTTCGCGCGCCCTTCCGGGGTGTTGACTACAATCCGGGCCGGGGCAGCGGCCCCTCTCCGCCCCCTCACCCCAATCGCATTTCCGCAGCGCGGCCGCACGCGCTCTGGATCGCCAC
The DNA here is from genome assembly GCF_037725245.1 of Sphingobium anseongense. NCBI lineage: Bacteria > Pseudomonadati > Pseudomonadota > Alphaproteobacteria > Sphingomonadales > Sphingobiaceae > Sphingobium > Sphingobium anseongense. Next base: position 284,179 of record NZ_JBBJUL010000004.1, on the reverse strand, counting down.
GTCGATCGCGCGGGTGTCGAACGGTTTGCGCAAAAGCTCGAACTCTGTCGCCGACCCGCTGATGATCTCCTCGCTATAGCCGCTTGCAAGCAGGATCGGCAGCGTGGGGTGACTTTTGCGAACCATGCGCGCCAGGCTGATGCCGCTGCGCCCCGGCATCACCACGTCGGTCAGCAGCAGGTCGACGCTATGCGTCTGCAACAGCGTCAGCGCCTCCTCGGCGCAGTTGGCGCCGACCACGGTATAGCCCAGATCTTCCAGCATCGCCGTGCCGACGTCCCGCACCGCGTCATTGTCTTCGACCAGCAGCACCCGCTGGCCCATCCCATCGTGCGACAGCGCCAGTGCCGCCTTGTCGGCCGCCGCGATCTTCATCGTCCTTGGCAGCAACAGGCTCAGCGCCGTTCCTTCGCCCGGCGCCGACCGGATTTCGGCCCGTCCGCCCGCCTGCGCGGCAAAACCGTGGATCTGCGACAGGCCAAGGCCGGTGCCCTTGCCCACCGGCTTGGTGGTGAAAAACGGTTCGAACACCCGTTCCGCCACCTCCGGGGCCATGCCCTGTCCCGTGTCCGCCAGCGTAACGCACACCATGTCAGGGTCGGTCGCGGTTGCGGGACGATTTTCGGTGCGAATGGTGATGCGTCCGCCCTCGGGCATCGCGTCGCGGGCATTGAATGCCGCGTTCAGCAAGGCGGTTTCCAGTTGCGCGGCGTCCACTTCCGTCCGCCACAGGTCCGGCGCCAGGTCGAGCGCCACGATGATCGCGCCGCCCAGCGTGCGGTCCAGCACGTCGCCGATCGCGTCGATGCGCAGGTTGAGGTCCAGTATTTCGGGGTTCACCGGCTGCCGCCGGCCAAAGGCCAGCAGGTGACTGATCAGCGTGGACGCATGATCGGCGGTTTCGATGATCGCGCGAAGATAGCGTTGCCGCCGTTGGGGGGGCAATCCCTCGCGATCGAGCATATCCGCCGAACCGCGTATGACCGTCATCAGATTGTTGAAATCATGGGCGATGCCACCGGTCAGTTCGCCCAATGCCTGCAACTTTTGCGCCTGGTACAGCGCGGCGCGGGTGCGCTCGACTTCCTCCTGCGCCGCCTTCTTGTCGCTGTTGTCGCGGGTGATCTTGGCAAAGCCGATCAGGGTTCCGTCCTCGTCGCGGATCGGGTCGACGACCACATGCGCCCAGAACCGGCTGCCATCCTTGCGGACGCGCCATCCTTCGGATTCGAACTTGCCTTCGGTCCGCGCGGTTTGCAGCGCGCGGCCGGGCAGGTCCGATGCGCGATCCTCGTCGGTGAAGAATCGGGAGAAATGCGATCCGATGATCTCGTGCGCCTCATAGCCCTTGAAGCGGCGGGCGCCCGCGTTCCAACTGGCGATATGCCCCGTCGGGTCGAGCATGTAGATGGCGTAATCGAATACGGAATTGACCAGCAGTTCAAAGCGCCGCGCGCCCAGTTCGTTCAGGAAATTGGCTTCTTCAGCCATATGATCGCACCCTTAATCCCCCACACGCGGCTTTAGCGGTCCTCTTGGCCAGTGCATAGTCCCTTGTTATTGATCGGCGCTATCGCCCGCCGGGCTGAATACCGACCATCCGGTGCGCTGCGCCAGCCGCTCCAGCGCCAGCGTGCCGAGCCGGCTGTTGCCATTTTCGTTCAAGCCTGGGGACCATACCGCTATCGACGCCCGTCCCGGCACGATCGCCAAAATGCCCCCGCCCACCCCCGATTTCCCCGGAATGCCGACGCGAAAGGCAAAATCGCCCGATGCGTCATAATGACCGCAGGTCAGCATCAGCGCATTGATCCGGCGGGCACGGCTGGGCGATACCACCCTGCCCTCGTCGGGATGCCGCCCGTCGAGCATCAGGAAACGCCCGGCCAGGGCAAGTTGCCGGCAATTCATCTCGATCGCGCATTGATGAAAATAGGTGCCCAGGACCAGTTCCACCGGATGATGGATATTGCCGAACGCACGCATGTAATTGGCAAGCGCGATGTTGCGAAATCCGGTCGCGGTTTCCGACGCCGCCACCGCTTCGTTGATGGCGATGCTGTCGTCGCCGGTCAGATAGCGCAGGAACCGCAGCATTTCGCCGATCGCGACGCGCGGCTGATGCCCGCCCAGATTGACGTCGCTGACCACGATCGCACCGGCATTGATGAACGGGTTGCGGGGAATGCCCCGCTCCTGCTCCAGCTGGACGATCGAATTGAACGCATTGCCCGACGGCTCGCGCCCGACCCGCTCCCACAACTGGTCCCCGGCCTTGCCCAGCGCCAGCGTCAGCGCGAACACCTTGGAAATCGACTGGATCGAAAAGCCCGCATCGGCGTCGCCCCCCGCGACCATGGCACCATCGGCGGTGACGATGGCGATGCCGAACCCGGCGGGGTCGACGCTGGCCAGTTCGGGGATATAGCTGGCGACTGTCCCGCGATCCTCCTGCGCGGCGATATACGCGACGATGTCGGCGACGATGTCGGTCAGGTCCATCTTGCCTCCCCCCGCTGTCCTACAGGACGCGGTCCATGATAAGGCGGGAATTGCTCTTTCCAACCGTCGATTTCAAACGTCCCGTCAGGATCGGGTCCGCGCAATAAAATGTCGCAACGAGCGTGAAAAGTGCGAAGTTAAGCAGCCCGGCTCGCGAGCGCCTGCTTCACCGCCTCGACCGCCGCCGCCGCCCTGTCGCCTTCGGGACCGCCGCCCTGCGCCATGTCGGGCCGCCCGCCGCCGCCCTTGCCGCCCAGCGCCTCGACTCCCACCCGGACCAGGTCGACCGCGCTGATCGTCCCGGTCAGGTCGTCGGTCACGCCGACCGCGACGGTGGCGCGCCCATCGACCACCGCGACGATGGTCGAAACGCCGCTGCCCAGCGTCTTCTTGTTGCCATCGACGATGCCGCGCAATTCCTTGGGATCCAGGCCCTCGATCACCTGGCCCATGAAGCTGACGCCCGCGACCTGTTCGGGGCCAGCGGCAACGGCGCCCGATCCGCCGCCCAGCGCCAGCGCCTTCTTCGCCTCGGCCAGTTCGCGTTCCAGCCTGCGGCTTTGCTCGACCAGCGCCGATATCCGCGAGGGCACATCCTCGGGCGCGGCCTTGAGCGCGGCGGCCGCCTGCCGCAGCCGGTCCTCGCGATCGACCAGCCACAACCGCGCCGCCTCCCCGGTCAGCGCCTCGATCCGGCGGACACCGCTCGCGACCGCGCTTTCGGCAACGATCTTGAACAGTGCTATATCGCCCGTCGCCCGCACATGCGTACCGCCGCACAGTTCGACCGAATAGCTGCTGTCATCGCCCCGCCCCATGGAAAGGACGCGGACCTCGTCGCCATATTTTTCGCCGAACAGCGCCATCGCGCCGGCGGCGATCGCATCGTCAGGGGTCATCAACCGGGTGGTGACTTCCTCATTATGCCGGATCTGCGCGTTCACATCGGCCTCGACCGCCGCGATCTGCTTGTGCGTCAAAGCCTCTGGATGCGAAAAATCGAACCGCAACCGGTCGGCCGCCACCAGGCTGCCCTTCTGCGTCACATGCGCGCCCAGTTCCTTGCGCAGCGCCGCATGCAGCAAATGGGTCGCACTGTGGTTGGCGCGCACGCGGTCGCGACGATCGCTGTCGACGGCCAAATGCACGGTGTCGCCAACCTTGACGCTGCCCGCGCCGATCGTCGCCTGATGGGCGTTGAGCCGCCCCAGCGGCTTGGACGTATCGGTCACCTGGGCGATCAGCCCGGCCTGCGTCGTGATGACGCCGGCATCGCCGGCCTGCCCGCCGCTCTCGCCGTAAAAGGGCGTCTGGTTGGTGATGATGACGACATCCTCGCCAACCTCCGCGCGCTCGACCCGCGCTCCGGCCTTGACGATGGCCAGCACCTCGCCTTCACCCTGGGTGCCCGAATAGCCGATGAATTCCGTGCCGCCGACATTTTCGGCAATGTCGAACCAGATGTCGTCCGACGCCTTTTCGCCCGATCCCTTCCACGCCGCCCGCGCCGCCGCCTTCTGTTCGGCCATGGCGCTGTCGAACCCGCCCCGGTCGACGCCCAGCCCACGCGATCGCAGCGCGTCCTCGGTCAGGTCATAGGGGAAACCATAGGTGTCGTAGAGCTTGAACGCCGTCTCGCCGGGCAGCGTGTCGCCCTCGGCCAGTTCGGCGGTCGCTTCGTCGAGCAGCTTCAGCCCATTTTCCAGCGTCCGGCGGAAACGGGTCTCCTCGCGCAACAGCGTTTCCTCGATCAGCGGCTGCGCGCGCACCAATTCAGGATAGGCCGCGCCCATTTCCGACACCAGGCTGCCGACCAGCCGATACATCAGCGGGTCTTTCGCGCCGATGATATGTGCGTGCCGCATCGCCCGGCGCATGATCCGCCGCAACACATAGCCGCGCCCCTCGTTCGCCGGCAGCACGCCGTCCGCGATCAGGAAACTGGTGGACCGCAAATGATCGGCGATGACGCGGTGGCTGGCCTGATGATCTCCATCGGTCGCGGTCTTGGTGATCGCACCGCTCGCGTCGATCAGCGCCCGGAACGTGTCCGTATCATAATTATTATGCACGCCCTGCATCACCGCGGCGATCCGCTCCAGCCCCATGCCGGTGTCGATCGACGGGCGCGGCAGTTCCGAAACGATCTCGTTCGCTTCCTGCTCATATTGCATGAAGACCAGGTTCCAGATCTCGACGAAACGGTCGCCATCCTCCTCCGGCGAACCGGGCGGGCCGCCCCAGATATGATCGCCATGGTCGTAGAAGATTTCGGAGCACGGCCCGCACGGGCCACTGTCGCCCATCGCCCAAAAATTATCCTTGGTCGGGATGCGGATTATGCGGCTTTCGGGCAGGCCCGCGATCTTTTTCCACAGGTCGAACGCCTCGTCGTCGGTATGATAGACGGTCGCGGTCAGCTTGTCGGCGGGCAGGCCCCATTCCTTGGTCAGCAGCGTCCAGGCGTGGCTGATCGCCTGCTCCTTGAAATAATCGCCGAAGCTGAAATTGCCGAGCATTTCAAAGAAGGTGTGATGGCGGGCGGTGTAGCCGACATTGTCGAGATCATTATGCTTGCCGCCGGCGCGTACCGACTTCTGGCTTGACGTCGCGGTCTTGTAGGGGCGCGTTTCCAGGCCGGTGAAGACATTCTTGAACGGCACCATGCCGGCGTTGACGAACATCAGCGTCGGGTCGTTATGCGGCACTAGCGGCGCGGACGGGACGATGGTGTGGCCGTTGGCCCCGAAATAGTCGAGGAAGGATCGGCGGATGTCGTTGGTCGATGTCATGCCGGGGATTTAGGCGAGAGCGCTCCGCCGCACAAGCCGGGCTTTTCGGCGCAACATCAGGTTGCCGGATTCACCCGTAGCTATGCCGGATTCACCCGTAGCTATAGGGGCCGCCAGCCTTGAGCGCTGCCTGATAGGCCGGTCGCGCATGCATCCGGTCGATCCAGTCGATCAGGTGCGGCCTGCGCTGGTCAAGACCCGCGCGTGCCCGCGAAGCTTCCAGCGGGAAGCTCATCATGATGTCGGCGGCGGTGAATTCCTGCCCGGCAAAATAGGGGCGGGTCGCGAGTTCGGTTTCCAACCAGTCGAGGTGATCATTCACCATCCCCTGCACGGTCCCGCGCGCGGGACGGCCAAGCCAGCCGAGCTTCATCACCACCAGCAGCGCAAGCAACGGTGACATCAACGACCCTTCGGCATAGTGGAGGAACAGGCGGTAACGCACCGCGTCGTCATCGTCCCCCGCCACGCCCAGTTCGCCGCCAGCGCTGCGCACCAGATATTCGACGATCGCGCCGGTTTCTATCAGCTTGCGTCCGTCGATTTCCACGATCGGCGCGCGCCCGAGCGGATGAACCTGCCGCAGGCTGGGCGGCGCACGCAGCGTAAAGCTGTTGCGCTCATAGCGCTTGACCGCATAGGGCAGTTGCAGTTCCTCAAGCAGCCACAAGATGCGTTGCGAGCGGCTGTCCGCCAGATGATGCACTACCACTGTCATACGGCACTCCGACCGCGCCCCGACAGCTTGAATAGTATAAAATGGACGTAATGCCAAGCATTACGTTATCGAAACTTCGCTAAAGATTTCGAATTTTGCGGCCTCATCCCGCCGCTTTGGCGCGCGCGCGGAAGGCATGAAGCAGCGGCTCGGTATAACCGTTGGGCTGCGTCACCCCTTCGAATACGAGCGCGCGCGCCGCCTGAAATGCCAGCCCGTCAGGATGGCCCGCCATCGGGCGATAGAGCGGATCCGCGCTATTTTGCGCATCGACCTTCGCCGCCATCCGCGCGAAGGCGGCATCCACCTGTCGGCCATTGCAGACGCCATGCAACAGCCAGTTTGCGATATGCTGCGACGATATCCGCAGCGTGGCGCGATCTTCCATCAGGCCGATGTCATGGATGTCGGGCACTTTGGAACAGCCTATCCCCGCATCGATCCAGCGGACGACATAGCCCAATATGCCCTGCGCATTATTGTCGAGTTCCTGCGCGACATCGTCTTCCGACCAGTTGTGGCCGGTCGCGAGCGGAATGGTCAGCAGGCTGTCCAGCGACGCTATGCCTTCCGCCTTGCGCTCGGCCTGCCGCGCGAACACATCGATGCGATGATAATGGGTCGCGTGCAGCGTCGCCGCCGTGGGCGACGGCACCCAGGCGGTGTTCGCGCCGCTCCTGGGGTGGCCGATCTTCTGTTCCAGCATGTCCGCCATGCGGTCGGGCGCGGCCCACATACCCTTGCCGATCTGCGCGCGACCCGACAGGCCGCAGGCAAGCCCGATCTGCACGTTGCGATCCTCATAGGCGGCGATCCAGTCGGATGTCTTCATCTCACCCTTGCGGATCATCGGCCCGGCACGCATCGACGTGTGCATCTCGTCGCCCGTACGGTCGAGAAAGCCGGTATTGATGAAGATGATACGGTCCTTGACCGCTTCGATGCAGGCCGCGAGGTTTGCCGATGTGCGGCGTTCCTCATCCATGACGCCGACCTTTATGCTGTGTCGGGCAAGACCCAGCATATCTTCGACCGCGTCGAACAGGCGATTGGTGAAGGCCGCTTCTTCCGGCCCGTGCATCTTGGGCTTGACTATATAGATGCTTCCCGCCCGGCTGTTCCCGCCCTCACGCGCAAGGTCATGCATCGCGATCAGACTGGTGACCATGCCGTCCAATATGCCCTCGGGCGCTTCCTGGCCGTTGGCCAACAATATCGCCGGCGTGGTCATGAGGTGCCCGACATTTCGGACAAAAAGCAGGCTGCGGCCTGGCAGCGTCAATGCGCTGCCGTCAGGCGCGGCATAGATACGGTCCGGGTTGAGCGAGCGCGTCATCATCGCGCCATTCTTCTCGAACGTGTCGGTCAGGTCGCCGCGCATCAGGCCGAGCCAGTTGCCATAGGCGGCCACCTTGTCGGCGGCGTCCACCGCCGCAACCGAATCCTCCAGATCGCATATCGCGGTCAGCGCCGATTCCAGAATGACGTCGGCTATGCCCGCCGGGTCGCCCTTGCCGATCGGATGGTCGCGGTCGAAGATGATTTCGATGTGCAGGCCGTTGTTGCGATAGAGCCGGCCCTTGGCGCTGTGGCCGACATATTGGCCGGGGTCGCGCAGCACGATGTCGTCCCCCGAAAGCGCGGCCCAGCTGCCGTTGGCTAGCGGTACGGCATCGTCCAGGAAAGCCTTTGCCCAGGCAATAACCTGCGCGCCACGCGCTTCATCATAGCCCTTGCCCGTCGCTGCGCCAGGAATCGCATCAGTGCCATAAAGCGCGTCGTACAGGCTGCCCCAGCGGGCATTGGCGGCGTTCAGCAGGAACCGGGCGTTCAGGATAGGGACCACGAGTTGCGGACCGGCGAGGCGCGCGACCTCGTCATCGACATTGTCGCTTCCGACTAGGAAGGGCGCGGGTTCGGGCACGAGATAGCCGATATCGCGCAGGAAGGACTGATAGGCCTGCATATCGATCGGCTTGCCGGCCTGCCCGTCGTGCCAGGCGTCGATCTGCGCCTGCAACGTGTCACGCTTGGCCAGAAGCTCGACATTTTCCGGCGCGAACCGCGCGAATATGTCGGCCGCCCCGCGCCAGAAATGGTCCGCCGCGATGCCCGTGCCCGGCAGCGCCTGCTCCTCGATGAATGAAACCAGCTCGGTGGCGACCTTGATACCGGCCTTGTCGATCAGGGCGCTCATGCCATGCTTCCTCATGCTGAAAATTCATCGGGCACATAGACCATGGCGATTACGGGCGGTAGGCACCGATATAATAAATCAGTCTTTCTCCAGGTGAAAATATGTTGGACCCCGATTATGCCTTGTTCGCGGCCATCGCCGAGGAAGGAGGACTGTCCGCCGCCGCGCGCAGGCTCGCCATATCACCCGCCATGGTGTCAAAGCGCCTGGTACGGCTGGAGGCACGCCTCGGCGCGCGGCTGGTTCACCGCACGACCCGCCGGCTGGCCCTGACGCCCGCAGGCGAATGCCTGTTCGAAGACTTGCGCGCAATCCTTTCGGCGCTTGACGATGCCGAACGCCGTGTGACCGGCGCGGCGGTCGAGGCATCGGGTTTGCTTACGGTGACAGCGCCGACCTCCTTTGGCCGGATGCATGTCGCCCCGCATCTTGGCCGTTTTCTCGACGCTTACCCGCTCGTGACGATGCGGCTCGATCTGTCGGACGAATTCGCCGACCTCATCGAAAGCCGCGCTGACGTGGCGGTCCGCATCGCGGCCGACCCGGGTGCCGGCCTGACGGCGCACAGGCTGGCGACAAACAGGCGCATCCTGTGCGCATCGCCGGCCTATCTCGCCCGCGCCGGCATGCCCGCCAGCATCGCCGACCTCGAACACCACCGCCTTCTCGCCGCGCAGGGGCAATTGCCGTGGCGGTTGACCGGCCCCCGCGGCGGCGTGAACGTCGATGGCACCAGCCACGTCCGAACCAACAGCAGCGAGGTGGCGCGCGAACTGGCGCTGGCGGGGGTCGGTATCGCGCTGCGGTCGCTGTGGGACGTCAGCGACGCGCTGGCGGACGGTCGGCTGCTACAGATACTTCCCGCGCATGAAGGCCTCGCGGATGTCGCTCTGTTCGCGGTCCATCTGCCGCAGCCCCGACCGCCGCTGGCCGTGACAGCCTTCATTGCCTTCCTGCAACATCTCTACGCTCCGGCACCGCCATGGGAAAGGCCCGCCATTGCCCCTGCCCCGCAGGCCTTCTAAGGCGAAGTCATGGACGACGACATTCGCAAGGCCTCGCTCGATTATCACCGCTTTCCCCGGCCCGGAAAGCTACGCATCGAACCGACCAAGCGGATGGTCAACCAGCGCGACCTGGCGCTCGCCTATTCGCCCGGCGTAGCCGCGCCCTGTGAAGAAATCGCCGCCGATCCGGACAAGGCCCTGGATTACACCGCGCGAGGCAACCTGGTTGCCGTTATCACCAATGGCACCGCCGTGCTGGGCCTGGGGGCGATCGGCGCACTGGCATCCAAGCCGGTGATGGAAGGCAAGGCGGTGCTGTTCAAGAAATTCGCGGACATCGACGTTTTCGATATCGAGGTCGACACCACCGACCCGCGCAAGTTCATAGATGCCGTGGCGCTGCTGGAACCGACCTTTGGCGGCATCAACCTTGAAGATATCAAGGCGCCCGAATGTTTCGCGATCGAAGCCGAACTCAAGAAACGGATGAACATCCCGGTCTTCCATGACGATCAGCATGGCACCGCCATCGTCGTCGCCGCGGCGGTGCGCAACGCGCTGGTATTGCAGGGCCGATCTCTGGCAAATGCCCGGCTGGTGACGTCGGGCGCGGGTGCGGCGGCGCTCGCCTGCGTCGATCTGCTCGTGTCGATGGGCCTGCCCGTCGACAATGTGACGCTGACCGACAAGGACGGCGTCATTCATTCCGGGCGTCAGGGAATGCTGCCGAACATGGCGCGATACGCCCGCACGACCAATGCCCGCACCTTGCCGGACGTATTACCGGGCGCAAACCTGTTCCTTGGCCTTTCCGCGCCGGGCGTGTTGAAGCCCGAATGGCTGCCGCTGCTGGCGGACAAGCCGCTGATCTTCGCCCTTGCCAATCCGGAACCTGAAATCCTGCCGGAAGTCGCGCGTGCCGCACGGCCCGACGCGATCATCGCAACGGGTCGATCGGACTATGCCAACCAGGTCAATAACGTCCTGTGCTTCCCCTATATCTTTCGCGGTGCGCTGGACGTCGGCGCCACCCAGATCAACGAAGCGATGAAGGTCGCCGCGGCCGAGGCGATAGCCGCGCTCGCGCGCCTGCCCGCGCACGACAGCGTCGCCCAGGCCTATGGCGGGCGCAAGCTGGTGTTCGGACCGGATTATATCATCCCCACACCCTTCGACCCGCGCCTGATCGTCGAGATTGCGCCGGCGGTGGCGAAGGCGGCGATGGACAGCGGCGTGGCGCGCCGCACGCTGGACATCCCCGCCTATGCGCGCCGCCTGGCGCAACAGACCGCCCGGTCGGGGCAGTTGATGATGCCGGTATTCGAAGCGGCGCGCGGCACCCGCCGACGCATCGCTTATGGAGAGGGGGAGGACGAACGGGTGCTGCGCGCCGTGCAGGACGCGCTGGATGAAGGCCTGGTGCGGCCGACCATCGTCGCCCGCCGTCGCATCCTGAAACAGAAATTGCCCGAGCTTGGCCTGCGCTTCGTGCTCGATCGCGATGTCGACGTGGTCGATCCCGAAACCGATCATGATGTTTTCGAATCCCTGGTCGACGCCTATCGCGCGATTGCCGCTCGCAAGGGCGTGCCCGCCGCCGAAGTGATCCGTCACGTCTATCGCCGCCCGACCGTGACCGCCGCCATGCTGCTGCGCACTGGCCGGGTCGACGCCGCACTCGTGGGCGGCAATTCGGAATATTGGGGCCAGGTCGAACATGTGCTGCGCATCATCCAGCGCGCGCCGACCGTCAGCCGGGTCTATGCGCTGTCGGGGCTGATCCTCGACGCCGGCGCGCTGTTCATTACCGACAGTCATATGGTGCCCGATCCCACGCCGGATCAGGTTGCCGAAATGACAATATTGGCGGCGGCGGAAATTCGACGCTTCGGTCTTGAACCGCGTGCGGCCCTGCTGTCGCACTCCAATTTCGGCGCGTCCCACTCCCCGAGCGCGCGCAAGATGCGGGCCGCGCTGGGGCTGGTGCGCGCAGCCGAGCCAGGCCTGGCGGTGGATGGCGAAATGCACGCCGACGCCGCGCTGTCGCAATCCCTGCGCGAGAAACTGGTCCCCGATTCGCGGTTCGAAGGGGCTGCCAACCTGCTGGTGATGCCAAATCTCGATGCGGCCAACATCACGCTGACGGCGCTCGCCGGGTCATCCAGCTCACCAACCGTCGGTCCGATGCTAATGGGCTTGGCGCAGCCGATCCACGTGCTGACGCCCGGAGTCACCTCGCGCGGCATCCTCAATCTGACCGCCATCGCCGCAGCCGAGGTGACGCGCGAAGGCAGCGGTTAACCTTTGGGCGTTAAGCTCGCGCGCGAACCGGAGCTTTGTCGAGCCATGCTGAAATCCCTTTTCCGTTCGGTCGGACCCAAGCTGATCATCGGCGGCGGCGCGATGATCGCGGTTTTTCTGGTTACCGGCTTTCCCGAACGCGCGCCGAGCGAGGCGACCGCGCCCGCAAGGGCGAAAGCGAAGCCCCCAGCACCCGTCAAGCCGGTTGAGCGATCACGCGACCAGCCGGTTCACGTCGATGCCGATGCAATGGTCGTCAAGCGCGTGCTGCCTATAGAAGGCCCGTTTCGCCATGGCGACTATGTATGGGACGACGCTGGCGTGCCTGACGGTCCTGTCATCATCACGGTCGACCTCAAGGCGCAAACCCTGTCGGTGTTCAGGGGCGGCTATGAAATCGGCGCGGCAGTGATCCTGTATGGCGCGGACGACAAGCCGAGTCCGCTCGGGGCTTTCCCGATCACCGAAAAGGACGCCGATCATGTTTCGAATCTCTACGATGCGCCGATGCCCTACATGTTGCGGCTGACCAATGACGGCGTCGCCGTCCACGGCAGCGACGTACAATGGGGCAACGGAACGCATGGCTGCATCGGCGTGCCGACACCCTTTGCAAAGAAGCTGTTCGGGGTGGCGAAGCTTGGTGACCTTGTCATCATCACCAACGGCAAGATGCTCGATACCAGCCACGCGCGACCGGCAACCTGACGAAATCTGCCTGCGGGGCTGCACCGCAGCAATTTTTATGTCGTCTCGCTGGATATTTGGCCGTACGCACGTAATGATGACCGCATGGCAGGTGTGATTGATCCCGACAGTTTCAGCGATTCCCTGGTCATTCTCGGCGCGGCGGGGCTGGTCATCCCCGGCTTCGCCCGGTTTCGTATCAGTCCGGTCATCGGCTTCATTCTGGTCGGGCTCGCTGTCGGACCAGCAGGGTTGGGGTCGCTCGTCGGCCAATATCCCTGGCTTTACCATATCACCATCTCGAACAGCGAAGCGATCGCGCCCTTTGCCGAACTGGGCATCATTCTTCTCCTGTTCTCCATCGGTCTGGAACTCAGCTTCCGGCGATTATGGACGATGCGTACCCAGGTTTTCGGCGTTGGCGCGGCTGAACTGTTGGGCAGCAGCGCATTCATCGCGGCGGGCCTTTACATTCTGGGCCAGCCAACCGCAGGCGCGATCGGCCTTGGCCTGGCGCTTGCCCTGTCCTCGACCGCACTTGTCCTGCCGATGGTCGGAACCCAAAGCCCGGTGGGGCGCTCCGCCTTCTCGATGCTGCTTTTCGAGGATCTGGCGCTCGTGCCGATCATCTTCCTCCTGGGCGCCCTCGCACCCTCGATCGCCGCCAGCCCCGATGGCGGGTGGAACGGGCTCGTTGAAACGCTGGTTCGCGGCGGCATCACCATCGCCATCATGTTGCTGCTCGGTCGTTTCCTTTTGCCGCATATCTTTGCCCAGGCGGCGCGCACGAAAAGCCCCGAGGTATTCCTCGCCGCCAGCCTGCTGGTGGTGATCGTCTCCAGCCTCGCCACCTCGATCGCGGGCCTGTCGCCCATCGTCGGCGCTCTGCTGGCGGGATTGTTGATCGCCGAAACCGAATATCATGGCGAGGTCGAGGTGATGACCGCCCCGTTCAAGGGGTTGGCGCTGGGGGTCTTCCTGATCACCGTCGGCATGAGCATCGATATCCGCGTGATCCTGGCAAACTGGACCAGCCTGATGCTCGCGGTGATGGGCGTGGTCATCGTCAAGACGCTGGTGACGGCCGCCTTGCTCTATATATCCGGCGTCCGCCGGGGCGTAGCGCTGGAGGTCGGCGTGCTGATGTCCAGCCCGTCGGAAACCACCCTGATCGTCCTGTCCGCCGCCGCCGCCGCGCAACTGATCCTCCCTTCGACCGCTGCCTTCTGGCAGATCGTGACCGCCATCGGCCTCACCATCACGCCCTTGCTGGCGCGGATCGGCCATGACTTTGCCCGCCGGATCGAAATGACCGCCAAGGACGATCCGCTGCCGATCGGCGAGGAAACGGTCGAACCCGCTGCCGTGGTCATCGGCTTCGGACGCGTCGGGCGCATGGTTTGCGATCTGCTCAAGGTCCACAATCAGCGTTTCGTCGCGGTGGAATCGGACCCCGATGTCGTGGCCGAGGCGCGACGGGGCGGCTATCCCATAATGTTCGGCGACGTGTCGCGGCCCGAAATGCTCGACAAGCTGCGCCTTGGCCATGCCCGTGCGCTGATCCTGACGATGGACGATCCGGTGCTGTCCGTCCGCGTGACCAAACGGGTGCGCGGCTGGGTGCCGGACCTGCCCATCATCGCCCGCGCCCGCGATACCGACCACGCCGCCCAGCTTTACAAGGCGGGCGCGAGCGACGTGGTGCCCGAAACGCTCGAAAGCTCGCTACAACTCGCGGAAACCGCGCTCATCGACCTTGGCGTGGCGATGGGACCGGTCATCGCCTCGATCCATCAGACCCGCGAAGACCTGCGCCTGGAGATCAAGGACGCCGCAGACATGATCAAGACGCCCAAACTGCGAAGGTTGAGGGTCGACGAGCCGTCCTGAACGCGCTCGCGCTCAGGCCAGCGCGCCGTGGCAATGCTTGTATTTCAGGCCCGACCCGCACGGGCAGAGCGCATTTCGGCTGATGTCGAGATTGGCGAACTCGCCCGCTTCTCCCGCACCTATGAACGGGCGCGGGATGGTGGTGGTGATCAGGCCCGACTGCCCCGCATCTATGTCGCCGCTATTATCTTCCCCCGAAAACGGGTCGATATGCGTCGTGATGAAATCGGGCAGCACGGGCAGGTCGAATTCGGGAAGCGGATAGCCTTGCGGATTCTCCATCTGGAACTGAACCCGCGCGATCGACCCGGTCACATCCTCGCGGATATTGCCGAGCATCCGTTCGAACAGCGCAAAGGCTTCCTGCTTATATTCGTTGATCGGCGTTTTCTGCGCATAGGCACGCAGATGCACCACCTGGCGCAGCGCATCCAGCGTCGAAAGATGCTCTTTCCAGTGATGATCCAGGCTCTGGAGCAAGATGCTCTTCTCGATCCCGTGCCAATCCTGGGGGTCGATGTCAGCCACCTTCTGTGCCACCGCCTCGTCGGCCAGCGCGGCCAGCCGCTCCTCGATCATTTCAGGATCGACCGAATCCTCGGCAAGCCATGCGTCGAAATCGGGCTCCAGCCCCAAAATTTCGGCGGTACGCTGCTTCAGCCGCTCCATGTCCCATTGTTCGGGATATGTGCCCGGCGGGCATGATGCGCCCACGAGATCGTTGACGGTTTCCCGTCGCATGTCCGAAACGACATCGTCAACCGTATCGGCATCCATGATGTCCGCGCGCTGTTCATAGATGACCTTGCGCTGGTCATTCATCACATCGTCATATTCGACGACCTGCTTGCGGATATCATAGTTGCGCGCCTCGACCTTGCGCTGTGCGGTCTCGATCGCCTTGCTCAGCCATTTGGACGGTGGCAGCGCCTCGCCATCTTCCAGATTCGACCGGATCATCTTGGCGAACATCGTGTCCGGGCCAAAAATGCGCATCAGGTCATCGTCGAGGCTCAAGTAAAAGCGCGACAGGCCGGGATCACCCTGCCGACCCGAACGACCGCGCAGCTGATTGTCGATGCGACGGCTTTCATGCCGCTCGGTAGCCAGGACAAACAACCCGCCAGCCGCCAGAACCCCGGCCTTTTCGGCGGCAATCTCCGCCTTGATGCGCTCGATCGCGGCATCGCGTTCGGCGCCGTCGGGCATCCCCGCTAGTTCATCTTCGATCCGCATCTCCAGGTTGCCGCCTAGCTGGATATCGGTGCCGCGCCCGGCCATGTTGGTGGCGATCGTCACAGCGCCCTTGCGCCCCGCCTGCGCGACGATATGCGCCTCACGCTCATGGAAACGGGCATTGAGCACCGCATGCTCCACGCCTTCCTGATTGAGGAATTCGGACAGCATCTCGGACTTCTCGATGGACACAGTGCCGACCAGCACCGGCTGCCCGGTCTGCGCATGTTCCTTGATCGTCCGGGCGATGCCGCGAAACTTGTCCTCCAGATTCTTGTAGAAACTGTCTTCCTCGTCGATCCGCTGCACCGGCTTGTTGGTGGGAATGGTGACGACGTTCATCTTGTAGATTTCGTGAAACTCGGTTGCTTCGGTCGAAGCGGTGCCGGTCATCCCTGAAATCTTGGGATACATGCGGAAATAATTTTGGAAGGTGACGGATGCGAGCGTCTGATTTTCCGGTTCGATCTGGACGCCTTCCTTGGCCTCCACCGCCTGGTGCAGGCCGTCGGACCAGCGCCGCCCGTCCATCATGCGCCCGGTGAACTCGTCGATGATGACGATCTTGCCGTCCTTGACGATATAATCGATGTCTCGCCGGAACATGACGACCGCGCGCAACGCCTGGTTCACATGATGGACGACCTGGGTATTCTCGAAATCATACAGGTTGCTGCCCTGGAGCAGCCCTGCGTCTTCCAGCAGCCGCTCGATCTTTTCGGTGCCGTCCTCGGTCAGCGTGATCGTGCGCTGCTTTTCATCCTTCTCATAATCGTCGGCATCCAGCTGCTTCACGATCGCATCGACCGAAACATAGAGTTCCGACTTGTCATCGGTCGGCCCGGAAATGATCAGCGGCGTGCGCGCTTCATCGATCAGGATCGAATCGACTTCGTCGACAATCGCGTAGTTGAACGGCCGTTGCACCATCGACGCACGATCATATTTCATATTGTCGCGCAGGTAATCGAAGCCAAGTTCGTTGTTGGTCGCATAGGTGATGTCCGCGCCATAGGCTTCGCGGCGCTGATCTTCCGACAGATTGGGGACGATGACACCGGTGGTCAGTCCCAGAAAGCGATACACCTGCCCCATCCAGTCGCAATCGCGCGCGGCCAGATAGTCATTGACGGTAACGACATGCACGCCCTTGCCTTCGAGCGCGTTGAGATAGGTGGCCAGCGTCGCCACCAGCGTCTTTCCTTCGCCCGTGCGCATTTCGGCGATCTCGCCACGATGCAGGACGATGCCGCCAATCATCTGCACGTCATAATGGCGCTGCCCCAAGGTCCGCTTCGCCGCTTCGCGCACGGTGGCAAAGGCTTCGGGCAGCAGGTCGTCGAGCGTTTCGCCCGCCGCCAGCCGCGTGCGAAACTTCACCGTCTGCGCGGCCAGATCCTCGTCGGAAAGCGGGACGAGCGCGTCCTCGAATGAAGCGATCTGATCGACCAGCTTGCCCAGAGACTTGACGTAACGCTCGTTGGACGATCCGAAGAGAGATTTGGCGAGTGCGCCGAACATGCGAATTCCTGACAGCTGTGAAGGACGCGAAACGCCCCTGCCGGGACACGCGGATATGCGCCGCGATTTAGGGTTTGGGCGGGGGATAGTCAATTGATGCCGCGCTCTCCGGTGGAGGGGCGTCTATATCCTCGAAACTCATACCATGGGTGATGACGACGCGCTTGGCGACGGGTGCGCCATCGGCATTCTTGAACGCGGCGCTGACCGGCGGCATGTCCCCGCAACGAAACGGAACGAACCGGGCGGCGATGGCGCCAATGAACCGTTGTTCGCAGTCGGTCATATGCCCATCCGCCTGGATCGTGAAATGGGTTTCGCTGGAAAAACTCTCCATCCGGTTCCAGAGCTTCTCCATGGCGCGTTCCTCCTGCTCGTACGCGGCAACCGCTTCTTTCTCACCCGGCGCGGTGCGGCCGTCGTCGCTCCCCGGCAAACGCCAGACGATCCGACTGCGCCATTCACCTTCCATCGGCTGTCCCGCATCGTCGGTCTGAGGCAGAAAATAGCCGCGTGCGCGCATCAGGGCGCATGCGGTTTCATCCAGCAAAGTGTTACCGCTGCTTTCCGTCACAATGCAGGATTTCGTAAAGCCCTCGGCATCCACCGTCAGGCGGAAGGCGGTTGCGCCCGCCTGCTTGTTCAAAACGGCCTTTACCGGATAGTCGCCGTCTCTCACCCATTCGCCAGGACTGAGGCGAGGAATGGGTCCGTGCGCCCTGGACTTGGCGAGAGCGCCATACCCACACAGATTGCTCGCCACCAGCGCGACGGCGATCATCATCCAACCATGGCGGGAGACGATTGACGCTCGCCTTGATTTACCGCATTCGCGCGCCATGACCATGCCGTCCCCCCTCGCCCCATCGCACTTCCCCGTGCTGCCCGCCATCGACGGCGTCACGCTACGCATAGCCCGAGCGGGATACAAGGCGTGGGAGAGGTGCGACCTGACCTATGCGGAGCTGAAACCGGGCACGGTTGTCGCGGGCGTCACGACCAATAGCCTGTGTCCCTCGCCGGAAGTCGAATGGTGCCGCGACGCCATTCCCCTGGGATCGGCACGGGCGCTGGTAGTGAACGCGGGCAATGCCAACGCCTTCACGGGCCATCGCGGCCGCGCGGCTGTGGAAGCGATCGCGGCGCGGGTCGCAAACCGTCTCGATTGCCGCCCGAGCGATGTCTTCATTTCCTCTACCGGGGTCATCGGCGTCCCGCTGCCGGTCGACAAGGCGCAAGCGGGTCTCGACGCGGCCTTCGCCGCGACGCCGTGCACCTGGGAAGAGGCCGCAAACACCATCGGCACCACCGATACCTATGCCAAGGGCGCGCATGTCAGCGCGATGATCGGCGACGTTCGGGTCGACCTGGTCGGTATCATCAAGGGATCGGGCATGATCGCGCCCGACATGGCGACGATGCTGGGCTATATCTTCACCAACGCGGCGATTGAGGCGCCGCTGCTCCAGCAGATGCTGTCGGCGGCCAACGCCCGTACCTTCTCCTGTATCACGGTGGATAGCGACACATCGACGAGCGATACGGTGCTGGCCTTCGCCACCGGCACGGCCGGCAACGTGCCAATGGCCGGCATGGACAGCGCCGGGGCAGATGCTTTCGCCGCCGCGCTCCACGATCTGTGCCGCCAACTGGCCCATCTCGTCGTCCGCGACGGGGAAGGCGCATCGAAATTCATCGAAATCAGCGTCGAAGGCGCGACCAGCGACGCCAGCGCCCGCCGGATCGCGCTTTCGATCGCCAACTCACCGCTGGTCAAGACCGCCATCGCCGGCGAGGACGCCAATTGGGGCCGGATCGTGATGGCGGTCGGCAAGGCGGGCGAACCGGCGGAACGCGACAAGCTGTCGATCCGCTTCGGCGCCACCCAAGTCGCACGCGATGGCCTAGCCGTCCAAGGCTATGACGAAGCGCCGGTGGCCGCACATCTCAAGGGCCAGGATATATTGGTGGGCGTTGACCTGGGCCTTGGCGAAGGCCGCGCGACGGTTTGGACCTGCGATCTGACGCACGGCTATATCTCGATCAACGCGGACTATCGCAGCTGATGGCGCAGGGCCTTGCCGCCCCCGTTGCCGCGCTGATGCGCGAGGTCGCCCGGGATATCGTGATGCCCCGTTTCCGCAATCTGCGCGCCGAGGACATCAGTGAAAAGGCCGTCAATGATTTCGTGACGATTGCCGACAGGGAAAGTGAAATCCGGCTGGCCGAGGGGCTGGCGGATATCCTGCCCGACGCTGGCGTCGTGGGCGAGGAAGCCTGCGCCGCCGACCCCGCGATCATGGATCGGCTGGGCGAAGGGTTGAACTGGATCATCGACCCCATCGACGGCACCGGCAACTTCACCGCCGGCAAGCCGCCCTTTGCGATCATGATCGCGCTCGCGGATGCGGGAAGGACGCTGGCCGGATGGATATATGACCCGCTGGCAGACCGGCTCTGCCATGCGATGCTGGGCGCGGGCGCCTGGATCGACGGCGAACCGATCCTGGCGCGCGAAAGCGATGGAAAGCTGCCGATCGCCGCGCTTTCGGTGTCCTTCATCCCGCCCGAAGAACGCGCGCAGATCACCGGCAACGCGGCTGGCCGGTTCGAGATCGTGGCGATCCCGCGCTGCGCGGCGGAGCAATATCCCCGGCTGGTGCTCGGTCAGAACGACGTGTCGATCTTCTCGCGCACCATGCCGTGGGACCATGCGGCGGGCAGCCTGTTTCTCAACGAAGCGGGCGGACGATGCGCTCGTATGGACGGGTCGGACTATAGCGTCAGCGAAGCCGGCTGGGGCCTGCTCGGCGCATCATCGCCGCGTATGTGGGACCATGCCCGCGCGACGCTTTATGCCTGAACAGACCCCCCGACACTTAAAGCTGGCTTTCGATCCAGCCCTTCAGTGCGCTCTTGGGGGCGGCGCCGACCTTGGTTGCGATCACCTCGCCACCCTTGAACAGGATCATCGTCGGAATGCCGCGCACGCCATAACGGCCGGGCGCATCTGGATTCTCATCGATATTGACCTTGGCGATCGTCACCTGTTCACCCAGTTCATCGGAGATTTCTTCCAGCGCCGGGCCGATCATCTTGCACGGCCCGCACCATTCGGCCCAGAAATCGACCAGGACCGGCCTGTCGGAATTGATCACGTCCGCTTTGAAGCTCAGGTCGGTCACTGCCTTGGTCGCCATGTTCATAAACTCCTTTAGGTTGCGCAATATCTAGGGTGACAGCGGGTCCGGCTCAACCGGCAGCGCGGACAAAATGTCCTGCGCGGCGACAAAGCCCGGCTTGTAGCGATCAAGCAGCGCATCGGGCAGCGCGATCAACCGCGCATGAGAGGTGTAGAGCAGCGCAGCCTCCACCCGCCGGCCGGGAAAGATCACTCCCAATGCAGCAGCATAGGCTGCCATCTGGCGCAGATGCGCCAAGGGCACGTCTCGCGCCGACAAGGGGGCAACGCGGCCCGTCTTGAAATCGACGACCTGCACCACGCTCTCGCCCACGCAGAGACGATCGACGGTGCCGGCAATCACGGCGTCGCCGACTACGGCGGCAATCGGGGCTTCCGCCAACGCACCCGGCGCGAACAGATCAGCGAAATCGGGCCGCTCGATCACTGCCAGCGCGTGCGCGACGATATCCTCGCGCTCGGCCGCATCGGCGATGCCGCCATGCCGCTCCAACCAGCCATGCGCCGCCGCGGCCCGGTCCGCGGCAGCGACTGGCGGCAACCGCTCGAACAAAGCGTGCAGCCAGCGTCCCCGCTCGGCGGCGCGGCGCATGGCGGGGCCGGGCGGTGGGTCGGGCACGTCGTCCTCGACCGCAGCCGATGGCGCAAGCGGACGGGGCGGGCGCGCTTCGACCGGCGCTGGCCGGCGGAGCCAGTCCGGTTCGACGACAGGGGCGGCCTCCTGCGCACGCTGCTTTTCCGGCGGACGAGGCATCAACCGTTCGCGCCCGCGCCAGTTGCGCTGCTCGCCCCACAGCGGAACGGGCTGCCATGGCGCGCCCAGCGCGGCCAGCGCCGCATCGACTGCCCCGAACCAGCTTTCGGGCTTCACTTCCCCCTTCGCGCGCGGCCCCAGCGATCCCGCGATGACCAGCTTTTCCTCGGCGCGGGTCAGCGCCACATAGAGCAGCCGCCAATGCTCCTCGCGTTCGATCCGCTCGGCCTCGGCGACGATCTCGGCAATGGCGCCGCCCTTCTCTGCCCTGCGCGGCGGAACGATCGGTACGCCTTCCCATTCCAGCATGTCGGCGCGGCGGCCGGCGTCCGGGTCGAGTGCCGCGTCGGCCAGAATCACGATCGGCGCCTGCAGCCCCTTGGCGCCATGGACCGTCAACAGCCGAACGGCATCGATCTGCGCGGCGGCATCGCGCACGATCTCTACATCGCCCCGATCGAACCAGTCGATAAAGCGCTGGAGCGACGGTCGGTCCTCGCTCTCGAAAGCCAGCGCGGCATTGAGCAATTCCTCGATCGGATCGCGCGCCTCGCTGCCCAGTCGTTCGATCAGCCGTCGCCGCCCGTCCATCGGCCCCGACAATATCCGTTCCAGATAGCGATAGGGCGTCGTCAGGTCCGCCTGACCCAGCAGCCCGCGCAACGGCTCCAGCACCGCGTCATCCATCGTCGCGACCAGATGCGGCCACAAGGCGCCCCGCCGGTCCATGGCGGCGACCATCAGCGCATCCTGGCTCCAGCCGATCAGCGGCGACACCAGCAGATTGGCGAGGTTTAGGTCATCCTGCGGCTGCACCGCGAAGCGCAGCGCCGCCAGCAGGTCGCGCACGGCCAGCGGCGCGTTCAGCCGCAACCGGTCGATCCCGGCGACCGGCACACCTTCTTCATACAGCCGCGCGACGATCAGTCGCGCCAGTTCGCTCCGCCGACGCACCAGAATCATGATGTCGCCCGCGCCCACCGGCCGGCCCTTGCTTTCCAGCATCAGCCCGCCGTCGATCCACGCCTTGATCTGCCGGGCGATATTGCTGGCCAGGGTCCGCTCCTGATCGGCCGCCCAATCCTCCTCACCCTCCGCCTGGGCACCGGCCAACACCGGCCTCCACAGCATGACTTCGCCAGGATGGCGATTGGCGCTCACATGAAACACGCGCTCGTCGAACAATCCGAGCCGCTGGCCCGTCAATGTAGCGATGGTCTCATCCACCACCTCCAGCACCGCCGGGGTCGAACGGAAGCTCCGGTCGAGCGACAGATCGTGAAACGGGTGGCTCGCCTCATTGGCCAGATCGCGAAAACGTATCTGCGCCGCCGCGAAATTCTGTGGGCTGGTGCCCTGAAAGCCGAAGATCGCCTGCTTGAAATCGCCGACGGTGAACAATGTGCGCACATCGTCGCCGGGCGTATATTCGTTCGCGAAAAACTCCCGTGCGATGGCAGCGACGATCGTCCACTGGTCGCCATTGGTATCCTGCGCCTCATCGACCAGGATATGGTCGATCCGCTGGTCGAGCTTGTAGCGGATCCAGTCGGCCATCCCGTCTTCCAGCAGCAATTCCACCGCCCGCGCGATCAGATCATCAAAGTCCACCGCTCCGGCCAGGCGCTTGGCCTGCGCATAGGCTGCGGCATATGCACGCCCCGCCCGCAGCGCTTCCACCAGCAGCGCGGCATAGCCGGCCCGTATTTTGAGGCTAAGCAACTGCCCGCACCAGACATGCATCCGCGCGACCGCATCGCCATAGCCATCGACCGCTGGCGCCTGCCCCTTGGTGGTCGAGCGCAGGCCGCCGTCCGCTTTTGCCCACACGCCATGCAGGTCGTTCAGCGCCGCCCCCCGCGACGCCGGATCGAGTGCCAGCCACGCCGCAATCGCATCGCAACGCTTGAGCGCCGTGGCCGTGTTCCATTGCGCATTGGCGTTGGCGATCCACTGCAACCCCGCCAGATCGAAAGCCGCATCGTCGCACTGCGCCGTCAGATACGCGTCAACATCGCCCGCAGGCACTTCCAGCGCCTGCGCGATCAAGGGGGCTGGATCGTCGGGCAGCGCCATCAACCGGTCATGCCGCCGGGCACAGCGCAGCAGGAATGCTTCGGCTCCGCCTTCGCCCAATCGCAGGCTGAGCGCCTGCATCGCTGCCATCAAAGCGTCGTCGCCCTGCGCCTCCGCCCGCAAAACCATGTCGGCCAGCGCCTGCCGCGCCAACAGCGCCTGCTCGCGTCCCTCCAATGCGCGAAACCCCGGCACCAACCCGGCCTCCAGCGGGAAGGACGCCAGCAATTGTTGGCAAAAGGCGTGGATGGTCTGGATGCGCAAGCCGCCGCCGGTCGACTCCAGCACTTCGGCAAACAGCCGGCGCGCCCGATCCTGCATGTCCGGCCCGAAATCCTCGCCCAGCGCGCGCAGGTCCGCGGCGAGCGCGGGACCGCTCATCTGCACCCACATCGCCAACCGTTCATGAATGCGATCGGCCATTTCCGCTGCGCCCGCCCTGGTGAAGGTCAGGCAGAGGATATTTTCGGGCCGCACGCCGCGCAGCAGCAGGCGAAAGACGCGCGCGGTCAGCACATGGGTCTTGCCCGTGCCCGCCGATGCCGACAACCACACATGCCCGTCAGGCGCAGCGGCGGTCGCCTGCGCGCCTGCGAGCGGCTGCAACGGCGTCGGTTCGCTACGCATTGCCGCGCCCATACCATTCTTCCAGCCGCATCAACTGGTCATATTCACCATAGCTGGCGACTTCGGGATTGATCTGCGCGGCAAAGGGCGCCTCGCCGGTCAGCCATGCAGCCGCCGCTTCCTGAAAATGGTCGAGCACCAGTGATGTAAAGTCGGCGGTCACGACCTTGTCGCGCTTGCCCGCCGGATCGACCGGGCTTTCGCGATAGCCAAACCCGTCCTCCTTGTTGCGACCCAGCGACCAATATTCGAAACATCCGGCAATCTGGCGTGGGGCCAAGCCGATGAACCCATCGGCTTCCGCGATCAGACCCAGCAGTCCCAGTTGCAAGGCATAGCCCGCCTTCACCTGCCGCGCGCTCGGCGGCTTGCCGGTCTTGTAATCGATGATGGCGAGCGACCCGTCGGGCATTCGATCGATCCGGTCGGCCTTTCCCGTCAGCGTCACCCCGGCGATCTCGGCCCGCCCTTCCTGCTCGACCAGCAGAATGGATCGCCCTGCTTCCCGGTCCGCCTCCACCTGCGCCGCGATCCAGCGAATCGCTTCGATGAGGCGCGGCTGCCACAGCGCGCGCAGCAGCGGATGGGCATCGGCGCGGCGGAACATCGCGCGGGCCTTGTCCTCCAGCTTTGCCGGGTCCATCGCACCTTCCTCGCCCCATCGCTGCAATATCTCGTGCACTGCGGTGCCGCGCCAGGCGGCGCTGGGGTCGGCGTCGACCGGGTCTAGCGGGGCGAGCCGCAGGATGCGGCGCGCATAGAATGCAAAGGGGTCGGCCTTCAGCCGGTCGACATCTGTCACCGGAATGGTCCTGGGCCGCTTGACCAGCGGCGGCGACGGTGCGGGACGCTCGGCCGGTGCATGGCTCGGCGGCTGGTCCAGTCCCCGCGCCCATGCGGCCAGATCGTCCGCCTGCCGCCAGTGCACCCCGGTCATGGCGCGAAGTCGCAGCCAGAATCGCGATGCCACGGCCGGTCCGCTTGCCCCTCGCCGGGATCGGGTAATCAACACCTGCGGCCCGCCAAGTCCGCCAGCGAAATCATGCGCCGACAGGCCGATGCGGGTTTCCAGGCTCGGCAAGCCCAGTTCCCGGCGAATGCGGGGCGCCAGCCACGGGTCGGGCGTGGGCAACCCCGGCCAGGTTCCTTCATTGAGGCCTGCCAATATCATCAGGTCGGCCTGCGCAAGCCGTGCTTCGATAAGGCCGAATATCGCTATTCGCGGATGCCCACCCTGCGGCGGATGCACGGCAACACCGCCCAGCATATGTTCGAGCAACGCCGGCAGCGCGCGAACATCGGCATCGGCCGGGCCATCGCCGGCGGCCGCTTCCATCTCGGCGAACAGGGCCGCGGCAGCGTGCCCCTGATGCCCCGCCCACACCTGATCGCCTGACAGGGCGGATGCATGGTCGCGAACCGCCGCCAGTTGGCTCGACAGATCGGTCGCAAGATCGAATGCCTGTTCCATCGGCTCGAATAGCGTGCGCGCCTGCGCCCACCATTCGCGCGCCGCCTGCCGCCTGTGACGCTGCCGGTCATCATCCCTCTCGGCCAGCAACTGATCGATGCCCGCCAGTCCCGCAGGGGGACGTGGCCCACGCAACAGCATGTCGAGTTCGCGGACGCCGTCCAGCCAGGCTATCCGCTCATCGCCCCGGCGAACCAGCGGGTGCTTGAGCAGCGCGAGCAGTGCCACCGGTGCGAAACGTTCCGCCACCGCCTCGGCGATGGCGATCAGAAGCGTGCCGGGCGGCAGTTGGGACAGGGGCCGCCCGGCGCTGTCGTCCGCCTCGATGCCCCATCGGCGCAGGTGCGCGGACACCCGCGTCGCCAACTGCCGGTCCGGTGTCACTAGCGCCGCCGTCCGTTCGGGCGTTTCCAATGCTTCGCGCAGGGCAATCGCAATCGCCTGCGCTTCCTCGGCCGGGGTTGCGACCTCCAGCGCCGTAACGCCGCTCAGGGTTCGCTCGGCTGGCTTGAGGTCCCGCCATTTGCCCGTCAGCCGGGGTGGCAACATCGCGCTGGAAATATTGCGTCCCCGCACGGCGCGCGCATCATGTTCGGAACCCCAGCGCCAGCGCGCGACTTCGTCCCGCGCGAAGCCCATGTGGTCGAGCAGCAATTTCAACGCATATTGTGGATGAGACTCATTTCCGCGCGGGCGATGGCCCGATATCGGGTCGGCATCGAACGGGCCGATCGCCGCCCATTCGTCAGCGTCCATATGCTGGTCGAGGCCCGCGAACACCACCTGCCCTCCCCGCATGGTCGCCACCCGCGCAAGCAGATGCGCGACAGCGGGCGCGGTTGTGGAAATACCCGCCGCAACGACAAAGGCGCGGGGCGGGGCTTCCCCCCAGCGCGCCGAAAGCGCCGCGAACATGCGATTGCGCCGGTCGCTCTGGTCGATCATTCCCCGTCGCGCCAGTTCCTGCGGCCAACGCGCGATCAGCAACTCGAACAGATCCAGCGACGTCTGCCAATGCGCTGAAAGCGCATCGGTCAGCTTGAGCGCGGCCAGCGCGCTGGCCGGCACCTGTTCGACATGCATCTGGTCGAGCACGGCGGCGAGCGCCTGCCCCAGCCGGATCGCCTCGCCCGCATCCACCGGCTGGCCGCGCGCCCGCCGGGCCTCCTGCACCATGCGGGACAGCAGCATCAGCCGCTGCATCGGCTCTATCGCCGGAGGAACATCCATTCCCGCCCCGATCGGGTCCAGCGCCCCGCCGGCTCGCTCGCCAAGCTCGGGGTCACCGATCGCTACCAGGCGGGGCAGCAACAGCCCGCCGTGCGATGCGCGCACGAATGCATCGCCAACCGCGCGTACCGCACGGTTATTGGGCAACAAGACCATGCCCTGAGCGAGTCCCAGCGGATCAGCGCCGTGCCTGGCGATCAGCCCGGCGGCAAGCGCATCGGCAAAGGCGCGGTGCGCCGGAATGCTGTAAAGCGCGGGCCGGGCGCGCTCACCCATGGGCGAGCATCGCCTCCACGACCGGAATCGCCTGCGGCGTGCCTACGTCGAACCACATCCCCTGATGCGACACGCCATAAAGCCGCCCCGCCTCGATGGCCCGGTTCCAGAAAATATTGGTCGAAAACACGTCTGCCGGCGGATCGGTCACCAGCGCGGGCGACATGATCTGGATGCCGGTGAACACGAATGGCGCAATATGGGAAGGTTTGCGCCGGCTGATACGGCCACGCGCGTCCATGTGGAAATCGCCTGGCCCCTTGTGGCAATGAGCGCGGGCCAGCGGCACCAGCAGCAACAGCGCATCCATTCGCTCAGGGTCCCACAGGCCGCGCATCATCGCCAGCGTATCCTGCGGCCCGTCGATCCAGAAATTGTCACTGTTGACGCAGAAAAAGGGCGCGTGGCCCAGCAAGGGCATGGCCTTGACCAGACCCCCGCCCGTTTCGAGCAGCTTGGACCGTTCATCGGAAATGACATGAGTCATCGCGCTCTTGCGCGTGCGAAGATGAGCCTCGACGGTGTCGGCAAGATAATGGACGTTGATCACCGCGCGGCGTATGCCGCCGGCCTCCAGCCGATCGAGCGCATGGTCGATCAGCGGCTTGCCCGCGACCTTGACCAGCGGCTTGGGGCGCGTCGCGGTCAACGGGCGCATCCGCTTGCCCAGCCCTGCCGCCATCAGCATTGCCGTATCGATCATGCGGCAGCAATTCCTTCGAGCGCCCGGTGGCGCATATTGGCCGGGATAGAGGCGGCAAACCAGTCGGCAACGGGACCAAGAGCGGGATGGGCAAGATCGCGTTCGAGCAGGTCCCACATGCGCGGCAGAAAGGACAGGTAACGCGGCTTGCCGTCGCGCTGCCACAGCCGCGTGAAGATGCCGATGATCTTGGCGTTACGCTGCGCGCCCAATATCGCATAGGCGGCGTCGAAATCGCCTGCGGGCGATGCAGCCGCCTTGTAACGGGCGACCATCGCCAATTCGATCTCTGGCGGCACATTGCGGCGGGCATCCTGCAACAGCGACACCAGATCATAGGCCGGATGACCGACCAGCGCGTCCTGAAAATCCAGCAGGCCAAGGCCGTGAGCGGCAGGCCGATCGATCAGCATGATGTTTTCCGCATGATAGTCGCGCAGCACGGTCACGCCGGGCACGGCGTTCCGTTCGACCAGCGGCAGCACCGCGTCCCAAGCAGCGACATAGGCGCCTCCATCAACGCTCAAGCCGATCGCCGGGCAATACCATTGCGTCAAAAGACCCGCCTCGCGCAGATAGACCTCGCGGTCATAGGGCGGCAGGTCGGCGGCAGGGTGGCGGTGCAGGTCCGCCAGCAGGTCGACGGCGCGACCATAGACCGCCATCTCGTCGGCAGGCGCTTCCTCAAGATATTCCTTCAGCCGCAGGTCGCCGAAATCCTCGATCAACACCAGTCCATCGGCAAGGTCGCGGCCGTATATTGCCGGCGCGGCGAACCCTTGCTCGGCCAGATGCTCGGCAATGGCGATAAACGGGCGCGGGTCTTCATGGGGGGGCGGCGCATCCATCAGCACCGCTCGCCGGCCACCATCGACGACGCGGAAATAGCGCCGGAAGGACGCATCTCCCGCCAGCGGCAGGATGGCCGCGTCGCCCCAGCCGATCCCGGCGAGGAAGGCTGGTGCGGCGGCGGGGGGGATCATATCTGCGACCATCTGTCCCTCCAATCGTCCGGCACCTGCGCTGTCAAGCGCCGACCGCCAGCTTCGTCCACTTCGATGGCCAGCTGAAGGGCGTGTCGCCATAGCCGGTCGCCCATCCTGTCGGGCCATTCCACGATCAACAGGCTTTCCAGCAGATAGTCGTCCAGCGCCAGTTCATCCACCTCTGCCGGATCGTCCAGCCGATAGAGATCGACATGCGTTACGGGCAAGCGCACTTCGGGCACGTCATAGGGCTGGACCAGCGCAAAGCTGGGGCTGGGCGCCTCGCTGTCAAGGCCGAGGGCCGCCAATATGCCGCGCGCGAGCGTCGTCTTGCCCGCTCCCAGTCCACCTGCCAGCGCGATGACATCGCCCATCCGCACCTGGGCCGCGATCCGCGCGCCCAGCGCCAGCATCTCCGCCTCGCTGTCCACCATGATGGTTTCAGCCACGCGGCAGTTCCAAAATCGCGACCGTCCCCTGGCCCGGCTCGGACATCAGCGACAGCTTGCCCCCATGCGCTTCGGCCAGCCGTTGCGCCAGGGGCAGGCCAAGGCCCGCCCGTTCTCCCTGCCGGCTGCTGTCGATTCCCGGACCATTGTCGGACACGATCAATCTCGCCACCTTGTCCACCACATCGCCGCGAAGCAGCACCCGCGCGCCCTCCCCGCAATATCGCACCGCATTTTCCAGCAAATGATCCAGCGCCTGTCCGATCCGCCGCGCATCGCCCATGACCGTACCCAGCGCAGGCTCCAGATCCACAACCAGCTCGATCCGCTTCGCAGCGGCATTGCCCTCGATTCGCTTCGCACTGGCGCGCGCGATTTCCGCCAGATCGACCGACCGCTTTTCGATGGCCAGCGTGCCGGCCTCGCCCTGCGTCAGGTCGAGCACATTGTCGATCAGCATGGCCAGGCGGCTGGTGCTGTCCATGATCCCCTGCACATAATCGCGCGCCGTGTCCGATAATTCGCCAGCATAGCCATGGCTCATCATTTCGGCGAAACCGGCGATGCTGGTCAGCGGCGTGCGCAATTCGTAGCTCATGTTGGTGACGAAGGCGGTCTTCACCTTGTCGGTCTGTTCCAGCGCTTCATTGCGATCGCGCAGCGCCTGTTCCATTCGCCGACTGTCGGTCACGTCCAGCATCGTGAACAACGCATTGCCGTCGGGCAGGGGAATCGCGGCAAATTCGAAGATACGACCATCGGCAAAGCCGACATGCCCGCCGCGCTGCTTGCGTTCGATGGTCGCGGCGCGCACCAGTTCGCGAACGATATTGGCCTGTTGCGGCTTGGCCAGCTTCGACTGGACCTGTTGCATCAGATCGTCGATGCGCGGGTGCGCCGCCAGCGCTTGTTCGGCAATGCCCCACATGGTGCGGAACCGGCTGTTCCACAGGTGCAGCCTGCCGTCGGCCGCGAACACGCCTATCGATTCGAACAGATTGTCGAATGTCGCCGTGCGAACGCGCAGCAGCGTGTCCCGTGCGCTCGACAACTGCACCTGCTCGGTGCGGTCCTCGAAGATCAGCAGCAGGCCGCCATCGGGCAATGGCTGGGCATAGACGCGCAAATGCGTGCCATCGGCCAGCAGCCAGTTCTCCTCGCGGGGATCAGGCGACAGGAACCAGTCGCGGCGTTCGGCCCGCCACGCGGGGAAATCGCGATGTTCAGGAATCCGACCCGCCTCACGCATCCGGTCGAGCACGCGCTCGAAAGCCGGCCCGTCGGTCAAATGGCTCTGATCGAGCGCGAAGAGGCTCAGGAACGGCTGATTCCAGAACCGCAGGGCGCGATCGGCGCCAAATTGCGCGACACCCGCCGACAGCCGGTCCAGCAGGTCGCGCTGCGCGGATTCCTGCCGCCGCTGTTCAACGCGCACCTGCTCCAGCTCGTGCTGATCCATAGCGAATCCCGCCACACCCGCATCGCCCAGCGGGATGTCGATGACGCGCATGGTTCGCCGTTCGCCATCGATCGTCGCCGGGACCAGCCGCTCCAGCGGCTTGCCCGCCAGTGCCGCGCTGGCGGCCGCCGCGCCGGGCGCCTGCCCCTCGACCGCTTCCACCAGCTCCACGCCTTCCGCGATCACCTGACCTGCGTTCTTGCCGTCGACCGCGGCGACATAGGCGCTGTTGACCAGGCTCAAGCGCTGATCGGGCGTGCGATGCCATATCGGGAACGGCGCGGCCTCGACCAGCGCCGCAATCGTTTCCAGCGCTTCGCGATATTGTTCGACCTGATGCTTGAGCGCCAGTATCTCCGACTGGCTTTCGGTCGCATCGAACAACCACAATATGACGCTTCCTGTCGCGGCGATATCGTCTCCGGCAGGCGCGCCCCGCACGATCAGCGAGCGCGAAGACCCAATGGCGCGGACGGCGCGCGAAAAGCTTTTGCCGGCGCGTTGCGCGGCGGCGATATCCTGCGCCAGATTGTCCGCATCCTCGGGCGTCAGGCCACCATTCTGCCCAGTCAGTTCCGACGCGAAAGCAGGGGCGCGCTCAAGGCCCAGCCAGGCCGTCAGCCGATCGGTGGCCTCCAATCGGCCATCGGGCCGGACGATCGCCACTATGGCGGGTGCCGACTGCAACAATTCCGTAAGCCGATCGAGCTGATCCTGGGCGTAGGCGCCCTTTCGCCGCATCCGATGCCCCGTCACCAGCGCCCAGACGGCAGCGCCCAGCCACGCAGCCAGAACCACGCCCAAAATCAGGCTCGCCAGCGGTGTGATGGGTATCATGGGGCGAATGCCACGCCCGTTGTCGCTGAAAATTCACCCTGCATGGTCATCGACTATCGCAAAGCGGCGGCAGGGTGAAGCACCGAACGACAGGATGGCGAAAGGCAGGGAGCCATGACGCTCCCTGCCCTGCCTGATCAGTAGCGGTAATGGTCGGGCTTGAACGGCCCTTCGACCGGCACGCCGATATAGTCGGCTTGGCGTTGGGTCAGCTTGGTCAGCTTCACGCCCAGCTTTTCAAGGTGCAGTTCGGCGACCTTTTCATCCAGATGCTTGGGCAGAACATAGACTCCGTTGCCGTATTTGTCGCCGCCGGTCCACAGTTCGATCTGCGCCAGCACCTGGTTGGTGAAGGATGACGACATGACGAAGCTGGGATGACCCGTGGCGTTGCCCAGGTTGACCAGACGGCCCTTCGAAAGCACGATGATCTTCTTGCCGTCGGGGAACTCGACCTCGTCGACCTGCGGCTTGATCTCGGTCCACTTCATGTTGGACAGTCCGGCGATCTCGATCTCGCTGTCGAAATGGCCGATATTGGATACGATCGCCATATTCTTCATCGCGCGCATATGATCGACCCTCAGCACCGCTTCGTTGCCGGTCGCGGTGACGAAGATGTCGGCGCGGGTGGCGGCTTCCTCCATCGTGACGACCTCATAGCCTTCCATTGCTGCCTGGAGCGCGCAGATCGGGTCGATCTCGGTCACCAGCACGCGCGCGCCGCCGTTGCGCAGCGAAGCGGCCGAACCCTTGCCGACATCGCCAAAACCCGCGACGCAGGCGACCTTGCCGGCCAGCATGACGTCGGTGGCGCGACGGATGGCATCCACCAGCGATTCCTTGCAGCCGTACAGATTGTCGAACTTGCTCTTGGTCACGCTGTCGTTGACGTTGATCGCCGGGAAGGGCAGCTTGCCCTTCTTCGACAGTTCATACAGGCGGTGAACGCCGGTGGTCGTTTCTTCCGACACGCCCTTGATGTTCTGGACCGTCTTCGTGAGGTAACCTGGGCGTTCGGCAATGAAGCGCTTGAGCGTCGCTACGAAGATTTCCTCTTCCTCGTTGCCGGGCGTGAACAGTGCCTCGCCCGCCTCGACCCGCGCGCCCCACAGCGCGAACATGGTGGCGTCGCCGCCATCGTCCAGGATCATGTTGCAGGTTTCGTCCTGGCCCCAGTCGAAGATGCGGATCACATAGTCCCAATATTCCTCAAGGCTTTCGCCCTTGACCGCGAATACGGGCACGCCCGACGCGGCGATCGCCGCGGCGGCATGGTCCTGCGTCGAATAGATGTTGCAGGTCGCCCAGCGCACCTGCGCGCCAAGCGCGGTCAGCGTCTCGATCAACACCGCTGTCTGGATCGTCATGTGCAGCGACCCGGTGATCCGCGCGCCCTTGAGCGGCTTGGTCTCGCCGAATTCCTTGCGCAGCGCCATCAGGCCCGGCATTTCGGTTTCGGCGATGTCCATTTCCTTGCGGCCAAAGGCAGCGAGGCTGATGTCCCGGATCACATAGTCCTGGACGGCGGTGGCGGGAGCTGTGGCCACGAAAATCTCCATTGCATCGGGTGGTGCCTACCGCGCTTGTCGGAACGACGCGGGGGCGATGGGGCGCGCTTTATCAACCGCTGCCGCGCAAGGCAACAGAATATAAAGAATTCTTTATGTACTGGCGAAACCCGACCGGCGGCTTCGATGAAGGCTATGCCGACCCGGCGTCGGACACCAGATGCGCCGAATCGACCCCGGCGCAAGCGAAAGCGCGTTGCCAACGCCCGTTCGTGGGGGTGTCGAAGATCAGATCGGGGTCCGCTTGCGTCAGGAACCATCCGGCGCTGCGCATTTCCTGTTCCAGCTGCCCCGCTCCCCAACCGGCATAGCCAAGCGCCACCAGATACCGGCTCGGCCCCTTGCCCGCGGCAATCGCCTTCAATATGTCGAGCGAGCCGGACAGGCCCCACGCATTTCCGACCTGCACCATATCCCGTCCGCCCCAGTCGAGCGAATGCAGGACGAAGCCCCGTCGCGGCTCCACCGGCCCGCCGCGATAGACGGGACCATCGGGAATGGCGCTGCCGTCGATGTCGAAGCTTTTCAAAAGCTCGCGCAGGCCCAGCTTGTCGATTTCCTCGCCGATCCCGATGCCGAGCGCGCCGTTGGCGTCATGCATGCACAGGGCGATCACCGCATGGTCGAACCGGGCGTCACCCATGCCCGGCAGGGCGAGCAGAAACTGGCCGGCATAATAGAGAGGCTGATCCATAAACGGAGTATAGGCTGTGTCCCGGCAAATCCAATGGCGGCATGTCGCAAGGACAGCGCGTTCGGTCATATGGCTCGCAAGGTGACGCCACGCCGCCAAAAGACCCTTGACTAAAGCGGCATGACTCACGACTTCGCCAGGTCAGGCTGCACGAGCGGCGCGAACGAGGAAGCCAGACATGACCATATCCAGGGGCGACACCCTTCCCAGCACCACCTTCACGACGATGACCGAAAACGGGCCGGAACAGGTGAAGAGCGAGGATTTTTTTGCCGGGCGGACGGTGGCGCTGTTTTCGGTGCCCGGCGCCTTCACACCGACCTGCTCGGCCAAGCATCTGCCGGGCTTCGTCGAAAAAGCCGACGACCTCAAGGGCCGTGGCGTCGACGAGATCGCCTGCACCGCCGTCAATGACGCCTTCGTCATGGATGCCTGGGGCAAGAGCGCGGGCGCGAGCGGAACGGTAACGATGCTGGCGGACGGCAATGGCGATTTCGTCAAGGCGCTGGGGCTGGAGATGGATGGCAGCAAGTTCGGCATGGGCGCGCGCGGGCAGCGCTTTTCGATGATCGTCAGGGATGGCATCGTCAGTGAACTCAATGTCGAGGCGCCCGGCGACTATAAGCTGTCGTCGGCTGATCATATGCTCGGTCAGCTTTGAACCGCGGGCACAGGGGGTTGGACTGTGCTGGCCGCCCTGAGTCCAAATAGGGGCCGACGAGAGTAAAGGGCGTTGGACGCGGCCTGTTCGACCAGTCGAATGGCGGTTCGTATCGGGTTGTGCGGCAGCAGGCTCGGATATGCCGTCCCCGGCTCCGGCGGCTGGTTCGCATAGGTTGCGCTTTCGATGGCAGCGCGCGCCGCGATGCCCGCGCAAAGCCGCTCGAACCGCTGCGTGACGATACGATTGGGGACGCCGCGCTCCCGCGCCAGCAGCTCGAAACTGTGCGAAACGAGCGTGAAGCTGGTCTGGCGCTGAGCGACGGCATGGTCGAGCGCCGCCAGAATTTCACCAGCGGACAGAGCCGTCAATTGCGCATGTCGCCGCCCGCCGCGCGCCGCCGCGATGGCGGCAACGGGCACTTCGATCACGCCCAGATGCTCTACCGGCTCCAGCCTGTCCCCGACGATCGAAATGTCGCATGCGCCACCCTTGATGCCCGGCGTCAGGCTGGTATCATAGCGGATGCCAAGCCGCGCCAGCGCCCGCAGCGTATTGTCATCGGCGCCGTAATTGCCCGCGCGGAACGCAACCGGCGCAGGCGCGCCCGCCTCCACCAGGCAATCGCGGGCGACCTCCAGGATCGCCGTCTGGTCAGCCAGGTCGAAATCCTTCATGTTACGGCCCGTCCGGCCACCGACCGGCGATCGTGTCGCAAAGCTCAACCATTCGCTGTGCGCATGAAGCTGAACGTCATGCTCCCTCTCCAAAATCGGGTGGACGATGCGCTTGATCACGTCGATGCCCACGGCGAGCGCCGGCAGCGGATCGACGAAGAACACGCCCTTCATGCCATGCGCGTCGAGTACGTCGATCTGATGGGCGACCCCCACCGGTCCGCGTCCCGTCCGCCCGTCGATCGCGCTCGCGAAATTGGCATCGAGACCCGCGCGACCGCGACGGGCGAAATGACCCGATGATAATTCGGTGTCGACGGTGAGATAGAAGCGCAGCATGGAGCAAGATCTAGCACCGGGAATTTAAGCATTGGTTGATCCTATGTTTCATCATCCGGCCGTCTTTTGTTCGCCATGGATTGGGGCTAACATCAGGCGATGACACAAAGCATGGGTCGCCTGATCGTCGCGCAACTGGACGAGATTTATCGCAAGGCCATTGAAAATCTGCGCGCCGCCATGCGCGCCTATGCCCGCGACGGCAGCGTTCCTGGCCCCGATGCGCGGACGGATGGACGCTTCTGCTATCCTGCCTTGCGGGTCATCTATGTCGGCGAGGGAGGCGCGCCACCGCCGGGACGATCCTTCGCCCGCCTTTCCAGTCCTGGCGATTATGTAACCACGGTCACTCGGCCGGACATGTTCGGCGACTATCTCGCCGAACAGATCGATCTGCTGGTGCGCGATTATGGCGTCGATGTGGAAACCGGGATCAGCGACCAGCCCATTCCCTTCCCCTATGTCCTCGACGGGCTGGATATGGGGGCGCTCGACGGAATTCCGCCGACGGAACTCGCGCGCCATTTCCCGGCGACCGAACTGGCGCAGATCGGCGACGAAATCGCCGACGGACTGTTCACTCCCGACGCGGGTGGTGACAGGCCGCTGGCGCTGTTCGACGGTTTGCGCACGGACTTTTCGCTCGCGCGGCTGAAACATTATACCGGCGCACCTGCCGAACATGTCCAACGCTATATATTGTTTACGAACTATCATCGCTATGTCGATGAATTCGTTGCCTGGGCTTGCGCCGAACTCAAGCAGGAGGGCAGCCGCTTCACCGCCCTGTCGGGGGCCGGCGGGGTCTATGTGACGCCGGCAACCGCCGATCCCGCGCGGATGATCGCCGACAGCGCCTGGCGCAAGCATCAAATGCCGGCCTATCATCTGATCGCGCCGGACCGCAGCGGCATCACGCTCGTCAATATCGGCGTCGGCCCGTCCAACGCCAAGACGATATGCGATCATCTGGCGGTCGTGCGGCCGGAAGCATGGATGATGATCGGCCATTGCGGCGGGTTGCGGCCCAGCCAGCGGATCGGCGACTATGTCCTGGCCCACGCCTATCTGCGCGACGATCATGTGCTCGACGAGATGCTGCCGCCCGAAATACCCGTGCCCGCCATCGCCGAAGTGCAGGTCGCGCTCGCCAGTGCGGCCGAAGCGGTTCTGGGCGGCGGCGATCCGGACGACTTCAAGCGCCGCCTGCGCACCGGCACGGTGATCACCACCGACGACCGCAACTGGGAACTGCGCTATTCCCATTCGGCACTGCGATTCAGCCTGTCGCGCGCCGTCGGGATCGACATGGAATCAGCGACCATCGCGGCCCAGGGATATCGTTTCCGCGTGCCCTATGGCACGTTGCTGTGCGTATCCGACAAGCCGATCCATGGTGAACTGAAGCTACCCGGCCAGGCCAACCGTTTTTATGAGCAGGCGATCGCCGGCCATCTGCGCGTCGGCCTGATGGCCTGCGAACTGCTGCGCCAGCAGGGCGCGCGGCTGCACAGCCGCAAGCTGCGCGCCTTCAACGAGCCGCCCTTTCGGTAGGCGCGTCAGGCGGTCAGGAAATCCACCATCGCCTGACCCAGTTCCTTGCGGGTCACGGCGTTCATGTGGTTGCCCGGAATCTCGACATAACGGCCATTGGGCAATGTTTCCGCCAGCTCAAGCGCCGAACCGTTATCCTGGTCTTCGGCGCCGCAGATGACGTCGGTCGGCTGCGTGATGGCCGCGATTGCCTCACGGGGGGTATCGACGAAGGTCTTGAGAATGTGGAGCATGGCCACGGGATCGCCCTTGGTCGTCTTGAGGAAGGCTTCGGTCATCCACTCCGACGTGCCGCGCTCGAACGTGCCGGGGTTGGTCAGGACATTGGTATAATAGCCGCCCCGGTCGATAGTCCGGGTCAGCCCGCGTAATCCCATGCCCGCCAGTATCACCCGGCGCGGCAGCGCGCCACGGGCAAGCATCCGCACTGTCGTGCGCGCGCCCAGGGAATAGCCGCCAAGATCATAATCGGTCAGTCCCATTTGCGCGACCAGCGCCAGTCCATCCTCGGTCAGCGCGTCGGGGGGATAGGCAATTGCATCTTGCGGCTTGCCGCTCTCGCCATGGCCACGCAGGTCGGGCATGATGACGCGGAAGCCCGCCTCCACCAGCCGCCCGGCATGGCCATATTTGATCCAGTTGGTGTGGGCGTTGGAAAAATAGCCATGGATCAGAACGATGTCCCGCCCAGCCCCCATGACGTGCACGGCCAGGGGAAGGCCGCCCAGCCCATGGATGGTCTGCGTTTCCATAGTAGGCTGGGTCACGTCATGGTCCTGTCATCTGTGGCGGTGCTTTCGCCCGATATGACCGAACCCCGTCGATGTCGAGTGCCGGCCAAGCCCGCGGCGGCAGCAATGGAGCTGCCCAGCAGCGCGAGCGCCATATCCTTTTGGGCGTCCCAGCCATCGCCCTGCTGGCCATTATAATAGTCGGCGGTGCTGCCCGCCGCGACGATCGTCAGCAGCCATTCGAAGATTTCATAAAGGGCGCTGCCAAAGCCGATCGCCAGCAGCGCCACCAGCAAGGCGCTGCTCTGCCCCATGCCGCTCCATCGTCGCGCGAACTCGGCGACCGGCAACGTCAGCAGGCCGCCGAACGCAAGATGCACGAACCGGTCGTAATCGTTACGCGCCCCGCCTATGCGCCATCCCGTCACGCCCTGAAGCCAGTCGTCATAAGGTACGTAGGAATAGATGTAGCGCGCGCCCAGCGTATGCAGCAGCAGGAACAGCCAGATGCTCGCGACGCCGGGGGTCGACAATGGCCATCGCGCCAGCACCCATGGCGCCGCGACGATCAGGATGACCGTCGGGCCGTGCTGAAGCGGCGCGAGATCGGGATAGGGTTGCGCGATATTGGCGATCGCCACGGCAACCGACAGCGAAACGATCATCCGGCGCTGCCCTGTC
Source organism: Sphingobium anseongense (assembly GCF_037725245.1). Lineage (NCBI taxonomy): Bacteria > Pseudomonadati > Pseudomonadota > Alphaproteobacteria > Sphingomonadales > Sphingobiaceae > Sphingobium > Sphingobium anseongense. The sequence continues at coordinate 246,350 of NZ_JBBJUL010000004.1, read as the reverse complement.
GGAAGCGCCTTCCAGACAGCGGCAGCGCCGGTGATCATGCTGAAAATCAGCCTTTCTTGAGGTGACGGCGGCCGAGCAGTTCCGCGATCTGCACCGCGTTGAGCGCGGCGCCCTTGCGCAGATTGTCGCTCACGCACCACAGCGACAGGCCGCTGTCCACCGTCGGGTCCTCGCGCACGCGACTGATGAAGGTCGCATAGTCGCCCACGCATTCGACCGGGGTGACGTAACCGCCGTCCTCGCGCTTATCGACCAGCATGACGCCGGGGGCTTCGCGCAGGATATCCTGCGCCTCCTTTGCCGAAATTTCGCGCTCGAACTCGATGTTGATGGCCTCGCTATGCCCAACGAACACCGGCACCCGCACACAGGTGGCCGTCACCTTGATCTTGGGATCCAGGATCTTCTTGGTTTCCGCGACCATCTTCCATTCTTCCTTGGTCGATCCATCGTCCAGGAAGACATCGATATGCGGGATCACGTTGAAGGCGATCTGCTTGGTGAATTTCTTGGCTTCCGCCGGATCGCCGACGAAGATGTTGCGGCTCTGCTCGAACAGCTCGTCCATGCCTTCCTTGCCGGCACCCGACACCGACTGGTAGGTGGCGACGACCACGCGCTTGATCGTCGCGGCATCGTGCAAGGGCTTGAGCGCCACGACCATCTGCGCGGTCGAGCAGTTGGGATTGGCGATGATGTTCTTCTTGGTATAGCCGTCGATCGCGTCCGGGTTAACTTCGGGCACGATCAGCGGTACGTCCGGGTCCATGCGATACAGCGAGCTGTTGTCGATGACGACGCAGCCGGACGCCGCCGCCTTGGGCGCATATTCAGCGGTTGGGCCGCTGCCTGCCGCGAACAGGGCGATATCCCAGCCGTGAAAATCGAAATGTTCCAGATTCTGGCACTTGAGCGTCTTGCCCGTATCGCCGAAATCTACGGAAGTGCCGTGCGACCTCGCCGAAGCGACCGCTGCGACCTCGGCAATGGGGAACTCGCGCTCGGCGAGAATGGTCAGCATTTCGCGGCCCACATTACCCGTGGCACCAACGACGACGACCTTGTACCCCATGACCTTAACTCCACTCCATGCACAAAATGCGGGAGCAGGCCCCATAGCGATACTGACGCGATTGTCCAGCAATAAGGGCTTAGTGGCAGGTTCAGCCCCTCTCCCCGTCGTCAGGCATATATGATAGGATGCGGCCGGTCAGGTGATAGTCCAGAGAGGCGCCGTCCATGCTGTTTCATGTTTCGATCGCGGCACATGATCCACGCCACGTTGCACAGGTTCTTGCCGAAATATGGGGTGGCGACGCCCTGCCCTTTCCGCCGGTTTCGAACAATGGCTGGATCGCATTGGCCGATGATGATCGCGGATCTGCGATCGAGGTCTATCCGATCGGCACCGTCCTGCGCGAAGCGGAGGGAGATGCCGACGCGTTTGGCGATACCGTCGAAGCGTCGCCATTCACCGCAACACATGCCGCCATCGCCACATCGCTGGACGAAGCCGCCGTCATGACCATCGCCGCGCGCGAAGGCTGGCCCGCCAAATATCGCAAACGCGGCGGCGCCTTCGGCGTGATCGAAATGTGGATCGAAGGGCGGCAGATGGTCGAAATACTCACCCCTCCGATGCAGGCCGAATATCTGGCCAGCGTCAGCGTGGCGAACTGGCGCGCGATGCTGAATGGCGCGCCCGGTTGAAGACGATCAGTCGGCCGGTCCGCCATTCAGCCCGTGCCGAGCGAGAAATGCAAGGATCGTGCTCCACAAGTGAAGGCTGATCCCCGGACCGCCGACGCGATGGGTCTGCCCCGGATAGGCCATCATCTCGAACGGCGTTGCCGACGCCTGCATCTTGGCCATCAGCGCCGTCGAATTATCGAAAACCACATTGTCGTCCGACATGCCGTGGATCAGCAACAGCGGATCGCTAATCTTGTCGGCCTCCTCGATCGCACCGGCGGCGGGATAGGCGCTGTCCTTGTCCTGCGGCATCCCCAGATATCGCTCGGTATAATGGGTATCGTACAGTTCCCATTTCGTGACCGGCGCTCCGGCGATGCCTGCCGCGAACGCACCCGGCGCTTTTTCCAGCAGCTTGAGCGTCATATAGCCGCCATAGGACCAGCCATAGGTCGCGATCCGCCTGCTATCGACGAAATCCTGCGCCTTCAGCCATGCCAGCCCCGCCAGCTGATCTTCGACTTCGACCGTCCCCATGGCGCGGTGGATCGGCTCCTCGAACGCCTTGCCGCGATCGGGCGTGCCGCGATTGTCGATGGCAAAGACGATCCAGCCCTGATCGACGAGATATTGATTGAGCGCACCGCCCCACTGGTTGGTCACCTGCCGGCCGCCGCCCGGCCCGCCATAATGGATCATGAACACGGGGTAACGCTCGCCCGGCTTCATCGCCGGCGTCAGCATCCGGGTATGAAGCGTTGCGCCGCCGGCGGCCTTGATGGTGCCGAAGCGGGTCTTCACATGGCTTGCGAGATATGGCGCATAAGGATGCTCTTCTGTCAGCGTATTTTCCGACAGCCATTGCAGCCGGCGGCCCTGGGCATCGGCCAGATACACCTGCTTTGGCTGGTCGCTGTTGCTGCGCGAGATGATCGCCCGACGCGCAGAACCGTCCATGACGACATCGTGCCACCACCCGCTTTCCGTCAGCAACCGGGGCTTCGCGGCCTTTTCGAGCGAGGTGACGTAGAACTGCTGTTCCAGAGGGGTTTCGCGATTGCCTGTGAAATATACCAGGCCCTTGGCCTGATCGACGCCAACGACATCGCGGACATCCCACGCGCCACTGGTCAGCGCCATCCATTTGCCATTGCGTATCCGGTAGAGGTGCCCATGGCCGGATCGTTCCGACCACCACAGGATGCCGCCATCGGCAAGCGCCCTGAAATTGTTTGACAGGTTGATCCAGCTTTTGGCGCGTTCGGTGAACATTATCCGCGATTGGCCAGTCGACGGATCGACCGCCAGCAGGTCGAGCCTGGTCTGGGCGCGGTTCTGGCGCTGGACATAGAGCGTCCGGCCATCGCGGGACCAATCGACACGAGCAAGGTAGATGTCCGGATCGGGGCCAAGATCGACCTTCAATTCCCCGCTGCCGTCGGGCCTGACGATGTAGAGATCGACCAGCGCGTTGGCCGTTCCGGCTGCGGGATAGCGCTGCTGATAGCTTTTCGTCCCCTCGCCGCCGATCGACGTCCGCGTCACCAATCCAACAGGCGCTTCGTCCACCCGCGCCACCGCGATCCTATCGTCCTGCGGCGACCACCAATAGCCCGTACGCCGGTCCATCTCCTCCTGCGCCACAAACTCCGCAATCGCCCAGCTTACCGTCTCGCTAGCGCCTCGCGTCACCTGCCGCGCCGTGCCGCCAACGGGCTGAACGAAGAGGTTGCCGTCGCGAACGTATGAGACAAAGCCGCCCTTGGGGCTGACAACGCCATTCAGTTCGCCGCCGGGCGTATCCGTCAAACGCTGGACCTGTCCATCCAGGCTGGCGAGATAGAGGTCGCCATCCACCGGCACGAGCAGGCTGCGTCCGTCAGGGGACCAGTCATAGCTGGTAATGCCCGTGCTGCCCGCAACGGTGCGGTCCCGTTCCCGCTGCATTTTCTCGGCTTCGGAAAGTTCCGCACCGCTGCCCGCCTTCTTTGAATCGACCAGCATCCGCTCCGCCCCGGTACTGGCATTGATAGCCCATAGGTCGAGCCGATCCTTGTCGTCGGCGCGAGGCTTCAGCAGCGTGACCAGCCCACCGTCGGGCGAAAGCTTGAGCGCGCGCGGCTGTGGTCCGGCGAGGTCAGGGCTGGCGAAGACGCGCTCCAATGTCAGCGCCTGCTGGGCGACAGCTTGCGGGACGAGATTGAAAGGCAGCACGCTCATCACCAGGCCTCGGATCAATATCGATGACATTTGCATCCTTTCGACGCCGGCAGGTGCGGACGCTCCAGATTATGACACGGGATTAACGCGCCCCTGGGGAAAAGATCAATGTCGGGCTGAACGATAGAACCATGTCCATCAGAGACATGGTGGGCGCGGTAGGGATTGAACCTACGACCCCACCCGTGTGAAGGGTGTGCTCTACCACTGAGCTACGCGCCCCCGGTGCGGGAGGAAGCGGCCATTGGCATTCAGGATGGATGCTGTCAAGCGCGCCTATCCATGGGATGACTTGCATGAACGGCAAGCGATTGCGCCGATCCGATCATTGAATGGTGCGGCGCACGCCGTCGAACGCTTTGCGCAGGCGCACGCCATCGCAATCGGGCTCTCCGCAATCGCATGCTTCGATCGCATAGCGGACGCCACACATGACTAATATGTCTTTATCGAAGGAATAATTCGCAATCCCGGCGCGCTCGACCTTATCCTGGGCCTTGGCTTTGAGCGACATTGCGAGTCCTTCCACAAGCATAGAGCGGCGATATTTCATGCTGCATCGCACAATGTCAATAAAGCCGATCAGGCGTTCACGGGACTGACATTGATTTGCCGCCTAAATGAAACGCTTCGGCGCACGGCTTGCAGGTTGCGCGTGCTTTCACCATATCGCGAACCATGACGAGCCAACATCCCCACACCATGCCAGTCTGGCACGGCACAACAATCATGTCCGCACGCAGAAACGGCAAGGTCGTCATTGCAGGCGATGGTCAAGTTTCCATGGGTCAGACCGTGATGAAGCCTAACGCCCGCAAGGTGAGACGCCTGCATGACGGATCGGTCATTGGCGGTTTTGCGGGAGCCACTGCGGATGCCTTTACATTGTTCGAGCGGCTGGAAGCCAAGTTGGAACGCCATAACGGCCAACTCATGCGATCCGCCGTCGAACTCGCAAAGGACTGGCGCACCGATAAATATCTGCGAAATCTCGAAGCGATGATGATAGTCGCCGATCGTGAAGTGACGCTGATCCTGACCGGCAACGGCGATGTGCTGGAACCTGTGGGCGGCATTGCAGCGATCGGGTCGGGTGGCAATTTCGCGCTGGCCGCCGCAAGGGCGCTGGTCGATTATGAGGCCGATGCGGAAATGCTTGCGCGCAGGGCCATGGCAGTGGCTGCCGATATTTGCGTATACACCAATGACCAATTGACGATCGAAATTCTCGATAGCGCCACCTAGCTGTCACTTGGTAAAACCGATTTTTCGATTATCGCCTGTTCCTCAAAACTGCCTGTTCCTCAAAACTGATGGCCTTGGCCTGCTGCCCGGGCAATGGATGACCATGAACGACAATTTGACTCCTAAAGCCATCGTAGCTGCACTCGACGCGCACATCATCGGCCAGACCGACGCCAAGCGCGCAGTAGCTGTTGCGCTGCGCAATCGCTGGCGGCGGCAGAAACTTTCTGTCGAGCTGCGCGACGAGGTCACGCCAAAGAATATCCTGATGATCGGCCCTACCGGCTGTGGCAAAACCGAAATCAGCCGCCGCTTGGCGAAACTGGCCGACGCGCCTTTCGTCAAGGTCGAAGCGACCAAGTTCACCGAAGTCGGCTATGTGGGCCGCGACGTCGAGCAGATCGTGCGCGATCTGGTCGAAGAGGCCGTGCGCCTGGAGCGTGACCGCCGCCGCGAATCCGTGCGCGAGGCAGCTTCCGAAGCCGCGATGGGACGTTTGCTTGACGCCCTGACAGGCAAGGAAGCGAGCGAGGCGACGCGCCTGTCCTTTCGCCAGCGGATCGAGAATGACCAGATGAATGAGATAGAGGTCGAGGTCGAGGTCACAGACGTGCCTTCGATGCCCATGGAAATTCCCGGCATGGGCGGTCAGGTAGGGATGATCAATCTGTCCGACATGATGTCCAAGGCCTTTGGCCAGAACCAGAAAAAGCGCCGCAAGATGACGGTCGCGCAGGCATGGGACAAGTTGGTCGAGGAAGAGCAGGACAAGCGGCTCGACCAGGATGATGTGGCACGGATCGCGATCAGCAGCGCCGAACAGAACGGCATCGTGTTTCTCGACGAGATCGACAAGATTGCCGTCAGCGATGTGCGCGGCGGATCTGTCAGTCGCGAAGGCGTGCAGCGGGACCTGCTTCCCCTGATCGAAGGCACGACCGTCGCGACCAAATATGGCCCGCTCAAGACCGACCATATCCTGTTTATCGCGTCGGGCGCGTTCCACGTTGCCAAGCCCAGCGACCTGCTGCCCGAATTGCAGGGACGCCTGCCGATCAGAGTTGAGCTGAAAGCCCTGACGCAGGAAGATTTCGTGGCCATCCTGTCCGACACCAAGGCCAGCTTGGTCACGCAGTACAAGGCCTTGCTCGCAACCGAAGATGTGACGATCGACCTGACCGCCGAAGGTATAAGAGCGATCGCGCGCATCGCCGCCGAGGTAAACGAGCAGGTGGAAAATATCGGCGCACGGCGGCTCCAGACTGTGATGGAAAAGCTGCTGGAGGATGTTAGCTTCGATGCCGAGGACCGGCGCGGCGAAACGCTGCTGGTCGATGCCGCCTATGTCGAGAAACAGCTTGGCGGCATTTCGCGCAACACAGACCTTAGCCGGTACGTGCTGTAGGATGGAGTGACGTCGCCCGCCTGAAAACGTGATGCCGACAGCCGCTTATGCTCTTTTCGTGACTCGGTAGATCGCCATGCCGCCCAACATTGCAGATATGAAATGCGCAAGCTCCCGCAGGCAAGCGCCAGCAGAATGATCGCCGCCGCCAGTCAGATTGTCAGCCGCCTACCGGCCGCGCGCGCGGAAAGCCGGGGATCATAGCTGGTTGACCGGTATCTTGAGGTAGACGACACCATTATTTTCCGGCGGCGGCATATGACCCTCGGTCGTTCGGTTGACGAGATTTTGCGGTTGCTGTGCGCCCTGCAACAAGTCGACGGCGCAAACAGATTGACGCCGGAAGGATGGACCAAAGGCAAACCCACATTGCTGCCAGCCGCGCAAGCGCCTGAAGCAGCGCCCGACTGGTTCTGCCGGTTCGAGAAACTGGCGTGAACGCGCTGTACGAGGATCGGGAAACCGCCGCAGATGCCGCGGAAAAGATCAGGATATTCGCTCAGCCGCAGCGGCTGATGATCCTGTCCTGCCTGTTGCGGGGCGAGCGCAGTGTTGGCGAGATCGCCAACATGACCGGCATCGGCCAACCCGCGCTCAGCCAGCAACTGGCCGAGTTGCGGCGCGCCGATCTGGTCCGGGGCCGCAAGGAAGCGAAACAGGTCTGGTACATGCTCGCCGACGCAAATGTCATGTCGTATGTCAGCAATATCGAAGCGATGTTTGGCGGCATTGGAACCGTTACAGTGCCAACCCCTAAAAAACCACCTTGCCGACTATCTCCACCCCAGGGCGTGGCGGGTTTTGCCCACATCCTTCGATAGTTTTGTCGCAACATATCCAGCCAGGGTTGATGCAAAAGCCGCCGATCCAATGGGAGGACAGCCCGGAATGGCCACCGGCTTATCGCAAATATACCGGATCGCTCCGGTCACGCGAGGAACGGTGCTTGAGCAGATCATATTGGCCGCCCTCCCTGATCCCGGTGTACAATTCCACGCGATTGAAAGCGGGCACAATCTTCCGCTTGAAGATGCGCCATTCCCCTTGTCTGCGCTCGAAGATGTCGAGGTAGCGACCGCCGAAAGTAAATTCGATGACGTCATCATCCTTGAAGCCGGCAGCCAGGGCATTTTCCTCTCCCAGCAGCGCCGCGCGGCTGGCATGGGTAGGATGTGACAGGTGAAATGCGGTCAGGTACATTTCGACATAGGCGCGGTCGCCATCCAGTTCGATCAGGATGTTCGATATGCTGTGCTGGCTCACCTCCCACATTTCGGGGATCAGCTTTTCGAACAGTTGGGGAATGATTGCCAGCGCTGGCCCTTCTGCCGGGCCGCCATCGAACCCGCCATCTTCCCAAAAGGTGGTCTTGAAAAGTTCGACATCGAGCCGGTCGGCTGCGCGGGCATAGCGATGAACGACATCGGTTATTTGTTGACGATCCAGCATCTGCGATATTGCAACCGATTGATTATCCATTTGTTATCCTCGCATGACGACATTGATTCAGCCCAATCTCGGATATGCGAGATGCGCTTTCCTTGTTACCACTATCAAGCGGTGCATCGGCCGACCATGAGGCAGGGCAAAGGCGATATCAGCCCTCCGACGGCATCTGTCCTACGCTCTTTCATAGCTGTTCTGAATCCGGCCCCGCGCCATTTGTCAACAATATCGCCACGATCATACAAGTAGGGCGCGGCATATAGGCGCAAAGCAGACACAAAAATCAGAGAGTTGAGGAGAGTCTATCGGAAATAATTTTTGAATGGCGTCTTGTCGCCCGCATTTGTTCCGCAATTCGATGCTGGTCACAGATAATGCAATCCGCAGGTTGATTGGCGGAAAATATAAATGGTGCGATCGCTTATCCCGCGAAACGCATATTAAATCAGGACAGGATCAATGGAAGAGTTCGATGAAGATGCAGCCGTCGATATCGACTGGAGCGAAATGAGCGAGGTGTATTTGGGCGTGGGAAGGCCGCTGGCGTACGAGGACTGCGAAATATCGCGCATTTCGTTAAGGGAGGCAGTGCAATTCGTCCGAGACGCAGGCTACCAGGATAGGCGAATTGTGACGGCGGACGGCGTCGAATATGCCGGCCGTTCTCTCGAAACCCTGATGAGCGAGCAGGCGGGCGCCGATTAGGTCACGCTTCGCGGGTGGGATTACGGAGTGCAGGGTAAGGTCGCTCCGCGTGCAGGAGCAAGAAATCTGTGATATGGAGATCGTCCATCGACCGGCTTGAGGGTGCAGGAGATGGCGATGAAAAAGATCTGGCTTCCGCTTTCGCTTGGCATGGCGGCTCCCATGCTGATGAGTGTAGCCCCGCCGCCCCAGCCGAAATATGCGGCGTTACTGCTTGATCGCTTCGACCCCACAATATCTGCGCGCAGTCTTTGCGGTGGCAGGAATATCGCCAGGGGATCGATGCGTGCGATGCTGTTTGCGGCAGCACCCTTCACCCGGTCGACAGCCGATGTGCGAGCGCCGCTTTACGAGAATATGGGAAGCGTCCACTTTCCCATTACGACAGCCATTCCGATCGTACAGCGCTATTTCGATCAGGGACTGGCATTCGCCTACGGCTTCAATCACGCAGGGGCGATCGCTTCATTCCGCGAAGGGCAGCGGCTCGATCCCGACTGTGCCATGTGCTTCTGGGGAGAAGCGCTTGCCCTTGGCCCAGATATCAACGCGCCGATGGATCCCGCCTCCAACGCTCGGGCCGTTGGCCTGGCCCGCTATGCTCTATGGCTCGCACGCAAGGGAACTGCAGCAGAACAACTGCTGACGACCGCCATGACCAAACGCTATTCGGATGATCCGAATGTAGAGCGTGCTGCGCTGGATGCCGCCTATGCGGATGCGATGCTGGCGGCGGCAGCGGCACAGCCGGCAAATGACGACATCGCGCTGCTGGCGGCGGAAGCAGCGATGAACACCCGCCCATGGGATTACTGGCAAGCGGACAGGCGAACGCCGCAGCCGCGACTGGCGGAAGCGGTTGGTCTGGTCGAGGCCGTACTCCAGCGAAATCAGGATCACCCGCAAGCGGCGCATCTTTACATCCACCTGATGGAGAACGGACCTGATCCAAGGCGCGCAGAAGCGGCAGCAGATCGCCTGGCCACGCCACTTGCGGCCGGATCGGCGCATTTGGTCCACATGCCGTCGCATATCTATTATCGCGTCGGCCGGTGGAAGGATTCCATGCGCATCAACATCGCCGCGGCTCGCGCTGACGAGCGATGGATCAGGCTAAGCGGAGACCACGGCCTGGTCCGCTACGGCTATTATCCGCATAATGTTCACTTCATCGTCACGTCTGCGCAGATGGCGGGAGACATGGCCACCGCCATTCGCGAATCTCGACGGCTGGAACAAATTCTTGATCCTGCCACCAGCGCCAGGATCGCGTGGGTCCAGGCGATACATGCCGCACCCTATTTCGCCGCGGCGCAATTCGCCGCGCCCAGGCAGATCCTCGCAATGCGCGCGCCCGATGGACGGTTGCCCTATGCAACCGCGATCTATCATTATGCCCGCGCACTCGCCTATGCCCTGCAGAGGAACCGGGCAGGCTTCGACCAGCAATTGTCAAATCTGCGCGCGCTGCGCCAAAGCGATAGCTTGCAGCCGATGATCGACCAAGGTGTGCCTGCGCGCGACCTCCTGCAACTGGCGGAAATGGTGGCTGCGGCGCGTTGGGCCGATGCCAGCGGCCAGTATCGCGACGCCGAGAAACTCTATCGGAGCGCCATCGAAATCGAAGCTTCTATCCCCTATATGGAGCCGCCATTTTGGTATTATCCCATCCATCAATCGCTGGGTGGCGTGCTGTATCGCCAGCGCCGTTATGACGAGGCGCTGGCTGCTTTTACCACTGCGTTGGCGCGCTCTCCCAACAATGGATGGGCCATTTATGGTGTGGCGTCGTCGCATCGTGCGCTGGGTAGGACAGCACAGGCCGCAGCCGCCCAAGCCGCTTTTGCGAAAGCGTGGGTAGGTGATCCAACTTGGCTGAGGATGGACCGCCTCTAGAGCGCGCCACGCTTAGTCCGACGCAATTGGCGCGCTCCAGGTCTATGTTTTCGCTTCGTTTTTGGCGGAAAGCCGGTTTTCCCATTTCCGCAAGATGCTCTAATCTTCGAAAATCGCCTCGCATGGATAGCCGGCGAGATGAATGCCCTGCACTAACTCACGCGGCACCGCGCCGTGGCAGCGGCCTGGCGATCTTCAGGTGCCGATTGCCTTCCTGCGATCAGCAGCATTTCGAAGCGCGGCAGGTACAGTTCTCCCGATATTGATCATATCCGGCAGGACAAATGTGATGAGGCCCGCGAACGGCGTTGCGGCGACGCGCGCAAAGCCCGTCGCCGCTCCGGCAACCAACGCTACAAAACAAGCATCGAGATCAGCGCCTGGCTGGGCCGGAAGCGCCGATCCAGACCTATTCCATTTCGAGGATGATCGCATCGACCGGCAGGCTTTCGCCCTGAGCGGCCGATACGCTCTTGACCACGCCGGATTTTCCCGCGCGCAGGATATTCTCCATCTTCATCGCTTCGATCACCGCCAGCGGCTGGCCGGCTTCGACCTTGTCGCCTTCCTTGACATGCAGCGCAACCAGCAGGCCGGGCATCGGGCAAATCAGGAAACGCGAGAGATCGGGCGGAATCTTGTCGATCATATGCGCAGCATAGGGCGCGGCATGCGCGGGCAGGATGCGCAGCTTATGACTAGCGCCGTGGGCGGTCAGTATGAAGCCTGCGCGCACCGGAGCAATCTTGACCGCCAGTTCCTCGCCATCGAATTCCGCCTCGATCAGCCGGTCGCCCGGCGTATATTCAAGGCTCATGTCCAGCGCGGTTCCATTCACGGTAACGTCATCGCCGCTAATAACGACGTCATAGAGGGTGGCGTCGTCGCCGGTCCCGATCTTCACCTGCCAGCCGGTGGGTGCCTTGAGCTTCTTGCCCAGTTGCCCCTCGATCCGGCGGGCGCGGTCGGCCTGCGCCATCGCGGCAAAGGCGCCTACCGCGGCCAGCTTGCGCAACAGTTCCGGCGACGCGGGCGCGCCCTGGAAGCCGTCAGGATATTCCTCGGCAATGAAGCCGGTGGTGATATTGCCCGAACGGAACCGCTCATGCTGCATCAGGGCGGACACGAAATCGATATTATGCCCGGGCCCGTCAATCTCGAATTTGTCGAGCGCGACGATCTGCTTGTCGATGGCTTCGAGCCGCGTGGGCGCCCAGGTGATCAGCTTGGCGATCATCGGGTCATAGAACATGCTGACCTCGCCGCCTTCCTCGACACCGTCATCGACGCGAACGCCATTGCCGGTCTCGGGCGGGTTATAGCGGATCAGGCGACCGGTGGACGGCAGGAAGCCGCGATAGGGGTCTTCGGCATAGACACGGTTCTCGATCGCCCAGCCGTTGATCTTGACGTCGTCCTGGGTGAAGCTCAGCGCCTCGCCGTTCGCAACGCGGATCATCTGCTCGACCAGGTCGACGCCGGTGATTTCCTCGGTGACGGGATGCTCGACCTGAAGCCGGGTGTTCATCTCCAGGAAGTAGAAGCCGTCGCCGGTCTTGTCCTCGCCCGAGACGATCAGTTCGACCGTGCCGGCGCTGAAATAGCCGACAGCGCGGGCGAGCGCGACGCACTGTTCGCCCATCTTCTTGCGCATCTCCGGCAACACGAAGGGCGATGGTGCTTCCTCGACCACCTTCTGGTGGCGGCGCTGAATCGAACATTCACGTTCGTTCAAATAGACGATATTGCCATGCTGGTCGCCCAGCACCTGGATTTCAATATGGCGCGGGCTTTCGATGAACTTCTCGATGAACACGCGGTCGTCGCCGAAGGAGGCGAGACCCTCGCGCTTGGTCGCCTCGAAGCCTTCGCGGACGTCCTGTTCGCTATAGGCAAGGCGCATCCCCTTGCCGCCGCCGCCGGCCGACGCCTTCATCATCACCGGATAGCCGATCTCGTTGGAGATTTTGACGGCATGTTCGGTGTCGTCGATCACGCCGACGAAGCCGGGGACGACATTGACGCCTGCTTCCAAAGCCAACTTCTTGGACTCGATCTTGTCGCCCATGGCGGCGATCGCGTTGGCCGGGGGACCGACGAAGATGATGCCCTCTGCGTCGAGCGCGTTGCGGAAGCTCTCGCGCTCCGAAAGGAAGCCATAGCCGGGGTGGACCGCGTCGGCGCCGGTCTGCTTGCACGCAGCGATGATCTTGTCGGCCAGCAGATAGGACTGGGCGGCGGGCGACGGGCCGATATGCACCGCCTCATCGGCCATCAGCACATGCGGCGCGCGCGCGTCGGCGTCGGAATAGACCGCGACGGTCTTGATGCCCATCTTCTTGGCCGTGCGCATGACACGACACGCGATTTCGCCACGGTTCGCGATCAGGATTTTTTTGATCATTAATCAGGATTCCCGCCAAATAAAAGATAAGATGAGTGTTTCTGACAAAATGAAGAGCAGAAAGAACGCTCCAGCAATGGGCCATTCCCAGTCGGGCGAAATTCCTATCGAATGACCTATTAAAAACCCGGCGACCAGCCACGCAGCCACAAAGAATGCAGGTGCTAATACGATCAATGCAGCGGCCGAAAGACCCAGCTTAAGCGAAATTTTCACAACGCCGCGTCCAAATAAAGACCGTTACCCTGAACTTGTTTCAGGGTCCATCGTGCCCCAATCGACCGCATCGCGGGGGGAGAAATGGATGCTGAAACAAGTTCAGCATGACGAAGAGGGCGGAGACGCATCACGCCACCCCAAACTCGCACTCGCCTGTCATGCCGGACTTGATCCGGCATCCCGCTGCCTTCGCGCCATGCAGAAGAAAAGCGAGACCCCGGATCAAGTCCGGGGTGACGAAGGTAGTGCCTACCTGACTCCTCTCCTCTTTAGGGGAGGGGTTGGGGGTGGGGCCTCGCCCCATGGGCTGCGTCAGGAGGACAGGCCCCACCCCAACCCCTCCCCTGAAGGGGAGGGGCTTTCGAAAAGCCAAACCTTGAATCACTCCGCCGCCTCCAGATGCCCATGCCGCTGGGCGGCCATCGCTGTCATACCCAGCTTCCCCAGCAACGCGGCATCCTTGTCGTCGCCGGCATTCGCGGCGGTCAGCAGCTTGTCGCCGGTGAAGATGCTGTTCGCGCCGGCCATGAAGCAGAGTGCCTGGCACGCCTCGCTCATGCTCTCGCGCCCCGCCGACAGTCGCACCATCGACTGCGGCATGACGATCCGCGCGACGGCGACGGTGCGGACGAATTCCACCTCGTCGATCTTCGCGAGTGGCGTGTCCTTGAGCATGTCGCCCAACACCGTGCCCGCGACCGGGACCAGCGCGTTGATCGGCACGCTTTCGGGGTGCGGCATGGTGGCCAGCGCGTGGAGGAAGCCGATGCGGTCGCTCCGCGTCTCGCCCATGCCAACGATGCCCCCGCAGCAGACATTGATGCCAGCATTGCGGACATTTTCCAGCGTCTCGATCCGGTCCGCGAAAGTCCGCGTCGTAATGACGTTGGCGTAGTTTTCCGGCGAAGTGTCGATGTTGTGGTTGTAGTAATCCAACCCCGCGTCGGCCAGCGTCTTCGCCTGCCCCTCGTCCAGCATCCCCAGCGTCATGCAGGTTTCCATGCCCATGGCGCGCACGCCCTGCACCATGGCGACCAGCTTGGGCATGTCGCGCTGCTTGGGATTGCGCCAGGCGGCGCCCATGCAGAAGCGGCCCGATCCATGGTCCTTGGCCTGCGCCGCCGCCTGCAGCACGGCCTGCACGTCCATCAGCTTGGTCGCCTTGAGGCCGCTGTCCGCCTCCGTCGACTGCGAGCAATAGCCGCAATCCTCCGGGCAACCGCCGGTCTTGATCGAGAGCAACGTCGAAAGCTGCACCGCGTTGCGCGGGTGGTTGGCGCGGTGGATCGACTGCGCTTCGAACATCAGGTCGTTGAACGGAAGGTCGAACAGCGCGGCGATTTCCTCGCGCGTCCAGTCGGTGCGGGCGGTCATGGTCACGCAGCTTCCCCCAGCCCCGCCGGGGGCATGTTGTGGCCGAGGAGGCGCAGCACATCGGCGGCGCATTCCACGACGTTGGAACCCGGCCCATAAATGCCCTGCACCCCGGCGTCACGCAGATAGTCATAGTCCTGTGGCGGGATGACGCCGCCGGCGATGACCTTGACATCGGTGCGCCCGGCTTCGCGCAGCTTCGCAATCAGTTCGGGGATCAGCGTCTTGTGCCCGGCCGCGAGTGAGGAAGCGCCGACGACATCGACCTCATTCTGCAGCGCCAGCACCACGGTTTCGTCCGGTGTCTGGAACAGCGGCCCCGACACGATATCGAATCCCATGTCGCCAAAAGCCGACGCGATCACATTGGCGCCCCGGTCGTGCCCATCCTGCCCCATCTTGGCGACGAGCAATTTGGGCTTGCGACCAAGGCGCCGCTCGACGGCCTGCACGCCGTCAAGGATCTGCTGCCAGCGCGGGTCGCCCTTATAGGGCGCGGAATAGACGCCCTTCACCGGCGTGGGCTGGGTGCCATAGCGGTCGAAGCTCTCTTCCATGGCAAAGGAGATTTCGCCCAGCGTCGCGCGAGCGCGGGCGCATTCGACCGCGAGCGCGAGCAGGTTGTTCTCGATGCTCGATGGCTGCGCGGCGCCTTCCCGCAGCGCCTGCAACGCCGCCTGGCACTTGGCTTCGTCGCGCTCGGCCTTCATCTTCTTGATGCGGGCGATCTGCCCCTCACGGACCTTGGCGTTGTCGATGTCCAGCGTTTCAAGCAGGTCCTCGTTCGCGAGGCGGTATTTGTTGACGCCCACGATCACATCGTCGCCACGGTCCACCCGCGCCTGGCGCGCCGCCGCCGCCGTCTCGATCATCGCCTTGGGCCATCCAGCCGCCACGGCCTTCGCCATGCCGCCATCGGCCTGTACCTTGTCGATGATCTCCTGCGCGGCGTCGACCAGCTGCTGCGTCAGCGCCTCGACATAATAGGAGCCGCCGAGCGGATCGACCACCTTGGTCATGCCGGTTTCTTCCTGGATCACGATCTGCGTGTTACGCGCGATCCGGGCGGAAAAGTCGGTGGGCAGCGCAATCGCCTCGTCGAGCGCGTTGGTATGCAGCGACTGGGTGCCGCCCAGCATCGCGGCCATCGCCTCGATCGTGGTGCGCATGACGTTGTTATACGGATCCTGCTCGGTCAGCGACACGCCGCTGGTCTGACAATGGGTACGCAACATCTTGCTGCGCTCGTCCTTCGCGCCCAGCTCCGTCATGGCGCGATGCCATAACACGCGCGCCGCCCGCAGCTTGGCGATTTCCATGAAGAAGTTCATGCCGATCGCGAAGAAGAAGCTCAGGCGCCCGGCAAATTTGTCGATGTCGAGGCCCGACGCCACGCCATATTTCACATATTCCATGCCATCGGCGATGGTGAAGGCCAGTTCCTGTACCTGCGTCGCACCGGCTTCCTGCATATGGTAGCCGGAAATGGAGATGCTGTTGAACTTTGGCATCTCGCGCGACGTATAGCCGAAAATATCGCTGATGATCCGCATTGATGGTTCGGGCGGGTAGATATAGGTGTTGCGAACCATGAACTCCTTGAGGATGTCGTTCTGGATGGTCCCATCGAGCAGCTTGCGATCGACCCCCTGCTCTTCGCCCGCAACGACGAAGAATGCCAGGATCGGAATCACCGCGCCGTTCATCGTCATCGAAACCGACATCTGGTCGAGCGGAATGCCGTCGAACAGGATCTTCATGTCCTCGACGCTGTCGATCGCGACGCCCGCCTTGCCGACATCGCCGGTCACGCGCGGGTGGTCGCTGTCATAACCGCGATGGGTCGCGAGGTCGAAAGCGACGCTCAACCCCTTCTGCCCCGCCGCCAGGTTGCGGCGATAGAAGGCGTTGGATTCCTCGGCGGTCGAAAAGCCTGCATATTGGCGAATGGTCCAGGGCCGGCCCGCATACATTGACGCACGTACGCCCCGCGTGAATGGCGCAAAACCGGGAAGACCCGGATCGGCCGTCACATCGTCGGCCGTGTAGAGCGGCTTGACGTCGATCCCCTCCGGCGTCCGCCAGGTCAGGTCCTTGCCCTTCACTTCCTTGGCGGCTGCGGCGGTCCATTGGTCCAGCGTCGGCTTCTCGGTCATTTGCACTCTTCTCCCCTCTCCCTTGAGGGAGAGGATATGCAGGCTTGGCGGCTTGTCCGCTAGCCGAAGTTGTTGAGGGGGTGGACCTCGCGATGGGGCGGAACCCCTCACCCTCCCACCGCTGCGCGGCGGGCCCCTCCTCTCCCCAGGGAAGAGGGTCTTTAGGCCTAGTGCGCCGCTTTCGGCGTCTCCATGATCTCGGTCAGTACTCCGTTCATGTCCTTGGGATGCACGAAAAAGATCAGCGTGCCATGTGCCCCGATGCGCGGCTCGCCCAGTACGCGTGCGCCCTTCGCTTCGAACCAGGCCTTCGCCTCCTGAATGTCGGGCACTTCGTAGCACATATGATGCTGCCCGCCCGCCGGATTTTTGGCGATGAAGGCCGTGATCGGCGAGCTTTCGTCGAATGGTTCGATCAGTTCGATCTGCGTTCCCGCCGTTCCGTTCTCACCGGGGGTATCGACAAAGCATACCTTCACCCCCTGCGCCGGCAGGTCGAAGGGCTCGTGAATCTTGGTCGAGCCCATGATGTCGCGGTAATAGGCGATGCTCTTTTCCAGGCTCGGCGTCGCGACACCGATATGGTTCAGGCGACCAAGCTTCATGGCTCCACCCTTTCCACGACGATGGCGATGCCCTGCCCGCCGCCGACGCACATCGTCGCCAGGCCATAGCGGCCACCGGTCCGCTCAAGCTCATAGAGCAGCTTGACGGTGATGATCGCGCCCGATGCGCCCACCGGATGCCCCAGCGAAATGCCCGATCCATTGGGATTGACCTTGTCGGGGTCGAAGCCCAGTTCGCGGGCTACGGCGCAGCTTTGCGAAGCGAAAGCCTCATTGGCCTCGATCACGTCGATATCGTCGAGCGTCAATCCGGCCCGCCTAAGCGCGATCGGCACGGCCTTCACCGGCCCGATGCCCATAAGGCTCGGCTCGACCCCGGCATAACCCCATCCGATCAGCTTCGCCATCGGCTTGAGCCCCTTGGCGTCGACCGCGGCCTGCGACGCAAGCACAACGGCAGCGGCTCCATCGTTCAGGCCCGAGGCATTGCCGGCGGTTACCGAGCCTTCCTTTTCAAAGGCCGGACGCAGCTTCGCCATGCTGTCTAGCGAGACGTCGGTGCGGACATGCTCATCGGTCTTGAACTCGGTGACGCCCTTGCGGGTCTTGAGTTCGACCGGCAGGATCTGCGTGTCAAACCGACCTTCCGCCTGCGCCAAGGCAGCGCGACGATGGCTTTCGACGGCCAGCGCATCCTGATCTTCGCGCGTGACCTGATAGCGGGTCGCGACATTTTCCGCCGTCACACCCATATGAATGCCTTCGAACGGATCGGACAAAACGCCCAGCATCGCGTCGATCGCGGTCATGTTGCCCATTTTCTGGCCCCAGCGGCTCGCGGTCAGCACATAGGGCGACTTGCTCATGACCTCGGTGCCGCCCGACACGACGACCTCCGCTTCGCCCAGCGCGATCATCTGCGCGCCCGATACGATCGCCTGCATCCCCGAAGCGCACAGGCGATTGACGGTCAGCGCCGGAGCCTCGATCGGCACGCCTGCCTCGACAGCGGCGATGCGCGCGACGTAGGAGTCACGCGGCTCGCTGGGGATCGCCTGACCCATAACGACGTGCTGGACATCGCGCCCCTCGATCCCGGCGCGCTTGATCGCCTCGGCAATTACCAGCTTGCCCAGCGTTGCAGGCGCCATATCCTTGAGCGTGCCGCCGAAATCGCCGATCGCGGTGCGGACGCCGCTGATGATGTAGATATTTTCCATTTTTCTTCTTTCGCGCCGCGGTCAAAGCGGGATGTTATCGTGCTTTTTCCAGGGATTTTCGAGCGCCTTGTTACGCAACTTGCGCAGGCCGAGCGCAATGCGGCGGCGCGTCGAATGCGGCTGGATCACTTCGTCGATGAAGCCCTTGCTCGCCGCCACGAACGGATTGGCGAAGCGGTCTTCATATTCCTTGGTCTTTTCCGCGATCTCTTCGGTCGATTTGCCACGGAAGATGATTTCCACCGCGCCCTTTGCGCCCATCACCGCGATTTCCGCAGTCGGCCAGGCATAGTTCAGGTCGCCGCGCAGATGCTTGGAAGACATGACGTCATAAGCGCCGCCATAGGCCTTGCGCGTGATGACGGTAATCTTGGGCACGGTGGCTTCGGCATAGGCAAACAGCAGCTTGGCGCCATGCTTGATGATGCCGTTATGTTCCTGCGCGGTGCCCGGCAGGAACCCCGGCACATCGACCAGCGTGACGATCGGAATGTCGAACGCATCGCAAAAGCGGACGAAACGCCCCGCCTTCTTCGATGAATTGATGTCGAGCACGCCGGCCAGCACGAACGGCTGGTTAGCGACGATGCCGATGGTCTTGCCCTCGACCCGGCCAAAGCCGCAGATGATGTTGCCGGCATGGGCTGGCTGCACCTCGAAGAAATCGCCTTCATCGACGATCTTCCGGATCAGTTCATGCATGTCATAGGGCTGGTTGGCGTTAGCCGGGATCAGCGTGTCCAGGCTCGGTTCGATCCGGTCCCACGGGTCGGCGGTCGGGCGTTCCGGCACGGGTCCCTTGTTCGAAGCCGGCAGGAAATCAACAAAGTCACGCACCGCCAGCAGCGCCTCGACGTCATTCTCGAACGCCATGTCGGCTACGCCCGACTTGGTCGTGTGCGTGACGGCGCCGCCCAGTTCTTCCTGCGTCACCACTTCGTTGGTGACAGTCTTGACCACGTCCGGCCCGGTCACGAACATGAAGGAGCTGTCCTTCACCATGAAGATGAAGTCGGTCATCGCCGGCGAATAGACCGCGCCGCCCGCACATGGCCCCATAATGACACTGATCTGCGGCACCACGCCCGAGGCGAGCACATTGCGCTGGAAAATCTCGGCATAGCCGGCGAGCGATGCCACACCCTCCTGAATGCGCGCGCCGCCGGAGTCGTTGAGGCCGATCACGGGCGCGCCGACCTTCAGCGCCATGTCCATGATCTTGCATATCTTCATCGCATGCCGTTCCGACACCGCGCCGCCATACACGGTAAAGTCCTGGCTGAAGACGAAAACCAGCCGACCGTTGATCGTGCCCGACCCGGTTACCACGCCGTCGCCTGGAATATGCTGTTCGTTCATGCCGAAATCGACGCAATTATGCTCGACATACATGTCGAGTTCTTCAAAGCTATGTTCGTCCAGCAGCACTTCGATCCGCTCGCGGGCAGTCAACTTGCCCTTCGCGTGCTGGGCGTCGATACGACGCTGGCCGCCGCCCATGCGGGCGCCCTCGCGCTTGGCTTCGAGCTTCTCGATGATGGCAAGTTTCGACATGTGCGGCGGTTCTCCGTCCGAGGCGGGCCAAATGTGACGCCCCCCCTTCTCAAAGCTGCGGCCATTTCGCAAATGCAAATTTGCGGATTTGCAAATACCGATTTTGCAAATATAGCTCTTTCATGGCGCGCGGCACTCGCATCTTCGCTGGCCCCAGGCTTAGACAGCTCCGCCTCGACCACCGAATGGACCAGGCGACAATGGCGCTCGCGCTGGGCATTTCAGTCTCTTATCTCTCGCAGCTTGAGAATGACGACCGCCCTTTGACGGCCAAGGTGAAGGCAGCGCTCGCCGGCGCTTTCCCGGTCGACTGGGCCAGCTTCGACAAGCGCGAGGAAGAGCATCTGCTGGGCGCATTCACCTTTGCACTGGGCCATCCCGAACTGCCGGGCGCATCGCTGGAGCCGGAGCGAATCGAAAAGCTGCACCTGCAATTCCCTGAATTCGCGGCGCGCTATGTCGATCTGTACAATGCCCATCTGCGCGCCAACGAGCGGATCAACATGATCGAGGAAGCGATCGCCAGCGACAATGGGGTCGAGGCGCGGCTGCCCTGGGAAGCGGCGCGCGACTGGTTCCATGAAGCCGGCAATTATATCCACGCCATCGACTGCCTCGCCGAAGAACTGGCCGCGAAGCTGACCGCGGGCCAATCGCTCGACGAGGGCATGCTGGTCGAGGCGCTGGCGCGGCGGCACGGCATCGAAACGCTGGTGGCCGATACCCCCGATTCCTCGCTGCGATCCTACACGCCTTCGGAAAAGCGGCTGTTCATCAACGCAGCACTGCCTACTGAAAGCCGCAAGTTCATGCTCGCACACCAGCTGATGATGCTGGAAGGCGCGGCGGAGATCGCGGACATCGTCAATCGCGCGGCGTTGCCCGTCGTCGGCGCGGATCGCCTGCTCACGATCGGCCTTGGCAATTATGCCGCCGGCGCGCTGCTGCTGCCCTATGCCCAGTTCCGCGAAGCCGCGCGCGTGGCGCGGCATGACATCGACCGGCTGGCCCGGCGCTTTGGCGTCAGTTTCGAACAGGCCTGCCACCGCCTGTCCACCCTGCAACGGCCCGGTCTGCGCGGCATTCCCTTTTTCTTCTGCCGTGTCGACATGGCCGGCAACATCACCAAGCGCCACAGCGCCACCCGCCTGCAGTTCGCGCGCTTCGGCGGTGCCTGCCCGCTATGGAACGTGCATGAGGCGGTCGCCATCCCCGACCGCATCAACGTCCAGCTCGGCGAAACACCCGACGGCGTGCGCTATGTATCGATGGCCAAGGGACTGGTGAAGCCGTCGGGCAGCTACGCCCGCACCCCGCGCCGCTACGCGGTTGTGCTGGGCTGCGAGGTCGCGCACGCAGCCAATTTCGTCTATGCCGACGGCTTGCTGCTGGAGGATGAGGGTGCGGCGACGCCGATCGGTGTCAGCTGTCGCCTCTGCCCCCGCCAAAGCTGCGATCAGCGCGCTTTTCCCCCGGCGGACCGTCCCATCCATGTCGATCCGGACAACCGGCAGATCGTCCCCTACTGGATCGGGTGAACCGCCACCCTGCGGAAAGCGGCCCTGTCGCTCGTCCCTGCTATCACCTATCCGATGGTCATGATCGACACCCAAGCCACGCTGGCAACGCATCTGCGCGCCGATATCGCCGCCCACGGCCTTGCCCGTATCGCCGCGGACCGGACCTTCGGCCTGCTGGGCGAGGCGGCTCGCACAGGGTGGGCCGATTTCGCGGCATCATGGGATCATCTGGGACCAGACCTCTATATGGCCGATGGCGGACGCTATCGCCGCCGCGCGCATGCGACCTTTCGCTGCACGGGACGCGATTTCGGGCGACTCGCCCACCGGCCCCATTTCCAAAGCCGGGACTATAATCCGCTCAATGGCGATGTGCAGCGCTGGTTCGACCCGGTCGACCAGGCGGTGATCGACCATCCCGTCACGAAAGCGATCTTTGCCCTGTGCGCCGATACATTTCCCGATCCCCGGCCACGCCACGTCGAAATGCACCAGTTCCGCATCGAGACCCGGCCCGGCCATGTCGGCCGGCCCACGCCCGAAGGCCTGCATCGCGACGGTGTCGATCATGTGCTGGTGATGCTGATCGCCAGGACCAATGTGCGCGAGGGCGTCACCCGCATCGGCGCGCCCGATGGCATGGCGCTGGGCAAATTCATGCTGGCCAGGCCCGGCGACGCGATGCTGATCGACGACCGCCGCATCCTGCACGGTGTAACGGAAATTCACGCGGTCGATCCCACGCGGCCAGCGTGGCGCGATGCGCTGGTGCTGACCTTCGCTCCCGCTGCCTGACCGCTATTTCAACAGCACCAGCTCTTCCGCCATGCTCGGGTGCAGCGCGACAGTATCGTCGAAATCCTGCTTGGTCAGCCCGGCCTTCACCGCGACCGCCGCCGCCTGCAATATTTCGGGCGCATCCGGGCCGATCATATGCAGGCCCACGACACGATCGGTGGTCGCATCCACCACCATCTTATACAGCGCTCTCTCTTCGCGTCCGGCCAGCACGTTCTTCATCGGCCGGAAGTCGGATGTATAGATCTTTACCGTCCCCAGCTTGTTGCGCGCCTGTGCTTCGGTCATACCGACCCCGGCCAGCGGCGGATGGCTGAACACGGCGGACGGGATGCAGCTATAGTCGACCATGCGCGGGTTGCCGCCGAACACGGTATCGGCAAAGGCATGGCCCTCGCGGATCGCCACCGGCGTCAACTGCACCCGGTCGGTGACGTCGCCCACCGCATAGATGCTTTCGCAACTGGTGCGACTGTAATCGTCGACCTTGATCGCGCCCTTGTCGTTGACCTCGACGCCAGCGCTTTCAAGCCCAAGCCCTTCGACATGCGGCCGCCGACCGGTCGCGAACAACAGCGTGTCGCATGCTACCGGATCGCCGTCGGCGAAGCGGACGCACAATGTGCCATCCTCGTTCTTTTCGATCTTCTCCATCACCGCGTTGAAGCGAAAATTGATTCCCTTGGTGATCGAGATTTGCAGCAGCCGGTCGCGCACCGCTTCCTCATAGCCGCGCAGCAGCGTGCCGGTGCGGTTGACCATGGTGACATGGCTGCCGAACTGGTGAAAGATGCCCGCGAACTCGTTAGCGATATAGCCGCCGCCGACGATCACGATGCGTCCCGGGCACCTGTCCAGGTGGAATACCTCGTTGGACGTAATGCCATGTTCGGCGCCGGGCGTATCGGGAATGACCGGCCAGGCGCCGGTCGCCACCAATATATATTTCGCGCTCACTTCACGCCCGCTCGCCAGCCTGACGCCATGTGGCCCGGTGATGGTTGCGCGCTCCGGGATCATCTCGACCTTGTGGCTGTCGAGGGTATTTTTGTAGAGACCTTCCAGCCGGTCGACCTCGCCCAACACATTGTCGCGCAGCGTCGTCCATTCGAACCCGCAGTCGGGGACGTTCCAGCCAAAGCGGCGCGCATCGCTCAAATCCTCGGCGAAATGCGCGCCATAGATCAACAGCTTCTTGGGAACGCATCCCCGAATGACGCAAGTGCCGCCGACGCGAAACTCCTCGGCAACCGCGACCCTGGCGCCGTGCGCGGCGGCAACGCGCGAAGCACGCACCCCGCCTGACCCTGCGCCGATGACGAACAGATCGAAATCATAGTCGCTCATGCACCTCTCCTAATATGATGTCAGGCCGCGCCCAGCGCGATGTCGATCAGCGCCGTGGTGGACGGGTCGAAACCCTTCGCGCCCGCAGCCCCTATCGACCTTGCAATCTCCTTGCCCAGTTCCACGCCGAACTGGTCGAACGGATTGATCCCCATCAGCACCGCGTTGGCGAAGGTACGATGTTCGTAGAATGCGATCAGCGCGCCCAGCGCGTGCGGCGTCACATCGTCCAGCAGGATGGTGGTCGACGGCCGCCCGCCAGGATAGGCGCGCGCCGGATCGGCATCATTGCCCCTGCCCTGCATCAACGCCGCTCCTTGCGCGAAACAGTTGACCAGCAGCGCGCGGTGATGCGCCGGGTCGAGCGCATGACCCGGCTCGCGCGACGCGATGAATTCAACCGGCGTCAGCACGGTGCCCTGATGCAGCAACTGGAACACCGCATGTTGCGCGTCGGTGCCGACGCCGCCCCAGGTAATGGGCGCCGTCATACCGGTCACGGCCGCGCCATCCAGCGTTACCCCCTTGCCGTTGCTCTCCATCTCCAGTTGTTGCAGGTACGATGGCAACAGCGCCAGCCGCTCGTCATAGGCGAACACCGCGCGGGTCTGGCACTTCATCACCTGCGCATAATATTGATCGACAAACGCCGCAATCAACGGCGCGTTCTCACGCGGGTCGCTCAGGCGAAAATGCCGGTCCATCGTCGCCGCGCCTTCCAGCAGGCTTTCAAACGCATCCCATCCCAGCGCCAAAGCCGCGGGAAAACCGATCGACGACCAGAGCGAATAGCGCCCGCCGACGCTTTCGCTGAACGGCAGCACCCGCGTTTCATCCACGCCCCACTCCATCGCCCTTTCAGGCGCGGCGGTCAGAGCGACGACCCGGCCATAGGGGTCGTCCACGCCAGCCTCTATCATCCAGTTGATAGCACTTGCAGCATTGAGCATCGTTTCTGTGGTCGTGAAGGTTTTCGATGCGATCGCGATCAACGTCGCGGCGGGATCGAACCGGTCCATCACCCGTTCCAGCGCCACCCCGTCGACATTGGACACGATTGCCACATCATAGCGCGCACCATCGCCGTCCAGTGCGTCGACGATCAGTTCCGGCCCCAACGCCGATCCGCCGATGCCGATATGCAATATGTGTCGCACGGGCCCCAGCGCCTCGGCCTCGATCGCATCGATCAGCGCGCGCATCCGCTGATGCAGTATCTTCGCGCGCGCGACGCTTTCAGGATGCCCCTCGCCCCGCTCGGCCGGATGCTCGGCCGCACGCCCTTCGGTCACATTGACGGCCTCGCCCGCGAACAGCGCGTCGCGACGGGTGGCAAAGCCCCGTTCGTCTGCAAGGTCCAGAAACCCCGCCACAACCGCGTCGGTCAGGTGCGTCTTCGACCAGTCGAACCGGATAGGCCCATGGGACAGCACATATTTCGACAACCGAACCGGGTCGGTCCTGAACACCGTCCTGAGGTCGATTTGCGGCATTTGCGACAATGCGGCGAGAGCAGCACTCGTCATTTTCATTCTCCATCACTGATCGACATCGACGCCGCACTCATCGATTCTTTCCTCCCTAGCCAATAAAGCCCGGCAATGCACCGCCTCCGGACGCTTGACGCGGATCATGCCAGGCCGCAAAAGCCGCCACGCCCGCGTTCGGGGCATTTTGACTGGAAAGACGAGCCGGCATGAGCGCAAAATCAGAAACGCGGGACTTTCTCTGGTTCCTCGCCAAGCTCGCCCTCTTCGTCTTCATCCTCCGCAGCTTCATCGTTTCGCCATTCAACATCCCGTCGGAATCGATGCAGCCGCGCCTGCTCATCGGCGACTATCTGCTGGTGGCCAAATGGCCCTATGGCTATTCGCGCTACTCATTGCCATTTAGCGTTCCGTTGATCCCCGGCCGCATTTTTTCGTCCACTCCCGCGCACGGCGATGTGGTGGTGTTCAAGGCGCCTCCGACCCAGAAAAACGATTATATCAAGCGCGTCATCGGCCTGCCGGGAGACCTGATTTCGGTGCAGGAAGGCACCGTCTATCTGAACGGCCAGGCCGTGCCCCGGCAGAAGGTCGCCGACCTCGTCATCCCGGTTACCCCCAATATGACCGAAGCCGCCAATCGCGCTGGCGATGCCTCCCCCTGCTTCCGCCCCTCGTTCGAGGAAGCCGCGCCCGGCGGCGGCCGCCAGTGCCGCTATCCCCAATTCCGCGAAACACTGCCCGCCGGCAAGGATGGGCCGGCCAAAAGCTATAATGTGCTCGACCTCATTCCCGACAGCCCCAAGGACAATTTCGACACGGTGCTGGTGCCCGACGGCAAGCTGTTCATGATGGGCGACAATCGCGACCGCAGCGCCGACAGCCGCTTCCCCGCGCAGGAGGGCGCCGGCATCGGCCTCGTTCCCCAGGAAAATCTGGTCGGCCGCGCACTCATTTCGGTATTTTCAACCGATGGCAGCGCCAACTGGCTGCTGCCCTGGACCTGGGTGACGGCGGCCCGCTTCGACCGCATCGGGGAAGGTTTTTGATACGAACCGACACAGGCGCGTGGCTGGAAGCGCTGACGGGTCGCGCGCCCGTCGACACCGGCCGCTTCGTCCAGGCGCTGACCCATGGCAGCGCCAACGCCAATAATTACGAACGGCTCGAATTTCTGGGCGACCGCGTGCTGGGTCTCATCATCGCCGAATGGCTGTTCGCTCGCTTTCCCGACGAACCCGAAGGCAAGCTGTCCCGTCGTTTCAACGTGCTGGTTTCGGGCGAAACCTGCGCCGACATCGCGCGCGCCGTCGGCGTGCCTGCGCATCTGATCCTGGGCAAGCAGGCGCGGGACGATGGCGCGGTCGACAGCGACAATGTTCTGGGCGACGTCATGGAAGCGATGATCGGCGCGCTATTCCTCGATGCCGGCATGGACGCGGCCAAGGCGCTGGTCCGCCGCCTGTGGGCCGACCGCGTAGACAACCAGGCGGCAGCCCCCAAGCATCCCAAATCCGCGCTTCAGGAATGGGCCGCCGCGCACAAGCGCAAGCCACCCGAATATGTGATGACCGGCAAGTCCGGCCCTCATCACGCGCTGCGCTTTGCTGTCACCGTATCGATCAAGGGCGCGGGCGAGGCCAGCGCAGAGGGCGGGTCGAAGCAGGAAGCCGAAACGGCCGCAGCCACCGCGCTGCTGGATAAGCTGACCGGCTGAATTTATGCTATGCCGTGCGGCAGCTACCGCATCAGCGCGAACGGAGACAGAGTGAACGAGATCGTAGAACAAAATGCCAAGCGCTGCGGCGTCATCGCCATCGTCGGCGCGCCCAATGCGGGCAAATCGACGCTGGTCAACGCGCTGGTGGGCCAAAAGGTCGCGATCACGAGCGCCAAGGCGCAGACCACCCGAACCCGCGTCATGGGCGTGGCGATCGATGGCGATGCGCAGTTGGTGCTGGTCGACACGCCCGGCATCTTCGCACCCAGGCGCCGGCTGGACCGCGCGATGGTGCAGGCCGCCTGGGGCGGCGCGCAGGGCGCGGACCTGATCGCGCTGGTGGTCGACGGCAAAGCGGGTCTCGGCGCCAAGATGGAGCCGATCATCGACGCGCTCGCGGCGCGCAAGGAACGCAAATGGCTGATCCTCAACAAGGTCGACATCGCGATCAAGGAAAAGCTGCTGCTGCACACCCAGCGCCTGACCGACAAGCTCGACATCGCCGAAACCTATTTCGTTTCGGCCCAGACCGGCGACGGCCTGCCCGAACTCAAGAGCGCCTTTGCCGCCGCCATGCCGCGAGGACCGTGGCATTTCCCCGCAGATCAGGTGTCAGACGCCACCGACCGCATGCTGGCGGCGGAAATCACGCGCGAACAACTCTATCACCAACTCCACGCCGAACTGCCCTACGCTGCGGCTGTCGATACAGAACAATATAAGGAACGTCCCGACGGCTCGGTCGAGATCCACCAGCAGATCCTGATCGGCCGCACCAGCCAGCGCGCGATCGTGCTTGGCAAGGGCGGCCAGCGGCTCAAGGAAATTGGATCGAAGGCGCGCGCCGAACTGGCGCAACTGCTGGGCGTCACGGTCCACCTCTACCTTCACGTCAAGGTGAAGGAAGATTGGGAAGACGATCGCGGCATCTATCGCGACATCGGACTGGACTGGGTGGAATAGCCTAGCCGCCGAGCACGTTGATGGTGAACGCCAGCACGCCGATGTTGAAAGCAAAGGCCAGCAGGCCGTGCAGGATGACCGTGCGTCGCATCGTGCTGGTGGTGATCGATATGTCCGATGTCTGGAACGTCATGCCGAGCGTGAAGGCGAAATAGAGGAAATCCCAATAGGCCGGCTCGTCCTCGCCCGGAAAGGCCAGTCCGCTGCTGTTTTCGCCCTGCGCGTTCGGCAGGTAAAAGATATGGGCATAATGCAACCCATATATGGTATTGGAAAACAGCCAGGCACTCGCCAGCGTCACCAATAGCAAGGCGATGCCGGCGCCGCCATACCCGCCATACTCCCACACGGTCGCCAGCCCGACCGCGATCAGGACCACGAACGACACGATCGCGGTGAGCAGAAGCATCATTCCCCGGTTCGCATCATTGGCAGCGGCATGTTGCCGGATACTATCGGCATGCGTGTCGATCAGCGGAATGACCGACAGCAGAAAGGCGATTGCCGCGACGTCGAAGCCGGCCATGACCGCTTCCGGCCACGGCAGCACCAGCGCGAATGGAGCCATCGTCGACAACAGCGCCAGGAACATGCCGTAACGCCAGGGGAAAAATGGCTTGGCGGACGTAGTCATGACCGCCCCACGATCACGCTTCCTTTGCGGCTTTCTTGGCCGGAGCCTTTTTCGCGGCTCCGGGCTTCTTCGCCGTATCGGCCTTCTTCGTCGCCGCTTTCTTCGGCGCGGCCTTTTTCTTGCCCTTCTTGGCCGGGGCCGCCGCCGCGCGCGCATCGATCAGTTGCGCGGCTTCCTCCAGCGTCAGCGCATCCTTGTCCACCGTCTTGGGCAGGGTCGCGTTGGTGGTGCCGTCGGTGACGTAAGCGCCATAGCGACCCTCCATTAGCTTGATCTCCAGCTCCGTGCGCGGATGCGCGCCCAGCACCTTGAGCGGCTCCCGCCCGGCGCTGCGCGGCCCCCGGTTGGCGGCTTCGGCCAGCTTAACGACCGCGCTGTTCATGCCGACCTCGAAAATCTCCGACGTCGATGACAGCCGCCCATATTTGCCGTCATGCAGCAGATAGGGTCCAAAGCGCCCGATATTCGCGACAATCGGCTTGCCCGTTTCGGGGTGCAGGCCAATCTCGCGCGGCAGGCTGAGCAGTTTGACAGCCCAGTCCAGCGTCAGTTCGCCATCGGGCAGATCCTTGGGAATCGACCCGCGCTTGGCCTCCTTGCCTTCGCCCATTTCGATATAGGGACCAAATCGGCCGGATTTCCTGACGATATCCTGGCCGGTCTCGGGATGCTTCCCCAGCACTTCGGGTCCCGTATCCTCGCCATCCTTGCCGCCTGGCTGGCCGAACTTGCGGGTATATTTGCATTCCGGATAGTTGGAGCAGGCGATGAACGCCCCGAACCGCCCGCCGCGCAACGACAATTGCCCCTCACCACAAAGCGGGCAAGCGCGCGGATTGCTGCCGTCGGCCTTGGGCGGGAACAGCATCGGCTCCAGAAACTTGTCGAGCGCGGCGGTAATGTCGCTCGGCTTCTGCTCCATCACCTCGGCGGTCTTGGGCTTGAAATCCTTCCAGAACGCTTCCAGCACCGCCTGCCACTGCGCTCGGCCACCGGAAATATCGTCCAGTTCGTCCTCAAGCCCCGCGGTAAAATCATAGGAGACATAGCGCTCGAAAAAGCGTTCGAGGAAGGCCGTGACCAGCCGCCCGCTTTCCTCGGCGAAAAAGCGGTTCTTTTCGATCCGCACATAGTCGCGGTCCTTGAGCACCTGGAGCGTCGAGGCATAGGTGGACGGACGCCCGATGCCCAATTCTTCCAGCCGCTTGACGAGGCTGGCTTCCGAATAGCGCGGCGGCGGCTGGGTGAAATGCTGCTCGGCGCTGACCTTCTTCTTGGCCGGCGCGTCACCCTCGCTCATGCGTGGCAGTAGCTTGCCGTCATCGTCGTCCCCCGACCCGGCATGTTTGCCGTGGTCGGCAGCAGAAACGTCATCGCGGCCTTCCTCATACAGCGCCAGGAAGCCGGGGAAGATCACCACCTGCCCGGTTGCGCGCAGCGTATGCGTGCCGGTGGCGTCGTTCATGTCGATCGTGGTGCGTTCCAGCCGCGCCGACGCCATCTGGCTGGCCAGCGCCCGCTTGAACACCAGGTCATAGAGCCGCGCATGGTCGCCGCTGCCCACCTTGTCGCGCGAAAACTCGGTCGGGCGGATGGCTTCGTGCGCTTCCTGCGCATTCTTCGCCTTGGTCTGGTAGATCCGCGGCTTGTCGGGCACGTAGCCGCCGTCATAGCGCTCCGCGATCGCCCTGCGCGCGGCAGAAATGGCGCTGCCGTCCATCTGCACGCCGTCGGTCCGCATGTAGGTGATCGCGCCATCCTCATACAGTTGCTGCGCGATCCGCATCGTATGGCTGGCGGAGAAACCGAGCTTGCGCGCGGCCTCCTGTTGCAGCGTCGATGTAGTGAAAGGCGGCGGCGGGTTGCGGGTGAGCGGCTTGGTCTCGACCTTCTCCACCGTGAAGCGCCCGGCCTCGACATCGGCCTTAGCGGCCATCGCATCGCCTTCGCGACCGATCGTCAGCCGCTCGATCTTCTCGCCCTTCCAGCGGACCAGCCGCGCGGTGAAGGCGGTGCCATCCTGCTCCATGTCGGCGGCGACCGACCAATATTCCTGCGGAGTGAAGCTCTCGATCTCGCGCTCGCGCTCCACCACCAGCCGCAGCGCAACCGACTGCACCCGGCCTGCCGACTTGGCGCCGGGCAGCTTGCGCCACAGCACCGGCGACAGGGTGAAGCCCACCAGATAGTCTAGAGCGCGGCGCGCGCGGTAGGCGTCGATCAGATCCTCGTCCAATGCGCGCGGCTTGGCCATCGCGTCCAGCACCGCCGCCTTGGTGATCGCGTTGAACGTCACCCGGTCCACGACGGCGGGCAGCGCCTTCTTGGCGCGCAGCACCTCCTGCACATGCCAGCTGATCGCTTCCCCCTCGCGGTCGGGGTCGGTGGCCAGGATCAGCCGGCTCGCCTGCTTGGCGGCGTCGCTGATGGCCTTGAGCTGCTTGCCCTTGTCGCCATAATTTTCCCACTGCATCGCAAAGCCATGGTCCGGGTCGACCGATCCATCCTTGGCCGGCAGATCGCGGATATGGCCGTAACTGGCCAGAACATGAAAATCCCCGCCCAGATATTTCTCGATGGTCTTCGCCTTGGCGGGAGACTCGACGATGACAAGCTGCATTATGACCCCGATTTGGAAATCTCTCACATATACGCGCGAGTGTGTAGGGGGGCGGAGGAAGGCGTCAAGCGTTCTGCTGCGCTCGACGGGCCATCTCCGCCATGAGCGCCACCAGCAGCAATATGGCAGCGCTTTGGCGCCGACCCGCGCTCGCACCGACAATCGCGCCAGCGCATACCCCGGCGACAAAGCAGAGAATGAGGATAGCGGCCGCTACAGCATCGCCTCGCGCCTCTGCAACGCACCGACAGCCAGTCGCGTCGAATTGCCGCTCATGAACGAAACGAAGAAGCCCGACGTCGTCAGAAAGCCGAGCACATCGATATACCCCGCCAGGAAGGCAAGGGCGATTGCAAATGAACGCATGTGACGCTCGAACCGGATCATGGCCTTGCCCCGACCATCACGACAGGGAAACCCTCCCGCCGGCATGGCGCGCCAGCCGGTCCGCAAGCTCCAGTTCCAGCAGCACCGTCTGCACCACGGCCGGCGAAAGGCCCGACAGGCGGATGATTTCGTCCACGGGCACCGGAGCCGGCCCCAGTAACGCGACCACCGCCGCGCGATCCCGCTCCACCACATCGCTGGATGCCGGCTCGCCCAGAAATTCGAAGCTGCCCTGCCGCACCATCCTCGGGTCGAACGTGCCGATCGCCTCCATCACGTCCGCGCCATTCTGCACCAGCGTTGCCCCCTCGCGGATCAGGCTGTTGCACCCCTGTGCGCGCGGGTCCAGCGGCGATCCCGGCACGGCCATCACCTCCCGCCCTGCCTCACCAGCCAGCCGCGCAGTGATGAGCGACCCGGACTTGGGCGCGGCCTCCACCACCACCGTTCCCAGCGCCAGGCCCGCGATGATACGGTTGCGCGCCGGAAAATGCCGCGCCAGCGGCTGGACGCCCGGCGGATGTTCGGTGACGAGCAGGCCGCGCTCGGCCACATGGCCCTGCAAATCCCGATTCTCCGGCGGAAAGACGATGTCGATGCCGCTGGCGATGACGCCGATTGTTCCGCTGTCGATCGACCCGCGATGCGCCTCTGTATCGATACCGCGCGCCAGCCCGGACACCACCACCGCGCCGCGCTGCCCCAGTTCCTGGGCAAGGCTTCGCGCAAACCGGCACGCCGCCGCGGAAGCATTGCGCGCGCCGACCATCGCCACGCAGGGTCGCGCGGCCAGAGCGACATCGCCCCGCACGATCAATGCGGGCGGCGCGCCCTCCATATGGTCGAGCAGCGCAGGATAGCCAGCATCGCCCATCAGCAGGTAACGCGCGCCCAGCGCGCGGGTGGCGGCAATCTCGCGCTCCACTGCGCCTGCATCGGCGATGCTCGCCCGGCCGCCGCCGCGCGCGGCCAGATCAGGCAGCGCCCGCAACGCCTCCGCCGCATTGCCAAACCGTGCCAGCAATTGCCGATAGCTGACGGGGCCGATGCGGGGCGACCGGATGAGACGCAGGCGGTCGAACCGCTCCTGCTCGCTCATACCGATGCTTTTCCACCGCCGATTTTCGGTTCGGCCCCCGTCGCCAGCCGCGCGATATTCGCCCGATGCCGCCACAGTACGATCAGCGCCAGCGCCAGCGTGACGGGCATGAGGTCGATCCGGTCGAAAGCCCACATCGCCACGGGCGCGCTGATCGCCGCCGCCATGCCGCCGACCGACGACCATCGCGTGCCGAACAGCGCGCCCAGCCATACGACCGCAAACACGATCCCGGCGGGCCAGTGGAGCGCGCTCACCACGCCCATCATCGTCGCCACGCCCTTGCCCCCGGCAAAGCGCAGCCAGACCGGATAGCAATGGCCGATGAACGCCATCGCCCCCGCCATCGGTCCGCCGCCATCGACCAGCCAGCCGCCGATCAGCACCGCCGCCGCGCCCTTGAACAGATCGAGCAGCAAGGTCGCCGCAGCCAGCCCCTTGCGGCCCGTGCGCAGCACGTTGGTCGCGCCGATATTGCCCGATCCGATCTGCCGCAGGTCGCCCGCCCCGCTCGCCCGCGTCAGCAGCAGCCCGAACGGGATCGACCCAAGCAGATAGGCGAATATCAGAACGAACGCGGGGAGGAGCCAAGCCGGGGTCATATGTCTCGCCAGATGAATGCGCGGCGACCATAGCGCCGCGAACGGGCGGAGCAATCCCTAGCCTTGGCGCCCGACGATGCCAACCGGTTGACACCGCCTCCACCGCCCGCGACATATCGCGTCAATGACGGTCGCGCGCCAATCCCCTGTCCTCTTCTTCGATTCCGGCGTCGGCGGCCTGTCGATCCTTGGGCCCGCTCGTGCGCTGCTGCCGACCGCGCCGGTGATCTATGCCGCCGACAGTGCCGGCTTTCCCTATGGCACCCGCAGCGAAGCCGAAATCGCCGCGCGCATCCCCGCCCTGCTCGGTCGCCTGGTCGAACGCTATCGGCCCCGCATCGCGGTCATCGCCTGCAATACCGCGTCGACCATCGCGCTCCAGCATGTGCGCGCCGCGCTCGACATCCCGGTCGTCGGCACCGTGCCTGCGATAAAGCCCGCCGCCTTGGCGTCAAAGACCCGCGTCTTCGGTGTGCTGGGCACCGACGCAACCGTCCGCCAGCCCTATGTCGACCGGCTCGCCGCCGAACATGGCGCCGATTGCACGGTGCTGCGTCACGGCTGCGCCGCGCTGGTGCAACTGGCCGAAGCGAAGCTGCGCGGCGACCCGATCGATCCGCACATTGCCAGCGCCGCGCTCGCTGGCCTGACCGACCAGCCGGGCGGCGACCGCATGGACGTGATCGCGCTCGCCTGCACCCATTTTCCTTTGGTCGAGGCGGAACTTGCCGCCGCTGCGCAGCGCGCCGGGCTGGGGCCGTTGCGCTTCGTTCATGGCGGCGAGGGCATCGCACGGCGCATCGCCTTCCTGACGCAGGGCCAGCCCTGGCCGGCCATGCCGTCACCGGGCGTCGCGGTGTTCACCCGCGTCGACGACGATGTCCGCCGCCTTGCGCCCGCACTTGCGGGCTATGGCCTGGGTCGCATCGAACAGCTGTAATTGCTCCCTGGACCGAATGTCCAATGGCCGTGGCCCGCGCCCGCGGCTAGATGCGAGCTGTTATCGCTGGTAATTTCGGCGTTCTACGGGTAGATGCGCCTAGGTGAAAGCGGGTGTGGCATAGGGAATACAGGCGCAGTGAACTACAAGCATGTCTTCGCGCAGGCGATCGACCGGCTCCATAGCGAGGGTCGTTACCGCGTGTTCATCGATATCCTGCGCAACAAGGGCGCCTATCCCAACGCGCGCTGCTTCCACGGCCATAACGGGCCAAAGCCGATCACCGTATGGTGTTCCAACGACTATCTCGCCATGGGCCAGCATCCCAAGGTCGTCGCCGCGATGGAAGAGGCGCTGCACGATGTCGGCGCCGGCTCCGGCGGCACCCGCAATATCGGCGGCAACACCCATTATCATGTCGATCTGGAAGGCGAACTGGCCGACCTGCACGGCAAGGAAGCGGCGCTGCTGTTCACGTCGGGCTATGTTTCGAACGAAGCGACGCTCTCGACGCTCGCAAAGCTGCTGCCTGGCTGCATCGTCTTTTCCGACGAACTGAACCACGCCAGCATGATCGCGGGTATCCGCAATTCGGGCTGCGAAAAGCAGGTGTTCCGTCACAATGACGTCGATCATTTGCGCGAACTGCTGGAGGCCGCCGATCCCGACGCGCCCAAGCTGATCGCGTTCGAAAGCGTCTATTCGATGGATGGCGACATCGCCCCGATCGCTGCACTGTGCGACCTGGCCGACGAGTTCAACGCGCTGACCTATCTCGACGAAGTGCATGCGGTCGGCATGTATGGCCCGCGCGGCGGCGGCATTTCCGAACGCGACGGCGTCGCCGATCGCGTGACCATCATCGAAGGGACGCTGGGCAAGGCGTTCGGCGTGATGGGCGGCTATATCGCCGCCGACCAGATGATCGTCGACGTGATCCGCAGCTATGCGCCCGGCTTCATCTTCACCACATCGCTGTCGCCGGTGCTGGTCGCGGGCGTGCTGGCGAGCGTGCGCCACCTCAAATCCTCCAGCGTCGAGCGCGAAGGCCAGCAGGCCGCCGCCGCGACGCTCAAGGCCCTGATGGCCGACGCCGGCCTGCCGGTGATGCCGTCGGTCACGCATATCGTGCCGCTGATGGTGGGCGATCCGATCAAGGCCAAGCGGATCAGCGACATATTGCTCGCCGAATATGGCGTCTATGTGCAGCCGATCAATTACCCGACCGTGCCGCGCGGCACCGAACGGCTGCGCTTCACCCCCGGCCCCGCCCATGATGAAGCCATGATGCGCGACCTGGTGAAGGCGCTGGTCGAAATCTGGGAGCGGCTGGAACTGGAAAAGGCGGCGCGGCAGGCGGCCTGAGTCGCATCGCAGCGGGCCTTAACTTCGCACTTTTCCCGCTCGATTTGTTATTTTGTTGCTTGCGCCTGATCCTATCGGGCCGGGCACGGGATGACAGATCGACGATGGGAAAGAGCCTGCGGCGAGGCTTATCGCATGTGCGGCGGGATGTAGGACAGCGGTTTTAGCTCGTCATCCCGGCCATGAGCCGGGATGACGAAATGGGGAATTACGGCAATCGACCAATAATTGCCGCTGGAAGGTGCAGGACCGTTGTTTGGAAACGGCCACTCCCTCAGGCGTCACCCCAGCGAAGGCTGGGGTCTCAGGCGGTCAGAGGATGATTTCCGTCATGTCGCGCCAGTCGGGATTGCTTTCCTCTACAAGTCGGATTTTCCATTCCCGTTTCCACGCTTTGAGCGCCTTCTCGCGGGCGATGGCGAGCATGATGTCATCATGTGGCTCCACCAGAACGAGGCGCGTCAGGCCATATTTCCTGCAAAAGACAGAGCCGGTGCCGTTGCGATGCTGCTCTGCGCGCGCTGCGATGTCGGCTGTGACACCGACATAGAGAACGCCTCTTGCCTTATTGGTCATGATATAGGTGTAACCGCCTCTCGCCATGCCCTATCGTAGCGCGCCGCCGCCCGAGACCCCAGCCTTCGCTGGGGTGACGTTGGATTTTATGCTGCTCTACGACAGTTGCATCCGTAAACCGGACTGTCCGCAGTCCACCCGTTTATCCGTTTAGACGTTTTTCGATCTGCGACAGCAATTCGCTCCCTCTCGCATTCGTGGCGATCAGACATGGCTCATCCCATTCCCATTCCAACAGAAAGCTTTCGCCCGCGAAGGCCACGGTAGAATAAGACGCCGATAGGCGCTCTGCGATCCCTCCAAAGAGCGCAGCGATCACTTCACGCACGGCAGCGGTATCTTCCGGCGCAAATTCCAGCGATGATCCGCCGCTTGGTAGCGCGAGAAGTGCTACAGCCATGCTGCATAATGCATTTCTTATGTCCGTTTTGGCAAGGTCCAGCGCTGATAGCGGACCTTCGCTTAACCACCCCTTTCGGACATAGCACCAGCCCACCCCCAGCCCCTCCCGCAAGCGGGGGGGGAGCGAGACTTGGCGGGCCGCAGGCGAGGTTAGTCGCGGCGGGGTGGGCTTTTGCCATACCCCCCGCCCTTCAGGCCCGTACCAACCCGCCCCGCACCGCATAGCCGCGATAGAGCGTCCTGCCATGCGCCGTCGCGCCGATCCGCGATGCCACCGCTTCGATGGCTTGGGGCAGGTCGGCGCGGGGGGTGACGTGGAAGGCGTGGAGCCAGCCGAACAGCGCGCGGCGCCATACCCCCGGCAAGCGGTCCTGCTGGCCGAAGTCGACCACCTCCAGCCGACCGCCGGGCGCGACGCACCGTGCCGCCTGCTCCAGCGCGCCCTGCCAGTCGGGGATCATCGAGAGCGCGTAGCTGATGAACACGCGGTCGAACCGGGCCTGGCCGAACAGCGCCTGCGGATCGAAATCGCAAGCATCGCCTCGCCCCAGCCGGACGCGGCCGCACAGGCCAACGCGCTCGACGGCGACCTGCGCGGTGTCGAGCATCGCCTGGCTGATGTCCACGCCGTAAAGCCGCGCATCGGGCCATTGCCGCCCCACCGCGATCAGATTGCGCCCGGTGCCGCAACCGATTTCCAGCACCGTGCCCCCCGGCGGCGGCGCCAGGTCGCGGATCATCGGATCGCGCCCCAGCAGATAATATTTACGCGTCAGATCATAGACATGCCGCTGGCGCCGATAGACGCTGTCCATCAGCGCCCCATGCCGCAGCCCGCTCACATCGCGCGCTCCAGCACATAAAGATGCACGCCGCCATAAATGGCCGACCGATCGTGCGCGGTATAATCGCGCGACGCCCGCGCCTCGTAACGCCATCGGCCAAGCAGGTCGTCGCGAACCCGGCCCGGCAATATGCTCGGTTCGCCCGCCGTGCGGAACAACACCCGCGCGCCCGGCCGCGCGGTCCGGGTGATTTCGCCCCACAGCGCATTGAGCTGGTCATTGTCCATCCAGTCCTGCGCGTCGAGCAGGACATAGCGGTCGAGCGATCCCGCCGCATTCTCCTTGAGGAAATCCACCATATTGACGTGCCGCACATCGACCCGCCCGGCCCGCGCCGCCACCGCTTCGTGGTTCCGCGCCTCCAGATAGGGCGGCAGCGCCGCGCCGCCATCCTGGCCATAGCATCGCCCGAACGCCTGCCGCGCGAAATAATTATCCTTGAGCGCAAAGCCGCAGGCGAGCTTTTCCAGCCGGGCCTTCAACACCGCGTCCATTGGCTCGTCGCCGGCCAGCGCATCGAACTGCGCGGGCGGGATGCCCAGGCCGAACAGCGATGCGGGCTGGCTCGTCAGCCACCGCACGAACGCCCGGTCGAACAGCGGCGCAAGCTCCGCATCGTAGATCGCTTTCTGCTCCTCGATCGTGCGCGCCGCCAGCATGCGCCGAAGGTCGACGCCATGCACCCGCGCCAGCAGATGCGCCGCGCCGATGAACCCGCCCAGCAGCCCGCGCTTGTAGATGCCGCGCGCAAACCCGCCGATCCGCCGCCGCCCGATCAGGTCGCGCCCCTCCCAATAGCGCCGGGTCGCGTCATCGAGCAGCGGCGCGACATGGGCACGATAGGCGGCGATATTCTGGCTACAGTCGGCCTGGGCGAAGAAGCGGTGGAACGCCGCATGATCGGGCAGCGCGCGCGCCGCCGCAAGCTTCAGCCGGCCGAGCGCGACATGCGCGGTGTTGAGGTCGACGGCGGTGATCCGCCGGGGATCGGCGGTCAGGTAGCTCAGCATATTGCACCCGCCCGATGCGATGGTCACGACATGGCAGTCGGGCGTGATCGCCAACGCTTCCATGTCGACCACCGGGTCCTCCCAGATCTGGGCATAGACGAGGCCCCGGAACGCGAAGGTGAAGGCCCGTTCCAGCAGCCCCTGCCTG
Source organism: Sphingobium anseongense (assembly GCF_037725245.1). NCBI lineage: Bacteria > Pseudomonadati > Pseudomonadota > Alphaproteobacteria > Sphingomonadales > Sphingobiaceae > Sphingobium > Sphingobium anseongense. The sequence continues at coordinate 207,785 of NZ_JBBJUL010000004.1, read as the reverse complement.
GACAGGTGCCGATGGCGGTGAACGGCGCGCGCCACCCCCTGATGTGCCACAGACGCCATGGCCTTGCCTCCTTGCTGCCGGGTCGATGGGCGGCTCATAAGGCGTTGCAAAGTCATCGGCGTGACGAGCGCGTTACGATTATATGATGGCCTTGCGGAACCACATGGCCCCGCACCATCTTGTTCAGCCATGCCCGCGCATCACTGGATCGAGCCGCACCCGACCGGCATCTATGTCCGCCCCGCCGACGCCTGGATCGATCCGTCCACGCCCCGCGACCGGGCGCTCGTCACGCACGGCCATGCCGATCATGCGCGCGGCGGGCACGGCCATGTTTGGGCCACCCGCGAAACGCTGGCGATCATGGGCCTGCGCTATGGCACGGCATCGGGCACGGCGATGGCCTATGGCGAAGAGATGCGGCTGGGCGGGGTCACCATCCGCTACGTTCCCGCCGGCCATGTGCTGGGGTCCGCGCAGATCGTCCTCGACCACGCCGGCGAGCGGGTCGTCGTCACCGGCGACTACAAGCGCCGGCCCGACCCGACCTGTCCGCCGTTCCAGCCCGTCCCCTGCGACATCTTCGTCACCGAGGCGACCTTTGGCCTGCCGGTGTTCCGCCACCCCCACACCGGCAGCGAGATGGATCGCCTGCTGACCGTGCTCCACGCCCATCCCGACCGCTGCGTGCTGGTCGGCGCCTATGCGCTGGGCAAGGCGCAGCGGGTGATATGCGAATTGCGGGCGCGGGGCCATCACGACCCCATCTATATCCACGGCGCGATGGAACGGATGTGTGCGCTGTACGCCGATTTCGGCATCGACCTGGGCGAATTGCGCCCCGCCGCCGGCGTTGCCGCCAAGGACATGCGCGGCCACATCATCCTTTCGCCGCCGTCCGCGCTCAACGACCGGTGGAGCCGCCGCCTGCCCGACCCCATCACCGCCATGGCATCCGGGTGGATGCGCGTGCGCCAGCGCGCGCGGCAAAGGAATGTCGAACTGCCGCTGGTCATTTCCGACCATGCCGACTGGGACGAGCTGACCGCCACCATCCTGGAGGTCGCGCCATCGGAAACCTGGATCACCCACGGCCGCGACGAGGCGCTGCTGCACTGGTGCATGACCCGCCAGATGCGCGCCCGCGCCCTGGCGCTGGTCGGGCGGGACGATGAGGAGGAGGAGGAATGATGGCGGAGCGAGACAGGGTTTCATGAGGCGCTTCTCCCAACTGCTCGACGGCCTGGTCTATACCCGATCGCGCAACGGCAAGCTGGACCTGATCGCGCGCTATATGCGCGAAGCGCCCGACCCCGATCGCGGCTGGGCGCTCGCCGCGCTGACCGGCAATCTCGACCTCAAGGCCGTCAAATCGTCCGCCATCGGCGAAATGATCCGCGACCGCACCGATCCCGTGCTGTTCGAAATGAGCCGCGATTATGTCGGCGACCTTGCCGAAACCGTGGCGCTGCTGTGGCCCCGGCGCGAAGACCAGCCGCCGGAAATCGACGACGGGTCGCTGGGCATCGCCACCGTGGTCGATAGGCTGTCGGCGACCAGCCGCGCCGACGCGCCCAGGGCGCTGGCCGCGATGATGGACCATCTCGATGCGTCGGGCCGTTTCGCCCTGGTCAAGCTCGCCACCGGAGGCTTGCGGGTGGGCATTTCGGCGCGCCTCGCCAAGACCGGCTTCGCGCTGGCCTTCGGCCTCGACGTCGATGATGTCGAACAGGTCTGGCACGCGCTGCCGCCGCCCTATGCCGCCCTGTTCGAATGGGCCGAGGGCCGCGCCGGTCGCCCCGACCCGGCGGGCACGCCCTTCTTTCGCCCGTTCATGCTCGCCCACCCCCTCGAAGCCGACAGCGTCGACCTGACCGACTATGCCGCCGAATGGAAATGGGACGGCATCCGCGTCCAGATCGTGGGGACAGGCGCCGAAACGCGCCTCTACAGCCGGGGCGGCGACGATATTTCCGCCAGCTTCCCTGACATCGCCCGCGCCTTTACCGGCGATGCGGTGCTCGATGGCGAACTGATGGTGCGCGGCGAATTTCAGGGGACCAGCGAACATGGCGGTTCGGCGGCCAGCTTCAACGCGCTTCAGCAGCGGCTGGGCCGCAAGACGGTCAGCGTGAAGATGCTGGACGACTATCCCGCCTTCGTCCGGCTGTACGACATCCTGCTGGAAGGCGAGGAGGATCTGCGCGCGCTGCCCTGGACCGGGCGCCGCGCCCGGCTCGAAACCCATATGGCGCGGCTCGACCCCACGCGCTTCGACATCTCCACCGTCATCGACGCCGCCGATTTCGCCGCGCTGGCCGACATCCGCGCGGGCGCGCGCGACGCCGCGATCGAAGGGGTGATGCTCAAGCGCCGCGACAGCCCCTATGTCGCGGGGCGCAAGGCGGCGCTGTGGTATAAATGGAAACGCGATCCGCTGACCGCCGATTGCGTGATGATGTACGCCCAGCGCGGCCACGGCAAGCGCTCGTCCTTTTATTCGGACTATACGTTCGGCTGCTGGACGCAGGACGGCGAATTGTTGCCGGTGGGAAAGGCCTATAGCGGCTTCACCGACGAAGAACTCAAATGGCTCGACCGCTTCGTGCGCGGCAATACCGTCAACCGCTTCGGCCCGGTGCGCGAAGTCGAAAAGACGCTGGTGCTGGAAGTCGCGTTCGACAGCATCCACGACAGCAAGCGGCACAAATCGGGCCTTGCCATGCGCTTTCCCCGGATCGCGCGGATCAGGCGCGACAAGCCGGCGGCGGAGGCCGATACGGTGGCGGCGCTCAAGCGACTGGTCAGCTAGCGGGGCGGACCGGCCTCGGGCGGCGAAACATGATCCTGGCGTCGCTCATGGACTTGAAATAGCGCCGCCGCCTGGCCATTGTCATGTGGCCTGTCGCACGGAATGGAGTATCGACCATGGCCTATACCGGCAGATGCCAATGCGGCACGGACATGCCCGCCATGGTCGGGCTTCGCGCGTAATGCCCCCGATCTCCCCCGACGCCCCCAGCCTGGAGGAATGGCACCGCGCCTTGCGCCGCCATGCCGAAGAAAGCGGGATCGGCTGGGCCATTTCCAGCGCGACCGACGAATATCGCGATGCCTTCGCAGGCGGCGTGACGCCGGAAGATTATCTGGCCGAGATCGAACCGCTCACGCAATGGCGCGGCTGCGGGTGCGGCGGCGGCTGACGCGCAGAGCGACTTTGCGCTGTAACCACGACACCCTATATGGGCGCTTTCCCGCGCCGGCGCGGCAAGTCATGGAGCAGTTGAATTGAGCAAGGTTCTGGTCATCGGCGCGGGCGGCGTCGGGTCTGTCGCGGTTCACAAAATGGCGATGAATCCCGACATCTTCTCGCACATCACCCTCGCCAGCCGGCGCATCGTCAGTTGCGAAAAGGTCGCCGAATCGGTCAAGACCCGCACCGGCGTCGCCATCGACGTGGCACAGGTCGACGCCGATGACGTCGCCGCCACCATCGCCCTCATTGAGCGGGTGCAGCCCAAGCTGGTCGTCAATCTGGCCCTGCCCTATCAGGACCTCAACATCATGGACGCGTGCCTGGCGACCAGGACCGATTATCTCGACACCGCCAATTACGAACCGCGCGACACGCCCAAGTTCGAATATGGCTGGCAATGGGCCTATCAGGAGCGATTCAGGGACGCCGGCATCATGGCGCTGCTGGGTTCGGGCTTCGACCCCGGCGTCACCAGTGTGTTCGCGTCCTACATCAAGAAACATCTGCTCGACCGCATCGACACGCTCGACATTCTCGATTGCAATGGCGGCGACCATGGCCAGCATTTCGCGACCAACTTCAATCCCGAAATCAACATCCGCGAAGTCACCGCGCCGTCGCGTCACTGGGAAGGCGGCAAATGGGTCGAAGGGCCGCCGCTCAAGCATCGCCAGCCGTTCGATTTCGAGGGCGTGGGGACGAAGAACATGTACCTCATGTATCATGAGGAGCTGGAAAGCCTCGCCAAATTCTACCCCGAAATCAAGCGTATCCGTTTCTGGATGACCTTTGGCGACGCCTATCTCAAGCATCTCGAAGTGCTCCAGAATGTCGGCATGACCCGCATCGACCCGGTCATGTACGAAGGCCGCGAGATCATCCCGCTGCAATTCCTCAAGGCGGTCCTGCCCGAACCGTCGAGCCTGGGTTCGACCACCAGGGGCAAGACCAATATCGGCGACATCGCCACCGGCGTGAAGGACGGCAAGGAAAAGACCGTCTATGTCCTCAACATCTGCGACCATGAGGACGCCTATGCGGAGACGGGCAACCAGGCCGTCAGCTACACCACCGGCGTGCCCGCGATGATCGGCGCGGCGATGATGCTGACCGGCGCGTGGCGCGGCGAAGGGGTGTTCAACATCGAACAGTTCGATCCCGATCCCTTCATGGACATGCTGAACAGGCACGGCCTGCCCTGGCAGGTGAAGGAACTGGACGGGCCGCTGAATTTTTGACGGCTTTAGCCGTCACCTCGGCGAAGGCCGGGGTCTCGTGCGGCGACGTCGTGCCCTCTCGTCTGAGACCACAGCCTGCGCTGGGGTGACGGAGTAAATCATATGGAAACCAGAGCCGGCGATCCCGGTGCCTTCGCCCGCTTCGACCTGTACCGCGTCCCCTCGCCCGCATTCGTGGTGGACGAGGCCGCGATCCGTCGCAACCTCGCCATCCTCGCCGATGTCCGCGACCGGGCGGGCATAAAGATTCTGGGCGCACTCAAGGCCTTTTCCATGTGGTCGCTGGGCGGTGTCGTCGGCGAATATCTCGACGGCGTCTGCGCCTCCGGCCTCTACGAAGCACGGCTGGGGCGCGAGGAATATAGGGGCGAGGTCGCAACCTATTGCGCCGCCTACAAGCCCGGCGATCTCGCCGAGATCCTCAAAATCTCCGATCACGTCATTTTCAACAGCCCCGGCCAGATCGCGCGGATGAAACCGGTGCTCGATGCCGCCCGCGCGGCCGGGCACGGTTTCGACATCGGCCTGCGCATCAACCCCCTTCATGCCGAAGGGGACGTGCCCAAATATGATCCCTGCCAGCCGCACAGCCGCCTGGGCTTCCCCATCGACCAGCTTCGCGCCGACCATCTCGAAGGCGTCAGCGGCCTGCATTTCCACAGCCTGTGCGAACAGGACTTCCTGCCGCTGGAACGGACCTGGGCAGCCATAGAATCGCGATTAGCTCCATATTTCAAGTCATTGAAATGGCTTAACTTTGGCGGTGGACACCATATCAGCAGAGCGGACTATCAGCGCGATGCGCTCGTTGCCTTCCTGCAACGGATCAAGGGCCAGACCGGCCTTACCCTCTACTTGGAACCGGGCGAAGCGATGGCGCTCGACGGCGGCATCCTCATCGGCGAAATCCTCGACGTCATCGACAACGGAATGGCGGTTGCGATCACCGACATTTCCGCGACCTGCCACATGCCCGACGTGATCGAAGCGCCCTACCGCCCGGCGATGCTGCACGAGCCGGACGGAGGGCCGGTCACGCGCCTTGGCGGCCCTTCCTGCCTGGCGGGCGACATCATCGGCGATTATCGCGTGCCGGGCGGGGCGGAGCCGGGCGCGCGCATCGCCTTCCTCGACCAGGCGCATTATTCGATGGTCAAGACCAACACCTTCAACGGCGTGCCGCTGCCCGCCATCTGGCTGTGGAATTCCGATACCGACGACCTGCGGCAAATCCGGGCGTTTTCCTACGCCGATTTCAAGGCGCGTCTCTCGTGACGCACGCTTCATAGCCTCCTGCGCAACAAAATTTACGCATTCGCTTTACAGGGGGGACCCCTGGGCATATAGCGCCCTTCCGCTGCCCCATGGGACTTCCACCGCAAGGCAGCTTATTTCGCCCTGAACGACACTGGAGGTCCCTTGAATTGCACAAGCATCCTAGCGCGCTGGGGGTAGCAACCGCCCTCAAACCGGCAGCTCCGGTAACGCTTATTCGCCCGCAGGCAGCCGCCCGCGCCGCCCGATTCTTCTCCGAGAAGTTTCCGGGGCGCTCGCTGTACGCCGTAAAGGCCAATCCATCGCCTGAACTGCTTCAGACGCTCTGGGATAGCGGAATCACGCATTACGACGTCGCGTCGATCGCCGAGGTTCGCCTCGTCGCCCGCACGCTGCCGCAAGCGAAGCTGTGCTTCATGCACCCGGTCAAGGCCGAGGAAGCGATCTTCGAAGCCTATCACACGCATGGCGTGCGCACCTTTTCGCTCGACACGATCGACGAGCTGGAAAAGATCATGCGCGCCACCCACGACGCGACCGACCTGGAATTGTGCGTTCGCCTGCGCGTGTCGTCCGAACATTCCGAGCTCAGCCTCGCGTCGAAATTCGGCGTCGAACTGGGCGAGACCCGCGATCTGCTGATGGCGACGCGCCAGGCCGCCGATGCGCTCGGCATCTGCTTCCATGTCGGCAGCCAGGCGATGAGCCCGGTCGCCTACACCAACGCCATCGAGCGGGTGCGCGCGGCGATCGTCGATGCGGCGGTCACGGTCGACATCATCGATGTCGGCGGCGGCTTCCCGTCGGTCTATCCCGGCATGGAGCCGCCGGCGCTGGAACGCTATTTCGACGCCATCCATCGCGCCTTCGAAAGCCTGCCGGTCAGCTATTCATCGGAATTGTGGTGCGAACCCGGCCGGGCGCTGTCGGCCGAATACAGCTCGCTGATCGTCCGGGTGGAGCGTCGTCGCGGCGACGAACTCTATATCAACGACGGCGCCTATGGCGCGCTGTTCGACGCGGCGCATATCGGCTGGCGCTTCCCCGTCGCGCTGCTGCGGGAACAGGAAAGCAGCGTCGACCTTAAGGGCTTTTCCTTCTACGGTCCGACCTGCGACGATATGGACCATATGGTCGGCCCCTTCATGCTGCCCGCCGATGTGCAGGCCGGGGATTATATCGAGATCGGCATGCTGGGCGCCTATGGCTGCGCGATGCGGACCGGTTTCAACGGCTTTTCGTCGGAAACGCTGGCGCAGGTCGAGGATGAACCGATGGCGAGCCTCTATATCGAAGCGCAGCCGGTCAGGCGTAGCGCGACCGTCATAAAGCTCGGCTAAAGCCGAAGCTCCCCTTGGGAGAGGGTGCCTGTCCTCCGCCGCCTCCGGGTGACGGAGGACAAATTTTATCAGCGCCGGAATATCCCCACCAGTTCGACATGGGTCGACCAGCGGAACTGGCCGACCGGCAGGACGCTGTCGAGCCGGTATCCCCCCGCCACCAGATGGGCGGCATCGCGGGCAAAGCTTGCCGGATTACACGACACATAGACCGCAACCGGCACCTGGCTCGCCGCGATCTGCATCACCTGTTCGCGCGCGCCCGCGCGGGGCGGATCTATCAGCACCGCGCCGAACCGGTTCAGTTCGGCGGGCGACAGCGGGCGACGGAACAGGTCGCGATGCTCCACCGCCATGCGCCGCCCGGCCCCCGCTCCCGCGCCCTTGAGCGCCAGCACCAGATCGCGCGCCGCTTCCGCCGCATAGACCGCGCAATCGCCGCCCAGCGCCAGCGCGAACGTGCCCAGCCCGCAGAACAGATCGGCCAAAGCCCCCCGCGCGGGCAAGGCCGCGGCCGCCGCCGCGACCAGCGCCGCCTCTCCATCGGCCGTCGCCTGAAGGAAAGCATGGGGCGGAAAGGCAACCGCCACGCCGCCAAAAGTCACCGTCACCGGTTCTGGTTCCCACCGCGTCTGCGGCCCATCGCCCTGGTCGATCGTCAGCCGCGCCAGCCCCTGCGTGCGGGCGAAATCGCCCAGCGCCTCGTCAGCCGCCAAACCTTCTACGCCCACGCCTTCAAGCAGCAGATCGACGCCCTGATCGGTCAGCGACAGCTTGACATGCGCCGCGCGCTTGTCGGGCAGCAGCGTCGCGAGCAATCCACGTAGCGGCGCCAGCAGGGCGAACAGGCGCGGGTTCAGCACATCGCACATCATCAGGTCGATCAGCATGTGGCTGCCGGCCTGCGCAAAGCCGATCGTCACCTGACCGCCCTGACGCATCGCGCGCAGCGCCGCCCTGCGCCGCGCACGGGGCGGCGAAATGTGCGGAGCGAGCACGTTCGCCGCCGCGATCCCCTGCCCCGCCAGCGCGCCGGTGACGCGCTGGGTCACGAAATCCGCCACGCTCGCCTCGTCCAGTTGCTGCAACTGGCATCCGCCGCAGACGGGAAAATGGACGCAGGGCGGATCGACATGATGCGGGCCGCGCACCAGCACACCGTCCGCCCCGATGCGGTCGCCCGGCGCGCTGAGCGGCAGATGCCGTCCGTCGGCGGTGACGCCATCGCCGCGCGCGGCCACCCGCACGATCACGTCCGCGCCTGCCTCCCCGCTCACAGGCGCGACGCCAGCGCGGGCGCTATCCGCACGATCAGGTCATCGGCAACAAACGCCGCGCCCGCTCGCCGGGCCGCCTCGCCATGCAGCCAGACCGCCTCGCAAGCGGCCCGGAACGGATCGCCCGTTACCGCCAGCCGCGATGCGACCAGCCCCGCCAGCACATCGCCGGTGCCCGCCGTCGACAGCCAGGACGACGCACCGCCCGCCACCGCGACACGCCCGTCCGCCGCCGCGATCACGCTGTCCGCACCCTTGTAGATCACCACCGAACGGGCACGCCGCGCCGCTTGCATCGCCCGGTCGATCTTGCTGCCCGGCAGGTCGCCGAACAGGCGCATGAATTCGCCGTCATGCGGTGTCAGGACGCTGCCGTCGGGAACAGCCTCCGGCCCATCCTCGCTGAGGAGCGTGAGCGCATCGGCATCCAGCACCAGCGGCCACCCCGCGCGCATCGCTCCGTCCAGCAGGGCACGCGCCTGATCGTCGCGGCCCAGCCCCGGCCCGACCAGAGCCGCCGCCACCCGCGCATCGTCCAGCGCGCCTTCATCCGCCAGCACGACGATGGCGTCCAGGCCCGGCGACACCCAGTCCCGCACGATCAGCCGCACCATGCCCGCGCCGCCATGGGCGGCCGCCCGCGCGGCAAGCAGGCTCGCGCCCGGCATCGCCCCGCCCAGCACGGCGACAAGCCCGCGGCTATATTTATGGGCGCTATGGCCCGGCGCGGCGATTCGGGGCGGCGCGAGGCGCGCGACCCGGTCCCCGGTATCGATCCCGATATCGGCCAGCACCGGTCGCGCCACCCGCCCGGCCGCCGGATACAGCACATGCGCGGGCTTCCACGCCCCCAGCGCGATGCAAAGGTCATAGCGAGGAATGGCCGACAGCATCGCGCCGCTGTCGCTGTCAACACCGCTCGGCAGGTCGATCGCATGGCAGATCTGCGCCGCCCCGCCCAGATCGCAAAGGCGAGCGGCGACCCCCGCCTCCAGCCCGCGCGACAGGCCGGTGCCGAACAGCGCATCGACCAGTTGCGTGGCCGGTTCCGCCTGGGCCAGCGAGCAGACCGGGCCAGCCCACAGGGATCGCGCCCGCCGCGACGAGGGCGTTCCGCTTTCCCCCAGCGCCGCCACCCGCACCGGCACGCCGCGCGCCGCCAGCAGCCGAGCGATCACATAGCCGTCGCCGCCATTATTGCCCGGCCCGCACAGGACCAGCGTGTCGCGCCTGCCGCCCGCGCGCCACACGAATTCCGCCGCCGCAGCGCCGGCACGCTCCATCAGCGCATATTCGTCCATGCCCGCGTCGAACAGCGCCTGTTCGGCGGCACGCATCTGCCGGGCGGTCAGGATCGGTTCGGCCATGGCTCAGCGCGCGGACGCAGCCATGGTCGCCGGCAGGCGGTAGCGATCATCGCCCACGCTGATTTCGATCGAACGATCGCCGACCACCGCGATCCGGGCGCCCTCCGCGCCGTCGGCGGGTTGCACGCCCCTGCCATCGTCGACGATGCGAAAGCGCCGGAAACCGCCATCGGCGTGCCGCAGCGTCAGCATGTCGCCATCCTGCTCTATCCGGCAGTTCCGAACCCATTGCCCGCCACGGCCGATCGCGCATTCGGCGCGACCGTCGTCAGCCGGCTTCGTCGCCGTCACCACCGCATTGACCGGCGCATCCGCCGCTCCGCCGCCATCGCAGGCGGGCAGCATCAGGCAAGCGAGCAGGGCGGGGAACAGAAAGCGAGCATCCATCCCCGCCCCTTACAGGAAAGCCGGCCCGATTGTCGAACCTTCAGGCGAGCCGGGCCATGCAGTCCAGTACGACCGGCCCCAGAATGTCGGCATAGCGCCGCTGGCCGGCAGCGTCGGCGAGGCGATCCTGCTGCATCTCGACGCCCAGATAGGGAATGCCGTTGCCTTCGGCATGGCGGTTCATCGTGGCGTTGAGCAATTGCCCCGAATAGGGAAGCTGGTCGCCCACGATTAGCCCGGCCTGCTCCAGCATCGGAATCGCGATCCGCGCCGCGCGGTCGTCGCGATTATATAATATGCCGATGTCCCATGGCCGCTGTTGATCGGGATCGCTCGCGAGCATCGGGGTAAAGCTGTGCAGCGACAGGATGAAGGGCGATGGCATCGCCGCCAGCATCCGCCCAAGCTGATGATGATAGGGATGGTGGAAGCGGATCATCCGCTGGGCCAGGTCAGCGGATCGATTGCCCGGAATCGCATGGCCATCGCTCATCACCGGCAACAGGCCCGGCGCATCCTCCTCGCGGTTGAGGTCGATCACCAGCCGCGACACCCCGCCCAGGATGGCGCTGCATCCCATCTGTTCGACCAGCAGCGCCGCCACATCCGCAACGCCGATGTCGATCGCGACATGATCGGTCAGCAACGTCCGATCCACCCCCAGGTTGATGTCTGCCGGCACATGCGCGCTGGCATGGTCGGCGACGATCAGCAGGTTGAGGTCGCCACCGCGCAGCACCGTGAAAGCCTCGCTCATAGGTCCCTGATCCTCGTCGCCATCGTCCACCAGTGCGGATGCGTCGCCGCCAGCGCCCGCCCGGCCGCGTCCCGGCCCGCATCGTCATCGAACAGCGCGAAACAGGTCGCGCCTGATCCCGACATCCGCGCCAGCCGGACCCCCGCCCGCCCGCGCAGCTGCGCCAGCACGTCGCCGATCATGGGGGCCAGCCGCATCGCGGGCGGCTCCAGGTCGTTCCGCCCGCGCGCGACCAGCGCCTTCAGGCTCGACGCGTCGAGCGCGCCGCGATCCTGGCCATCCCATTGCGCGAATACCGGGCCGGTCGCCACCGGAATGCGTGGATTGACCAGCAGAATCGGCGCCCCCGCCAGCCCGTCAATGGCCGCAGGCGCCAGTTGATCGCCCCGCCCGCCGACCCGCAGCGTCGCGCTGGCCAGGCAGGCCGGCACATCCGATCCCAGCGCCAGCGCCAGATCGTGCAGCGCGTCCGGGGCGGGCGCGATATCCCACAGCCGGATCAGCAGCCGCAGCGCCGCCGCCGCATCGGCCGACCCCCCGCCGATGCCCGATGCGACCGGCAGGTTCTTGGTCAGATGCAGGTCGGCGCCCCGGATGCCGCCGTCCCAGGCGGCCAGCGCCCGCGCCGCGCGCACCACCAGATTGCCCTCGCCCGCGTCCAGCCCCGCCCCGAACGGCCCGTCGATCGTCAGCGCGATCACGTCATCGCCGCGCGCCACGCCGCGCAGGACGTCGCCATGTTCGGCAAAGGCGAACAGGCTGTCCAGTTCATGATAGCCATCCGCACGCCGCGCCCGCACATGCAGCGCGATGTTGATCTTGGCAAAGGCGGTTTCCGTCAGCAAAGCGGTCGCTGGCTCGGCTGTATCAGGGTGCGGCATATTCGGGTTTCATGCCTTCGCGCATCTTCGCCGCCAGCCGCTGCGCGATCGCCCCGTCGGCAAATGTCGATGCCGCCGTCCAGGCATAGCGCGCCTCGAACCGCCGCCCCACGCTCCAATATGCGTCGCCCAGATGTTCGTTTATCGTCGCATCGTCCGGCGCGCCCGCAACCGCCGCCTCCAGGATCGGCACCGCGCCCGCCTTGTCACCCGAAACGAACCGCGCCCAGCCCAGCGAATCGGCAATCGACGCATCGTCGGGCCTCAGGCTGCTCGCTTTTTTCAGCAGCCCCAGCGCCGTCGCGACATTCTGCCGACGCTCCACCTGTGCATAGCCCAGATAATTGAGGATCATCGGTTCTTCGGGCGCAAGCGCGGCCGCCCGTTCCAGCACCGCCCGCGCCGCGTCCCACTGCCCGCCCTGTTCCAGCGCGCTGCCTTCGAACAACAACAGCGCCCAGGGAACGGCATCGGGCGAATAATGGCCCTGCGCCGCGCGAAACGCCGCCGCCGCCCCGGTAAAATCCTTTGCGTCGGCCAGCAATCGACCGAGGCGCACATGCCGTTCGCTTTCCGCATCGGGCATCGCCGCAATGCGCCGCGCCAGCGCGGTGGCGGCCGCCTTGTCCCCGCCATCGGCCAGCGCATCGACCAGTTCGCCTTGCGCGATCATATGAAACCAGCTGCCCAAAGGCACCGCGCGCGACTCGTCGGCGGCGAATGCGGGATAGCCGCCCTGGCCGAGCAGCCGGGCGGCGACCAGGCGCGGTTCGGCCGCGTCGGGATCGGCAAAGATCGCTATTCGTCCCAGCCTGATGCCCAGCGCCGCCGTGCTCGCACCGGTGGCCGAATCCCTGGCAGCATCGCTCGCCACGTCGCTCGCCAGCCGCGCGATCAACCGGGCAAAGCCCTGTCGCGGCGTCATCGGCGCGCCGGCAGCGCGCCCCTTGCCGCTCGCGATATCGGCGCGGGCGCGGGCAAAGCTCAGCCGCCCCTCTGGCAGCAGCGCGCTCGCCATGTCCTTGTCCCCGGCGGCCGCGAGTTGCGCCGCGAAGGTCAGGCGCATCCCGGTCAGGTCGACCAAGCGCAGCGCCAGCGCCCGGCGGATCGCGGGCATGGCGGCGGACAGGTCGCGCCAGGCCAGCGCCTGCAAGGCCGTATGTTCGTCGATATAGCGGCTGGCGAGCGCCGCGAACCGGTCACCCGAGTTGATCGCGGGGGCGACATAGCGGCCCTCGCCCAGCGAAATCCAGCTATCGACGATGGACGTGAGGAAGCCGAAATTGACTTCCTCTTCCATCCGCCTTGTCCAGCGCCGCGCCTCTGCCCAATCCTTGCGCGCCAGCGCATCGGCGATCATCAGCAGTGTGCCGTCGCGGGGCAGCAGGCCCTGGTCCTCCAGCAACCTGGCCGATTGCAGCGCCAGCGGCATATCGCCGCTTTCCAGCGCCTGGAAATAGGAGCGTCGCGCGATGTCGACGCTCGCCGGATCCTGCTCAAGCGCAGCGCGATAGCTGCTCGACGCCAGGTTCAGCGCGCCATCGCTGTCCGCCAGCCGCCCGCGCGCATAGGCGTGCAGGGCCGGGGCGTCGACCGAAGCCGCCGCCGGACAAGCCAGCAGCGACAAGGGCAGCAGCAGGAAACGGCGCCTACATGTTGGGATAATTCGGTCCTCCGCCGCCCTCCGGCACGACCCAGTTGATATTCTGGGTCGGGTCCTTGATGTCGCACGTCTTGCAATGAACGCAATTCTGGGCGTTGATCTGGAAACGGGGATTGCCCTCTTCCTCGCCCACCACTTCATAGACGCCCGCCGGACAATAGCGTTGCGCCGGCTCGTCATAAAGCGGCAGATTGTAGGAAATCGGGATGGCCGGATCCTTCAACTGCAAATGAACCGGCTGGTCCTCTTCATGATTGGTGTTCGACAGGAACACCGATGACAGGCGATCGAAGCTGATCACGCCGTCGGGCTTGGGATAGACGATCTTTTCGCACGCATCCTTGGGCCACAGCTTTTCGGCGTCGGGCTTGTGCTTCATCGTGATCGGCAGGCCGATCTTGAGCGTGCGCATCCACATGTCGGTGCCCGCGATCAGCGTACCGAGCGTGCCGCCGAACTTCGACAGCGCCGGTTCGGCATTCTTGACCAGCTTCAGCTCGTCGGCGATCCAGCTCGACCTCAGATTTTCGCCATAGGCGGTCAGTTCGTCAGCTTCCCGACCCGACTGGATCGCGGCAAAGGCGGCCTCGGCGGCCAGCATGCCCGACTTCATCGCGGTGTGCGTGCCCTTGATCCGCGGCACGTTGACGAAGCCCGCCGAACAGCCGATCAGCGCGCCGCCGGGGAACTCCAGCTTGGGCACCGACTGCCAGCCGCCCTCGTTGATGGCGCGCGCGCCATAGGAAACACGCCGGCCCCCTTCGAGATATTTGCGGATCGAAGGATGCTGCTTCCAGCGCTGGAACTCTTCGAACGGATAGAGATGGGGGTTGCGATAGCCCAGCCCGACGACGAAGCCCAACGCCACCTGGCCATTGGCCTGATGATAGAGGAAACCGCCGCCATATGCGTCGGTTAACGGCCAACCCTGAGTATGGATGACAAGCCCCGGCTGGTGCAGTTCGGGGTCGATGTCCCACAATTCCTTCATGCCCAGGCCATAGACCTGCGGCTCGCAATCGGCATCCAGCGCATATTGGCGCTTCAATATCTTGGTCAGGTGGCCGCGCGCGCCTTCGGCGAAGAAGGTATATTTGGCGTGCAGCTCAAGGCCCGGCTGCCAGTCGCCCTTCTTCTCGCCATCGCGCGCTATCCCCATGTCGCCGGTCGCGACGCCCTTCACCGACCCGTCTTCATTATAGAGGATCTCGGCGGCGGCGAAGCCGGGGAAGATTTCCACGCCCAGCCCTTCGGCCTGTTCGGCCAGCCAGCGGCACAGATTGCCCAGCGAGCCGGTATAGGTGCCCTTGTTGTGCATGAAGCCCGGCGTCATGATGTGCGGCATCGCCATCTTGCCGCCCTTGGTCAGGAACCAGTGCTGGTTGTCGGTGACGGGCACATCGGCCAGCGAACAGCCCATGTCCTTCCATTGCGGGATCAGCTCGTCCAGCGCCTTGGGATCGATGACCGCGCCCGACAGGATATGCGCGCCGATTTCGGAGCCTTTCTCCAGCACGCACACGCCCAGTTCCGCGCCAGCATCGTTGGCCAGCTGCTTCAACCGGATCGCCGCCGACAGCCCCGCCGGTCCCCCGCCGACGATGACCACGTCATAGGGCATCGATTCCCGCTCGCTCATCTTTTCCTCCATCGCGCGACGGGAAGTTGCTCCCCCTCCGATCGCCGCGTTACCCAAACGTTTGACAGGTATTGGCGATGAAGATTCTTGACCGCGCCGTCAACCTCTGGCCCTAGATGAATGCGATGCGGGGACAATTGCAGGACAATGCGGCAGCGGCTGCCGACGCCTATATGGCGTGGTGGACACTGGCCGGCGTGGATTGCGCGGTCGGCGAGACGGCCATC
Source organism: Sphingobium anseongense (assembly GCF_037725245.1). Lineage (NCBI taxonomy): Bacteria > Pseudomonadati > Pseudomonadota > Alphaproteobacteria > Sphingomonadales > Sphingobiaceae > Sphingobium > Sphingobium anseongense. The sequence goes on along the minus strand of NZ_JBBJUL010000004.1, from coordinate 192,478 downwards.
GACTGGTTGCGCCCCGCGAAGATCCAGCCACCGGTGATTCGCATGCCGCCGCCGCCCGCGCCGGCCGCTCCCACGGATCTGGACGCCTTCCACGGCTGGTTGCAATCCGATGCGAATCAGCCCGAATCGCGCTGGCCCGGCGCCCGGCTGATACCCGTCGGCGCTGCGGGCGCATCGCTCATGGTCGTTACCGACATGCCCGATCCATCGGATGTTCAGGCGGGGGCGCTGTTCACGGGCGCCCCCGGCCAGTTGCTGGACGCCATGCTTCGCGCCATCGGCCTTGCCCGCGCCGATATCTATCTCGCGTCGCTGGCTCTGGCCCGTCCGCCCGGCGGCATGATGGACGTCGCCGACGCCGATGCGCTCGCCGCCCGGATGCGTGCCCACATCGCGCTCGCCACCCCCCGTCGCCTGCTCCTGCTCGGCGACCGGACGATCCGTGCCCTGGGGCCGATGGACGGCGACGCCCATATGAATGGTTTACGCCCCTTTAACCATGATGGCGGTAGCGTGTCCGCGATCGCCACATTTCACCCCCGCCTGCTGTTGCAACAGCCCGCGGCCAAGGCGGAATGCTGGCGCGCCCTGCAATGCCTGATCGAGGAACCGCGCCTGTGAACCCTGCCCTTGTCCGCGCCCTTGCCCTGACGACCGCGTCCCTGTTCCTCGGTCTGTCGCAGGCATCGGCCGCGCCAAGCGAATCGCTGCCCACCACCGCCAGCTCCGCCGCAACGACGCCATTTTCGATCGCCGATACGGATCGTGCCCGCTACGGCGCGATCTTCGCCGCGCTGCGCGGCCAGCGCTGGGACGAAGCGAAGGCGCTGACACTGGCGCTCGATGAAGGCGACCCGCTCCGCTCGGTGGCCCTGTCCGAACTCTATCTGGCCAAGGGATCGCCCAAGGTCGAACTGTTCGACCTCCTCTCGCTGATCAACAAGGCCGCCTGGCTGCCCAGGGCCGACCAGCTGTCCCGCCTCGCCGAAAAGCGCGGCGCGACCATGCTGCCCGAATTGCCGCAGGTGCAGAAGATGGTGTGGCTCGGGGCGGCCCCGCGCCGCGAATATATCGCTTCGGTCAAGGCCGATCCCCTGGCCCAGGCGCTGCTCGCGCGCATCCAGCCCCTGATCAAGGCGGACAATCCCGCCGGCGCGGAATCGCTGCTCGCCACCAGCGAGGCCGGCCTGTCGCCCGAAGGCGTCACCGAACTGCGCCAGCGCATCGCCTGGTCCTATTATATCGAAAATGACGACGCGTCGGCCCGCCGCATGGCCATCCGCGCGCTCGACCAGCGCATCGGCGGCGAATGGACGGTGCAGGCGCACTGGACGAGCGGCCTGGCCGCCTGGCGCCAGCAGGACTGCCGTGCCGCCGCCCCCGCCTTCGCCAATGTCGCCGCGCTCGCCACCAATGCCGACATGCGCGCCGCCGGCGCCTATTGGGCCGCGCGCGCCTATATGGCCTGCGGCGATGCGGCCAAGGTCGAAAATCTGTTGCGCAGCGCCGCCCGGTCGGACGAAACCTTTTACGGCCTGCTCGCGCGTGAAACGCTCGGCATGCCGCTCGGCGCCGCTCCCCTGGCTGCCGGCCTCGCCAGTTCCCAGTGGCAAGCGGTCAAGGACGCGCCCAATGCCCGCGCCGCCATCCTTCTGGCCTCGATCGGCGAAACGGGCATCGCCGACGGCCTGCTGCGCCATCAGGCGAAGATGGGCGGGGCGGCGCATTATGACGCGCTGCTGCACCTCGCCAGCGCGCTCAACCTGCCCGAAACCCAGCTATGGCTGGCGCATAACGGCCCGGCCGGCAAACAGCCCGACAGCTTCGCCCGCTTCCCCGCGCCCGGCAACTGGCGGCCCGATGGCGGCTGGCGCGTCGACCCGGCGCTCATCTTTGCCCATACCCTCCAGGAATCGGGCTTTCGCGCCAATGTCGTCAGCCCGGCGGGCGCGCGCGGCCTGATGCAGGTGATGCCGCGGACCGGCGGCGACATGGGACTGGCCTCGCCCGATCAGCTGTTCATCCCGTCCACCAATATGGAGGCGGGCCAGCGCTATCTCGAATCGCTGCGCGACATGAGCGCGACCGGCGGCTTCCTGCCCAAGGTGATGGCGGCGTACAATGCCGGACCGACGCCGGTCGAACGCTGGAATTATGAAGTGAAGGACGGCGGCGATCCGCTGCTGTTCATCGAATCGGTGCCCTATTATGAAACCCGTGCCTATGTGAACATCGTCATGCGCAATTACTGGATGTACCAGATCCAGGCCAAGGGCACGGCCGATTGCCTGACCGGCATGGCGCAGGGCATGTGGCCGATGTTCCCCGGCGCGAAGGGCACCAGGCTGGTTCGTGTCACGCAGAACGGGGCCACGCCGTCGGCGGGCGCCTTTGCCGACGGCGCGCGCTGATGCCCATCGACGAAAGCCTGCCCTTCCTTCCCGTCCGCATCGCTGTCCTTACCGTGTCCGACAGCCGCACCCTCGTCGAAGATCGTTCGGGCGACACGCTGGTCGCGCGGATCGAGGCGGCGGGCCACATACTTGCCGACCGGCACATCATCCGTGACGAACGCTCGGCCATCGTCGCGCGGCTCCACGCCTGGATCGACGATCCGCAGGTCGATTGCGTCATCACCACCGGCGGCACCGGCGTCACGGGCCGCGACGTGACCCCCGAAGCGCTGGCCCAGGTGCAGGACAAGGACATCCCAGGGTTCGGCGAACTGTTCCGCTGGCTCAGCTACCAATCGATCGGCACGTCCACCATCCAGTCGCGCGCCACCGCCTGCGTCGCGCGCGGCACCTATATCTTCGCCTTGCCCGGCTCCACGGGCGCGGTGAAGGACGCGTGGGACGGCATCCTCGTCACCCAGCTCGACAGCCGCCACCGCCCCTGCAACTTCGTCGAACTGATGCCGCGCCTGACCGAGCGTTGAGATTGCCCCGGCGTCGACCTCAGCTCGCCTGCTCTTTGAAATAGACGCGCAGTTCACCCATCATCACTGCCCACCAATCCACCACATCGGCGAAATTAGCGGCCGTCATTCCGCCCTTGGTGGTGACGTCATAACTCACGCGCAGGCTCTTGTCGGGCTGGATCGACATCTGCGCGAACCGCTTCTTGCGGTTCCACTCATTGGCCAGAGCCAGGCTGTTCTTGCCGTCATCGGCAAAGATGATCTGGAACTGCAAACCGGCGCAGGCCTTGCCCTTGTCGCAATCGTAAAAGAAGATGTTGAAATCATAGCCGTTGGCCGCGCTCCTGATCTTGGGATCGCCGACATCGTCGGTGCCAAGCTGCGCCTTGTAACCCGCCGCGCTGATCGCATCGGCAACGCTTTTCGGCGCGTTCGCGCATATCAGCCCCCTGCCGCATGGCGCGGTATCGGCGGCAAGGGCGGGAAATGCGCCCAGTCCGATCATCAGCACGGCGAGCGCCGCCTTCACCAGTCGCATGTCCATCTCCCCCTGCTCGCTTCCTTCGTCGGCACAATCGTAGCTCTTGTCAATATGTTCCTTATATGTTCTTATCGCGGGTGATGATCGAAAAAGGCAGAGGCGCTACCGGCAATACAGAAAGCCATCGTTTCGACCTGCCAAGGCGGGAAGCCGATGGCGACTGGCTCGACGCGCTGGCGGATGTCGACGGCGCGGTCCCCCGGCTGCGCACCACCGTAACCGTCGAACGACCGCGCACTATCATCAGCCGCAACAACTCCCCCGACATCGGTTTCTCGCAGTCGATCAACGCCTATCGCGGTTGCGAACATGGCTGCATCTACTGCTTCGCCCGGCCGACCCATGCCTATCACGACCTGTCGCCCGGTCTGGACTTCGAAACCAGGCTGTTCGCCAAGCCCGACGCCGCCGCCCTGCTGCGCGCCGAACTGGCGCATCCGCGCTACAGGGTCGAAACGATCGCGATGGGCACCAATACCGATCCCTATCAACCGATCGAGCGGGAATGGCGCATTACCCGTTCGTGCATCGAAATACTCGCGGACTGCCGCCACCCGCTGATGATCACCACCAAGTCGGACCGGGTGCTGGGCGATATCGACCTGCTCGCCGACATGGCGAAGGACGGTCTGGTCGCCGTCGGCATCTCGGTCACCACGCTCGATCCCAAGGTCGCGCGCACGCTCGAACCGCGCGCCGCGCATCCCGAAAAGCGCATCGCCGCCATCGATCGGCTCGCCCAGGCCGGCGTCCCCGTCCATGCCTGCGTTTCGCCCGTCATCCCGGCCATCACCGATCATGAGATCGAAGCGATCGTCGCGCGTGTCGCCGCGGCGGGCGCGCGCGGCGTCTCGCATATTCCGGTCCGGCTGCCGCATGAGGTCGCGCCCTTGTTCCGCGCCTGGCTCGACGCGCATTATCCAGACCGGGCGGCCAAGGTGATGGCCATCATCCGCGACATGCGCGGCGGGCGCGACAATGACCCCGGTTTCGGCACGCGGATGCGCGGCCAGGGGGTGTGGGCGGACCTGATCCGCACCCGCTTCGTCAAGGCGCGCAAGCGGGCCGGATTGGGCGATGAACGGCTGACGCTGCGCCGCGACCTGTTCCGCCCGCCGCAAGGGGCGCAACTGCGACTATTCTAGCGGCACCTATCGCAGGCCGAACATAGTCCCCAGCGCCTTGTCCAGCATCAGCAATTGCCACAGCAGCCGGCCATGATCGGACACGCCCGACCGATGATCGGCCGCCACCCTGGCCAGTTGCGCGGTATCGAACCAGCCGGTCCTGGCCAGCGCCGATCCGCCCGCGATCGCGCTCGCCTCGCCCGCCAGGGCACCCCTGAACCAGGCGCTGATCGGCGTCACGAACCCCATCTTGGTCCGATAGAGAATATCCTGGGGCAGATAGGCTTCCATCGACTTTTTCAGCAGATATTTCCCGCTGTTGCCGCGAATGCGCTGGTTGACCGGCAGGCGCGCGGCGAATTCGACCAGCCGGTGGTCGAGCAGAGGCTCGCGCGCCTCCAGGCTGACGGCCATGCTCATCCGGTCGGTCTTGGTCAATATGTCGCCGGGCAGCCAGATCTTGATGTCGGCATATTGGGCGCGGTCGAGCGCGTCGCGCGCGGGCGCATCGCGCATCGCCCTGACATAGCGGTCCTCGGCCCGGTGACCCTGCAAGCCTGTCTTGAATTCGGCGCTGTAGAGCCGCTGGCGCAGCGCATGGGGGCTGATGCCCACGGACGCCGCATAGGCTTCGCCCCCGTCCCCCGCCAGTTCCAGCAGCGTCGATTTCGCCCGCAGCACGCGCGGCGCCCAGTCCGCCTTGGGGTAATAGCGCCCCAGCGTTCCGAACAGCGGCTGGCGCACCGACGCGGGCAAAAGGCCGCGCACCCGCTCGCCCTGCAACTGGAACCGATGCCGTCGATAGCCCGCAAAGGCCTCGTCCGCGCCGTCCCCCGACAATGCCACCGTCACCTGCTCGCGCGCCAGTTCGCACACCCGGTAGGTCGGCAGTGCGGAGGCATCGGCGAACGGTTCGTCGAAATGATGCGCCAGGCGGTCGATCAGCCCGTAATCGTCGGGCGACACGATCCGCGTGCGATGATCGGTGGCAAAGCGCCGGGCGACACGGTCGGCATAGGCCGTCTCGTCGAGCGCCGCGACATCGAAGCCGATCGTGCAGGTCTTGACCGCCTGACCCGACGCTTCGGCCATCAGCGCGACGACGCTGCTGCTGTCGACTCCGCCCGACAGGAATGCGCCCAGCGGCACATCGGCGACCATGCGCGATCGCACCGCCGCGCGCAGCAGCGCGACCAGTTCCTCCTCCAGCGCTTGCGGCGTTGCGCGGCTGCGCTCGGCAAAGCTCACATCCCAGTAGCGCACCGGCGCCGGCATCGGCCGCCCCCGCACCAGCCGCAGCGTCTCCCCCGCGCCCAGCTTCTTCACCCCCGCCACCAGGCAGGCGTCGTCGGGGACATAGCCATAGGCCATATAATCCTCGACCGCGGTCAGGTCGGGCGCGCGGCGCAGCAGCGGATGGGCGATCAGGCTCTTCAATTCCGATCCGAAGATCAGGCTGCCGTCGGACAGTTGCGCATAATGAAGCGGCTTGACCCCCAGCCGGTCGCGCACCAGCCACAGCGCCTGCGCCCGCGCATCGAACAGCGCAAAGGCGAACATGCCGTCGAACCGCTCGACACAGGCTTCTCCCCACTGCCGATACCCATGCAGGATGACTTCGGTATCGCTATGGGTGCGGAACATATGGCCCTTGGCCACCAGTTCGGCCCGGACCTGCGCGAAATTGTAGATTTCGCCGTTGAAAACCACCGCCAGGCTCTCGTCCTGCGTCAGCATCGGCTGCGCCCCGCCGCCGATGTCGATGATCGACAGCCGCAAATGCCCCAACCCTACGCCCGGCGCGGTCCACACGCCGCTGCCGTCCGGCCCGCGATGCGGCATCGCCTCCAGCATCCTGGCGACGCGCGCCGGATCGACCGGCTTGGCCGTCTCCAGATGAAAAATGCCCGCTATCCCACACATGTGACCGGCCTTATCGGATAGCGAGGCTGCGGTCAGCCAATTCCTGCACCAGCCCCAGATCGCGCAGGAAGGCGTCGATCGCGCGGTCGGCCGGCGCGCCTTCGCGTTGCTCGGCGGAAATCACTATCGCCATGGCCCGCTGGTCGCGCCCCAGCAGGCGAGCGACGAGCGTGTCGAGCTTGACCCGCGTCCTGCTGCCGGTCAGCGCCCCGCCGCCCACCTTGTAGAAAGTGACGGCGTGCCGGACGACGGGACCGGGGGCGGTGATCTGCTCGCCATGTCCGCCGGGCGGCGCGGGCGCGGGCGAGGACCATACCCACTGGCTGTCGGGATCGGCCGCCCCCTGCGCGAAGCCGACCAGCTCGCGCCCCTCCGCCTGGTGGGAAAATGCGGCAATGAAGAGGTCGACGGTCTGCCCGTCGCGGTCGCGGTAGCGCCCGGCGACGAAACGATCAGCGCCGTCGAAACGCGGCCGCCAAGGATGGGCCTGCGCCGCATCGGTGCGGGTCCAGCCGGACACGGGCGGCAGCGCCACCGTCTGCGGCAATGCCCCGGAGGCGCCGGCCGAAACGACCAGCCACAGCGGCGAGGCCATGGCGAGCATCAGCGCCGCCGCGGTGATCGCCGTCAGGCTCCGGCGGACGGGCGCTGCGCCCTGAAGGCGCGCCGGGTCGAACCACGGATCGCCCGGCTTGCGGTCGAAAAAGGGCCAGGCCGCCGCCATCGCCAGCGTGATGACGATGGCGAAGAAGATCCAGCCGAAAACGACATGGTCGAACCCCACCGCCGCGTCGACCGTGGTCAGGTGCGCGACCAGGATGGTGGCGAAGGCGCGCACGCCGTTGGCGAAGATCGACAGCGCCAGCGCGCCGACCAGAAACGCGATCCGGCGCCGCCAGCTGCGAAAGCAGACGTTGCAGACGAGCGCGCCATAGGCGGTCATGGCGATCAGGAATTTCGCGCCGGAACAGGCTTCGGCCACCTCGAAATAGCCGGTCGGGGTGGTGATGAAGATCCCTTCGATATGCGCGGGCACGCCGGCCAGCGCCAGGAAGACCATCGACAGCCGCGCGGTCAGCAGTTGCAGGGCGGGAACGATTTCCTCGCCGGCGGGGATCATGAAAAGGGCATAGAAGAGCGGGAAGGCAAGCGCCCGCGCCACCGCAGGGCCCAGCAGCGCGATCACCCCGCCCTGAAGCATCACGACAAGCCCCGCCTGCCGCACCATCGCCACGCTCGCCGCTTCGCCCAGCATCCATCCGACAGCGCCCGCCGCCAGCCAAAGCAGGCCCGGCGCCCAGGCGACTGGGGTAATCTGGCGCAGGCCCGGCAAGCGTTGCTGCACCAGCCAGGCGATCAGCGGCGGGATGAACAGGCAGTGGCCAAAGGTCGATGCGGTCCACCAGATCGTCACCATGTCGACGACGTCGCGCGCGAATATCAGCAGGATCGCGCAGGACAGAAGGCCAAGCGCGACAAGATGGCCGCGCCATCCGGTCAGGTCGACGGACGACCGCAAGGCGAGCGCTACGCCTTTCATGGCTCCAGCATCGCCGGCAGGCCGGACAGCGTGGCGGACCAGCGATAGCGCGCGTCCATCCGCGCGCGCGCGGCCAGCCCCATCGCGCGAGCGCGCACCGGATCGTCGATCAGGGCGCAGACGGCGGCGGCCTCCGCCGCCGGGTCGTCAGCGACCAGCAGATGCTCACCCGCCTGCGCGTCTATCCCCTCGGCCGCCTGGCGCGATGCGACGACGGGGCGGGCCATGGCCATGGCTTCCAGCACCTTGTTCTGAACGCCGCGGGCGATGCGCAGCGGCGCGACGACGACATCGGCCGCCGCCAGCCAGCCGCGCGTATCGGCAACCGACCCGGTGACGACGACGCCGGGCAACTGGCCGAGCATGGCAACGGCGGGATCGGGATTGCGCCCGACGATGGCAAAGCGCGCCTGCGGGTGCATCGCGCGAATGGCGGGCATCGTGTCGCGCGCAAAGCTTTGCGCCGCTTCGACATTGGGGCGATAGTCCATCTGGCCGGTGAAGACGATCAGCGGCCCGTCACCCCCGTCCACCGCCGTAAAATCGGCGGCGGGATCGAAAAAGTCGAGCGCCACGCCATTGTCGAGCGCGCGGACCTTGTCCGGCCCAAGGCCGCTGGCGCGGCGGAACAACGCGGCTTCGGCTTCGCTGACGAATGTGGACAGGTCGGCGCGCGCGGCGACGGCGCGTTCGAAATCGAACAGCACCCTGCCCTCGCGACGGTTGATCCACGCCATCGGCCCGCGCCCCTGCGCGCCATAGGCGGCATATTTGGCCGAATCGAAATCGACGAAGTCCATCAGGAAGCGGACGCCCACAGGCAGCGTCGGCACGAAATGCGCCATCTGCGCCGAATAGGCGACGACCGCGGCGATCGGCCGCTCGGCGATCGTCCGGGCCACCCAGCGGTGCAGGGCTGGACGATCGAACAGCGCAACCAGCAGCGGCTGGCGCTTTGCAAGGCCCATCAGCCCGGCGACGACCTTCGGTCGATCGCGCCGCAGCACGCACTGGCTGGCGCTGATCGCCATCATGTCGGACGCAAAGCCCATGTCGCGATCATCGTCGGCAAAGCAGCCGACATGCACCGGCGCGATCCGTGCCAGCGCATTCAACAGGTTATAGGATCGGATCTTGTCCCCGCGATCGGGCGGAAAGGGGATGCGATGGCACAGGAACAATATGTCCCCCTTCATCCCAGCCCCCGCGCGATATGCGGGCCGATCAGGTTGGCGACCGACAATGGCAGCTTCTTCCACAGGTCGACCTTGCGCCGATATTGCGGGGACAGCGGATTGACGTCGCGCGTCGCCCGGCCGGGTCTGGTGCGGACGGCATAGCCGAGCGGCTGGCCGTCGAAGCCCCAGCTTTTCTTCCACGCGGCGGGACCGGTGCCGACCTTGGACCGGCCGAAATCGAACATCGTGCAGCCGCGTTCGCGCGCATCGCGCATCAGCAGGAAATAGAGGACCTCGTTCGATCGCATCGCGCGCGCGTCGTCGCCCGCCCCATGCCAATAGGGCATGCACGCGCCGCCATGATAAAAGGCGATGACGGCCGACAGCGGCCGCCCGTCCTTCGACACCAGCGCGATGATCGCATCGTCGCCGAACTGGTCCATGATCCTGTCGAACAGCGCGCGCGGAAAGACCGGTGTGCCCAGATGATGCACGCTTTGGGCGTAAAGCCGGTAATGGATGTCGCGCAGCCGCTTGTCCCGGCCGGTTTCGAAGGCAAGGCCCTTGTCCAGCCCTTTGCGGATTTCGGCGCGATGACGCTTGGGCACGGCCTTCAATTCCGCGTCGTCATCGACCGCAAGCGCGCGCGCGAAGCCCAGATAGGCGTCGGCCTTGATCTCCCATCCGGCGGGCGCGGGGCCGCCGCGCAGCTCGACGGTCGCGCAGCCAAGCTGTTCCGCCAGCGTCCAGCACGCATCGGCCAGCAGTTGCGGCGCCCTGCGATCGCTCGCCAATATGCCGCCATCGACGGCAAAGCCACTGCCCACCAGCGCGTGGCCGAACAGATGCGAACGGATGTGGGTCAGCGGCAAAAGCCCGACGATCTCGCCCGAAAGCGACCGGGCGACCAGCAGGATCGCCTTCTGGCCGGTGCCCGCTTCCACTCCGCTTATCCAACCGGGACGATGAAAGGGCGTGCCATCGGGATGGGCGCGGACCCATGCGTCGACCTGCGCCATCAGCGCCGCATCGCCCAGCCGCGCCTGTTCGACCACCAGGCTGATGTCAGTCATCGCACTCATTACCGGCAGGCCCCCAAGGATTGCCGCCATCCTATCGCCAGGAGCTGAAGATTATATGTGCGTTTCATCCGAGGCCGCGCGCGATCAGGGGGCCGATCAGATTGGCGACCGGCAGCGGCAAGCGCTTCCACAGCGCGATCCGCCGCTGATATTTGGGGTTTGTCGGGTTGATGTCGCGCTGGTCCGGTCCGAAATGGTGATAGATCAGCGGGACGGGATCGAAACCCCAGCTTTTCTTCCACGCCGCCTGCCCGGTGCCAGCCTTGGATCGGCCGAAATCGAAATGGGTCATGCCGCGCGCGCGGCCATGGCGCATCAGGCGATAATACATCAGCTCATTGGCGCGCAGCCCGCGCGCCTCGCTCAGCCCGCCGCCCCAGAAGGGCATGACCATGCCGCGATGATAAAGGGTCAGCACCGCCGACACCGGTCGGCCATCGTGCCGGACGATTATTATGTCGGCGTCCGGCGCGAACCGCGTCAGCACCGCGCGGAACAGCGCGGCGGGGAAAACCGGCGTGCCAAGGTTGCGAACGCTGGTCGCATAGACATGATAATGGTCGCGCAGCAGTTCGGCGCCGCCGACTTCCACGGTCAGCGCGGGGTTGGCCAGCGCCTTGCGCACTTCCGCGCGGTGCTTGCGCGGGACCGCCAGCAATTCGGCCTCATCGTCCGCCGCCAGCACGCGCATGAAGCCCAGATAGCTGTCGCCATCGCTGCGCCAGCCGTCCCCCGGCGTCGCGCCGCCGCGCAATTCGATGGACAGGCCGCCAAGGTCGTCAGCCAGCCGCCGGGCCGAACGCACGAGCATTGCGGCGATCGCGGCATCGTCGGCCAGCACCCCGCCATCGACGGCGAAGGCCGACGACACCAGCGCCTGCCCGAACAGGCGGCTGCGTACATGGGTGATCGGCAACAGCCCGGCGATGCGGCCCGCGGGTGACACCGCCGCCAGCATATGCGCGCGATTGCCGGTGCCCTGTTCGACCGCGGCCAGCCATGCCGGGCGATGAAACGCCGTGCCGTCCGCCCGCGCCAGCACATAGGCGTCGGCGGCCGCGACCAGGGTGGGATCGCGCAGGTTCAGCGTCGTCACCCCCAGGTCGCATCCTGTTCCCACGATCATGCCGCCCGCTCCGCTTCCCGCGCCGCCAGGACATCGACCCGGCCCCAGGCGAAATCCCTCGTCAATCGCCGCAACTTCGGCGCCATCGCGCGCAGGTTGGTATAGTGCCGCAGCCGCGACCGCAGCGGCGCATCGGCCACGCGGGGCTGGTCCGGGTCGATTTCCCACGGGTGGAAATAGATGATCGCGGGCCGCTGTGCCTCGTCATTCACCTGGGTGATCGCCCAGCGCGAAAAGGCATAGGGCAACAGGCGGAAAAAGCCGCCGCCGCCCGCGGCCAGCGTGCGTCCGCGCCATTTGGCGGTCGTCACCGGCAATTCGATGAAGTCCGCATCCGGCACCGGCTTCCACGCAAAGCGTGGCGATTGCGGCCAGCCATAATGGTCATGCTTTATCGGCGCGACGCTGCTGGAATAGGCATAGCCCTGTTCGGCCAAGATCGGGTGCGCCCATGGCGTGCGCGCGTCGATCGAGAAACTGGGCGCGCGATAGCCCGTCACCGCCTGCCCCGATGCATCCTCCAGCAACCCGCGCGCCCGCGCCAGGTCGGCGCGAAACTGTTCGGGCGTGAAGGTGAAGACGCGGGCATGATCATAGCCGTGGCTGGCAAGTTCGTGCCCCGCCGCGACGATGCGGCGCATCAATGCGGGATAGCGTTCGGCCACCCAGCCCAGCGTGAAGAATGTCGCCTTGACCCCCGCCTCGTCGAACAGCGCCAGCACCGCGTCGGTGTTGCGCTCGACGCGATGGGACAGGCCATCCCAGTCGGCGCGGCTGATCGTGCGCTCGAAAGCGCCGACCTGGAACCAGTCCTCCACATCCACCGACAGGGCGTTCTGCATCATATCCACTCTGGCCGGTGCGTCCCGGCCGGGCAAGCCGGGATGTAAGCCCGCAGGGCGTTCAGGCAGCGGCGGTGCTGGCCATCTGGTCCTCGCGCTCCACCCAGTCGACCAGCAGGGTCAGCACCCGGCGCAGCGCCGCATCCTGTTCCTGCGCGCTCGCCTCCAGCCGGTTCAGCCGGTCGTCGATGATGCCAAGGCAATCGCGCAGCGCGTCCGGATCGACCAGTTCGGGCAGGGGGCCGGGCATCGGCATCTTGACGAGCGCCGCGCGCAATTGCGCGACTTCCTCGCGCAGAGCTTCGATTTCGGCATAGGCCTCGCTGTTGTCGACTGTGCCCGCAACCGGGGCGGCGGTAAAGGCCGGGGCAGCAAAGGCCGGCTGGGGCATGGCGAAGGGAGCGGCGGGCGCTTCCTCGATCGCTTCCTCTTCGACCGGCTCTGCGACGGCGACGTCCGGTTCCTCGACCGCCGCGACATGATCAGGCTCGGCGGCCGGCTCTGCGTCCATCATCGCTGCCGGCTCAAGCATCAGTTCGACATCGACATCGACATCGGCGTCGAGCGGCGACGGCGCGATGGCCGCGGGCTGGGCTTCGCTGTCGACATTCATGTCGTCCACCACCGCCCGAACCACGTCGGCGTCGATCAGCGCCAGCTGGTCGATCGCGCCCATCAGCAGCACGCGGCTGGCGAGCGCATTGACCCGGCGCGGCACGCCGCCGGTCGCGGCATAGATCGCGGCGAAGGCCTGCGGCGTAAACGCCGGATTGCCGGCCCAGCCGACAATCGACAGGCGATGGATGATATAAGGTTCGACCTCTTGCGCCATCATCGGTTCCAGATGATGGGTGGCGATGACGCGCTGGCGCAGCTGTTCCAGTTCGGGCGATTTGAGCAAATCGCGGAATTCGGGCTGGCCGAGCAGGAATATCTGGAGCAGCGACTGGCCGCCAAGCTGGAAATTGCTCAGCATCCGCAATTCCTCGATCGCCGAGACGGGCAGGTTCTGCGCTTCGTCGACGATCAGCAGCGAGCGGCGGCCGGCGCGCGCCTGGGCGTGGAGGAAGGCTTCGATGCGCTGGAGCAGCTGCGCCTTGGGCGCGCCGTCGATCGCAACGCCGAAGCTTTGCGCCGCCAGCCGCAGCATGTCGTCGCCTTCGACCTGGGTCGACACGATCTTGACTGCGGTCAGGCGCGACGGATCTATCGTTTCCATCAAATGGCTGACCAGCGTCGTCTTGCCCGCGCCGATATCGCCGGTGATGACGATGAAGCCTTCACCCTGCGCCAGGCCATAGCCCAGATAGGACAGCGCCTTGCGATGGGTCGCGCTTTCGAAATAGAAATGCGGGTCCGGCGTCAGCTGGAAGGGCCGGCCCTGCAATGCGTAGAACTGATCGTACATGCCCTGTTTCTCCGTCCCCGGCCGTGGCGGCTCTAGAAGCTGTAACGAAGGCCAAGCTGGCCCATCGCGCTGATGATGGTGTCGATATCGTCGGCCTTCACGCCGTCGACCCCGACCGAAGCCGATGCCGACAGGCGGCGGGTGATGCCGCGATAATAGCTGGTGAAGCCGCCATAGTTGAGCGTGTCGGTCCGGCCGCCGCTGGCGTCGAAATAATTGACGTAAACGACGCTTTCCAGGCTGCTGTTGTCGTTGATGGTGTAGGTGACGGAACCGTTGCCATACCAGTTTTCGTCGCTCGACCCGCGAATGATGACGGCGTCGGTGCGCGGGGTGATGAACTTGCGCTGCGAATAGCCCGCGCCCAGCCCCCAGCCCCACGGACCGCGCCGCCTGGAATATTGCGCGGCAACGCCCCGATAGCGGAAATTCGCGTCTGTGATTCCCGACAGCCCGTCGTTGAAGCACTGGCCGCCGCCGGTGGTGGAAAAGGCGCAGCCGGTGATATTGCCGGTAAACGGATTGCGCACCACGTCGAGGTTGCCCGAAAGCGCCGCGACATTGGCGTTGATGACCCGGCCAAAGCTGTCGATGCCGTCGAACACCGCCACGCCAAAGCTGCTGTCGCGGCCCTGCCAGGTGAAGCTGCCCTGATAGGTCATGCCGCCATAGCGTTCGCCCACCCGCGCTTCGAGCGCGGTGCGACGGCTGGGCCGCCACAGGACGCCCGCGTCCCAGATCAGGCCGTCCTGATCGTAGATCAGCGCGCGCGGCGAGCTTTCGTCGGTGACATAGCGGCCATTGACGATCAGCGGCGTGCCGTTGCCGGCGAGCAGCGGCGATCGCTGGCTGATGCTGATTTCCTCATAGCCGATGCCGCCGACCAGCGCGACCGTGGGCGTGACGGGCAGGGTCGCGTCGACCCGGCCCCACACATCCTCGAACCGCTGGTCGAGCTGGCTGGGGTCCTCGCGGACATAGCCGCCGCTGGCGACGAGACCCACGGGCAACAGCGTGCCGGGGCTGAATCCCACCGATCCGGTGAGGATGTGGGAAAGCGCATCGTCATAGGAACCGCCCGAGGGCGCACCGGGGAGCGCGACGCTGACGTCATCCTCTACCCTGGTATAGCCCAGCCGATAGGAGGCGCTGACGTCCAGCACGCCGACCTTGGTGGTGTAGGACGGGCCGACATAGCCCGAATAGACCTGGCTGGTGTAGCTGTCGTTGAGCGGCGTTGCGCCCGACAGACCGTCGCTGCGTATCCGCGTCGCAAAGCCGCCGGCTTCCAGGCTCAGCCCGCGCGCGACATGGTAACGCGCGTTGACGATCCCGCTCAGCACGTCCTGGTCGGGGGCCTGGCCGCCCCAGCCGAAGCTGTGATTATATTGGACGTCGGCCAACGCCTCGACCCGGCGGTTGTTGACCTCGGCGGTGAAGCCGGCGGACAGGTTGGTGTAGGTCAGAACATCGCCGCCGCCCCTGATCGGCGCGGTGACCACCTGATCGATGCCGACATAGGGAAGGAAGACGAGCCGCTCGTCGGCGCGCGTCTGGCCGCTTGCGGGCATGATGCCGCAGGCCAGCGCGATCGCGCCCAGCGATGCCCCGATTGTGAAGGCGTTGGCACGCACGCTTCAGTCCCCCTTGGAATAATAGCTGCCGAAGCGGCGGCCGGTCGCGGAAAATTGCACCGCATTCAGAATGAGTTGTACCTGCACCCCGCCCTTGAGCATCCCGGCGGCGTCGCGCAGCGCGCTTTCGCCGGTGCGGTCGGCGCGCACCACCAGCAGCGCGACCGCAGCATGGCTGGCGAGGACGGCGGCGGGCGATGCCGCGAGCAAGGGCGGCGAATCGAAGATCACGATCCGGTCGGGCCTGCCCTGCGTCAGCCGGTCGAGCAGGATGGCCGTGCGCGCGGACGCCAGAAATTCGGTGTCGGCGTTGCTGCGCTGCCCGGCGGGCAGGATCGCGAGCGAGGGCAGATCGGTGCGCAGGACGCAATCCTCGATTTGCACGGTCGGATCGGTCAGTGCATCCATCAACCCCGGACCGCTCGACAGGCCGAGCGCCTCGGGAATGCCGGGCTTGCCGAAATCGGCGTCGACCAGCAAAACGTCGCGGTCCTTCTCCGCCGCCAGGCTGAGCGCGAGGTTGATCGCGCAGAAGGTCTTGCCCTCGCCGCTATGGGCCGAACAGACGAGCACGCGATTTCCGCGCGGGTTGCCCGCCAGTTGGGCGATCAGGTCGCGCTTGACGATGCGAAATTCCTCGCTGAGCGCCGTCGCCTGGTCGTCGGGCAGGATATAGCCGCCCTCGACCAGCTTTTCCCGGTCGATCCGCTGGACAGGGCCGCGCCATGGCAGGGCGACAGGCGGCACCGATGGGGGCGCCGATGCGGCAGGGTCGACGACAGCCGGCGTCACCGGCGGCGGCAGGTCGGCCGGCAGTTCCATCGCCGGCGCGGCCCGTCCGCGCAAGGCGTCGGTGAAATCATACAGGTTGGTGGCGCGCTCGATCAGCGAACCGGCGGCGGCGATGGAGCTATGCTTGTTCATGTCCGGGAACTCCTTCACGCCATGCCGCGCTGGACGAATTCGACCACGATCAGCAGCAGGCACACGCCGGCCAGCGCGCCGCTGGCGCCCGCGAACCACTTCATCCGCTGCTTGTCATGCGCGATGTCGGCGGCGCTGCGCGTGCGCGTGATCGTACCGATTACCGGCAGGCCGGTCGCCCGCTCCAGCCGCGCCGCGGTGGGGAATGTGCCCTTGAGCTGGCCCATGGCAAAGGCGACGCCGGCGCCCGCCGCGATCCCCAGGATCAGGACGCCCAGCAGCAGCAGCGGCCGGTTGGGCGCCTTGGGCGCGCTGGGGACGCTGGGCGGCTGGATGACGCGGAACTGCACCGATCCGGTTTCCGACTTCACGTCGCCGCGCAGGCGGATTTCCTCGCGGTCGGAAATCAGCTTGTCATATTGGGCCTTGAGCGCCTCATATTCGCGGTCGAGCTTTTCCTGTTCGGCGGCAAGCCCCGGTTCTTCGGTCTGCTTGGCCGACATCGCATTGAGGTCCGTCTGAATCTGGTTCTTGCGCGCCTGCAATGCCTGGACGGTCGCGGCCCGTTCGGCCTGCATCGACTTGATCGACAAATAGGCCGGGTTGGGGGTGCCGCCCGCGCCGCCCCCGCCGCCGCCCTGCTTGCGCAGGGCATCGACCTGCCGCTGCGCCGCAATGACGTCGGGATGGCTGCTGGTCCATCCGCGCGATCGCATGCCCGCAAGGTCGGCCTGCGCCTGGCCCAGCGCCGATGGACCGCCGCCCGCGCCGACGCCGGGCAGCGTCGGCGGGGTGCCGACCAGCTGGCCGTTCATCGCGGAAAGCGCGCTTTGCGCCTGCATCAGCTGCGAATCGAGATTGTTGAGTTCGACCCGCGCGGCGTCCATGCGCTGGCTGATCGACCCAGCACCGGGCAACAGCCCCACATAGCGCTGCGCGAATTCGACCCGGCGCTGCTCGGCCATGGCCAGCTGCTTGCCGCGCGTCGCGACCTGCTGGTCCAGGAACGCCAGGCTCTGCCGCGTTTCACGCCGGTCGCCCGACAGATTTTCTTCCTGAAATATGTCGATCAGCTTTTGCACGATCTGCGGCGCGATCTTGGCGTTGGCGCCGTCCGAAAGGCCGCTGTCGGCCGAAGCCGCGCTGATTTCGATCATGTTGGGGTCGAGCTGTGCGACCACCTTGATATTCTCGCGCAGGGTCGTGATCTTGCCGGCGATGTCGCGCGGGCCGGATATCGTCTGGGCCAGGTCGGTGCCGCGCACCACCTTTTCCAGATTGTCGGCGCTGGCCAGCGTCTGGCGCACACGGTCCAGGTCCTGCTGCGCCTCGACCGGCGTGATGCCGATCTTGCCTTCCAGCAGCGACTGGGTCTGAACATAGACCTTGGCCTTGGATTCATAGCTGTTGGGGATCAGCGCGACTCCCAGCCAGCCGACCATGCACACGCCCCAGGCCACCGCCAGCGCCAGCCAGCGGCGGTTCCATATGCCGTGCAGCGCGATCAGGATTTCGTCGTAAAGACCGGCCATGATCAGAACATGCTTTCAGGGATGATGATGACGTCGCCCGGCGCAAGCTGGACGTTCGCCCTGGTGTCGCCGCGCTTCAACAGATCGGTCAGCCGCAGCTGATATTCCTTCTGCTTGCCGCTGGCCTTGTCGTAGCGGACCAGCCGCGCGCGGTTGCCCGCCGCATATTCGGACAGGCCGCCGACCGAAATCATCGCATCCAGCAGCGTCATGTTGGCGCGATAGGGCAGCGATGCGGGCTTTTCGGTCGCGCCCACGATCCGCACCTGCTGGCTGAACGTGCCGGAAAAATTGTTGACGATCACCGACACCAGCGGATTTTCGATATATTTGGTCAGCGCCTGCTTGATGTCGTCGGCCAGGACCTTTGGGGTCTTGCCCACCGCCGGCATGTCGGCGATCAGCGGCGTGGTGATGCGGCCATCGGGACGCACCTGGACCTTCGCGCCAAGTTCGGGATTGCGCCACACAAAGATGGTCAGGTCATCGAGCGGGCCGATGATATATTCCTCGCCCGGCCCTTCGTCGGTCGACACGAAGGACGCCGGCGGCAATTGCGGCCCGGATGAGGAGGATGCACAGCCCGCGAGCGCGATCGCCGGCAGGGATGCCCCGATAAAGGCTCGTGAAACCGACAAGAAACGCATGGTCATCACCCTCTTTTGGCTGCCATGCGCGCGAGAATCGCCAAAGAGGACCGGCGAACCCAAGCACATGGCTCTGGTCCTCCTCTTGCCGGGAAAGGGTAAAGATACCGTTAGGATTTAAGTTGCGAAAAGATCAGCCAAGTAAAAGCTGACGCGCAGGCGGATGACCAAGAAATGCCGAAGGACTTGCCGACGCGCCATAGGCGCCGGCAAGGAAGATGGCGACAAGATCGCCGGGCGCAACCGGGGGCAGCGCTACCTTGTCGCCCAGCCGGTCGATCGGCGTACACAGACAACCGACCACGGTAACGGGCTGGTCGGCGGGCGGCGCGCCGAAATGATTGGCGATGGCGATCGGATAGTTGCGGCGGACGACGGTGCCGAAATTGCCGCTGGCCGCGAGCTGGTGATGCAGGCCGCCGTCGACGACGACGAACGTCTCGCCCTGGCTGACCTTCACGTCGATGACGCGCGTGAGGTAAACCCCGGCCTCTCCCACCAGCCAGCGGCCCAGTTCGATCGCGAACTGGCCGTCCTTCAGAATGTCCGGCAGCGATTCGAGCGCGCTGTCGAGCGCGACGCCGATCGGGCGGATGTCCAGCGCCATGTCGCCGGGGAAATAGGCAAGGCCAAAGCCACCGCCCAGATTGACGAGCGGCGGGGCCATGCCGACCGCGTCGGACAGGCGAGCCGCCAGCGCGATCGTCGCCGCCTGCGTCTCTATGATCGCCATCGGGTCGAGATTCTGCGAGCCGGCGAAGATATGCCAGCCGCGCCAGTCGGCCCCGGCGTCGATCATCGCGCGGGCCAGCGCGGCGGCGCGGTCGGCATCGACGCCAAAGGGTTTGGCCCCGCCGCCCATCCGCATCCCCGATCCCTTGAGGTCGAAATCGGGATTGACCCGCACGGCAAGGCGCGGCGTGCGGCCGAGCTTTTCGGCGATGCGCAGCGCGCGCGCGCCCTCGCCCTCCGACTCAAGGTTGATCGTCACCCCGGCGAATATGGCGGCGGACAATTCATCGTCGCGCTTGCCCGGCCCTGCAAAGCTGATCCGGTCCGGCGCCATCCCGGCGTCCAGCGCCAATTCGACCTCGCCGCCCGACGCGACGTCGAAGCCGCCGACCAGCCCGGCCATCCGCGCCAGCAACGGCGCATGGGGATTGGCCTTGATCGCATAATGAAGGTGCAGCGCGGGCGGCATCGCATCGCGAAAGCGGCGGACCTGCGCTTCGACTATCCCCATGTCGTATACGAACAGCGGCATGTCGCCCGCCTCGTCGACCAGGCTCGCCGCGCCGCATCCGCCGATCAGCAGCATACCCTCCTCGGCCGCGAACCAGGGCGGGATCGGTCCCATCGGCTTCATGACGCATATTCCCCTGCAAGTGCGGCCCGGTCGATCTTGCCATTGGGGTTGCGCGGGAATTTGGCAAGCGCCCTGATCTCGCGCGGCTGCATGAAATTGGGCAGGTCGGCCTTCAGCCGCTTTTCGATCGCGGGCACATCGCCGGGGCTGGCGCGCACCAGCAGCAGCACCGCCTGCCCCAGCCGTTCGTCGCTGACCCCCAGCGCCACGGCCTCCGCAACCCCGTCGACGGCGACGGCCGCTTCCTCGATCTCGGTCGGGCTGATGCGGTTGCCGGCCGACTTGATCATCGCATCGTCGCGGCCGACGAAATACAGCAATCCTCGCGCGTCGCGCCGCACCGTGTCGCCCGACCACACCGCCATGCCGCCATAGCGCGATGCGGCCGGCGCGGCCCGGAAACGCTCGGCGGTCCGCGCCGGGTCGCGCCAATAGCCCTGCGCCACCAGCGGCCCGCAATGCACCAGCTCGCCCGGTTCATCGTCGGCGGTTACCGACCCGTCGGGTCGCACCACCAATATTTCGGCAAAGGGAATGGCCGAACCCATGCTGTCGGGATGGCTGTCGACCAATGCCGGGGGCAGGTAGGTCGAACGGAACGCTTCGGTCAGGCCATACATCGGATAAAGATCCGCGCCGGGAAAGATCGCGCGCAGCTTGCCCACCAGCGGCCGGGTCAGCGCGCCGCCGCTGTTGGTCAGCCGCCGGAGCTTGGCCGCGACTTCGGTGGGCCAGTCCAGCTCGACCAGCTGCACCCAGAGCGGCGGCACCCCGGCCAGCGTCGTGATATCCCGCCGGTCGACCGACTTGAGCACATCGCGCGGCGTCAGATAATCGAGCGGATAGACGCAGCCGCCCGATATCCAGGTCGAAAACAGCTGGTTCTGGCCATAGTCGAAGCTGAACGGCAGCACGCACAGCGTCCGGTCGGCGGGGGTCAGCCCAAGATAATCGGCCACGGCCACCGCGCCCAGCCACAGATTGGCGTGGGACAGCATCACCCCCTTGGGCCGGCCGGTCGATCCGCTGGTATAGAGGATCGCGGCCAGATCGTCGGGCGCGGCATCCGACGGCCCCAGCGCGTCGCCGCCGGTCATCGCGCAGGCGGCATCGTCCTCGCGATGGACCTCGCACCCCGGCGGCACATCGCCGTCCTTCAGCGTCGACAGCCGGCTGGCCGTGCCGATCATCAGCGCCGCGCCGCTGTCGTTCAGGATGTGCGCGACCTGCCGATGTTTGAGCAGCGGATTGACAGGCACATGGACCAGCCCCGCGCGCGGCGCGGCAAGCGGCATCAGCGCCGCGACCGGCCCCTTGGCGATCCAGCTCGCGACTCGCGCGCCCGGCTCCAGCCCGAACCGCGCCAGCCACGCCGCCAGCCGGCCCAGGCTGCATTCCAGCTCGCCATAATTTTGCGACCCCGAACGCCCGTCCAGCGCGGGCGCGTCGATGTCGCCCCGCAACAGCAGATGGTCTATGGGTCGGACGCCTTCGGAGGGGACGTTGGTTAACGGCATGTCCAGACTTATCCCTTAAGCGCGCTGGTCATGCCATGGAGATAATGGGTTGCCCGACGCAAGGGAATATCGCGGCCTGACGCAAGCACGGGAAGCCCTTGGCGGGCGGCTCGATCGCGACGCCGCGCCCTGCCTGTTCGACGGCATCGACTGGCTGCAATCGCTCCACCGCCACTGCTTTGCGCGCATGCCGGTACGGATATTGCGCGCGAACGAAGGCGATGCCGAATTGTGGCTGTTCCTGCTGTCGCCGCAAGCGCGGCGCGCCTGCGCGCTCGCCAACTGGTACAGCTTTTCCTGGAATCCGATCTTTCTGGGCAATCCCGACACGGCGCTGCGCCAGCGGCTGCTGCGTGCCGCCATCGGAATGCTGACGCCCGACGTGGCGATGGCGGACATGTTTCCCGTCACCGCCGACGATGGCACGGCGGACGAATTGATCCGCGCCTTTCGCGGCGCCGGCTGGTTCGCGGTGCGCCGGGCCTTTGGCGGACGATATGATCTGCGGCTGGACGGGCGCGACTTCGCCACCTGGTGGGCGCAGCGCCCCGGCCCGCTGCGCACGCTGGTCCGGCGCCGGTCGCGACACCCGCGCCTGACGGTCACCATCACCGACCGACTGACCGACCGCGACTGGAACGATTATGTCGCGGTCGGCGCGCGCAGCTGGAAAGAGCCGGAAACCGCCCTGCCCTTCCTGCGCGCGCTGGCGCAACGGGAAGCCGATGCCGGTGCGTTGCGCCTGGGCTTTGCGCGGCTGGACGGCGTGGCGGTCGCCACGCAATTGTGGACGATCGACCATGGCGTCGCGCTCATTCACAAGCTCGCCCATGATCGCGCCTATGACGCGCTTTCGCCCGGCACCTTGCTCAGCCATGCGATGTTCGCCCACGCCATCGACGTCGATCGGGTCGATGCGATAGATTATGGCACCGGCGACAATGGCTACAAGGCCGACTGGATGGACAGGCGGCGGACGCTCTACCGTATCGACGCCTTCAACCCGCGCTTCGCATCCAGCTGGCTGCCCGCCGCGCGCGCCGCCATTTCCGCGCTTGTCGGCTGAGCCGCAAGGCGATATTGCGACACGACTATGCGGGTACAAAATACGCAACCGGTCGACCGGACGGATTCGATCTCCACCATGGTGCGATCGCTGTTGCGGGACGTGCTTGCGCTGCCGCAACGCCAGGTCGACGACTTTACCGACGACACGCCGCTGTTCGGCGCCCTGCCCGAACTGGACTCGATGGCGGTCGCGGGACTGCTCACCGAAATGGAAGACCGGCTCGACATCATCATCGAGGATGACGATATCGACGGCGACACCTTCGAAACCTTCGGCACGCTGGTGGCGTTCGCAACCGCTAAGGTCGGCTGACCGCACCCGTTCGGACAGAGCGAGAGCTAAGCCGCTTCGCTCCGGGCGAACGGACGACAATCACGCCGCCGCAACAGCCTCGAAATCCGCCTCCGCCAGGAATTTTTCGACATCGAGCGCGGCCATGCACCCCATGCCCGCCGCCGTCACCGCCTGGCGATAGATTTTGTCGGTGACGTCGCCCGCCGCGAACACGCCGGGGATGGACGTGCGCGTCGTGCCTTTTTCGACCAGCAGATAGCCTTCGTCCATCGGCAGCTTGCCCGCGAACAATTCGGTCGCGGGATGATGGCCGATCGCGACGAAGCCGCCGTCGGTCGGCTCGTGCGACGCTTCGCCCGTCACCGTGTCGATCAGGTCCACGCCGATCAGCCCCTCAGGCGTGCCGCCGCCGACGAAGCGTGCGACTTCCTTGTTCCACAGCACCTTGATATTGGGGTGCGCGTGCAGCCGCTGTTGCAGGATCTTTTCCGCGCGCAGCGTGTCGCGACGATGAATCAGCGTCACGTCATGGCTGTGGTTGGTCAGGTACAGCGCCTCTTCGACCGCCGTGTTGCCGCCGCCGATCACCACCACCTTCTTGCCGCGATAGAAGAACCCGTCGCACGTCGCGCACGCGCTCACGCCCTTGCCAGCCAGATGCTCCTCGCCCGGCACTCCCAGCCATTTCGCCTGCGCGCCCGTGCAGATCACCAGCGTGTCGCAGACATAGACGGTGCCGCCGTCGCCGGTCAGGCGGAACGGCCGCTCGGACAGGTCGACATCGACAATCTGATCATAGACCATCTGCGCGCCGACATGCTCGGCCTGCGCCTGCATCTGCTCCATCAGCCACGGTCCCTGGATGACGTCGCGGAAACCCGGATAATTTTCGACATCGGTGGTGATCGTCAACTGCCCGCCCGGCTGCATCCCCTGCACCACGATCGGCGCCAGCCCCGCCCGCGCGCCATAAATGGCGGCGGACAGCCCGGCGGGGCCGGACCCCAGGATCAGCATGCGGGTGGAGTGGGTGGCGGTCATGACAGGCTTTCTTCCGATGATTCGTCTGGGTGGAGAAATAGGGGGCAACCGCATCGACGCAAGCCGATGCCGCACGAGGATTATGTTTGCGCCAGGATAGGCGGGGATCGGCGGGCGTGAAAGCGGCGGGGGAAGGAATCGCCCGCGCTATCATTACCCACGGCGACCGAAAAAGCCCGATCGGGCATACAATATGCTAAGTTAAATTTGCCGCGCGCCTATAGTTCCCCGCGCGATCGCCTGATCTCGAACCATTTGCGCACATTTTCATTATGTTGTTGGTAGGTATCGGCAAAGATATGCCCGCCCTTGCCGTCGGCGACAAAATAAAGCGCCCTGGTCTGCGCCGGTTGCAGCACCGCCAATATCGACAGCCGCCCCGGATTGGCGATCGGCCCCTTGGGCAGGCCCGTCATCGCATAGGTGTTATAATCGTTGACCGCCGCGATTTCGGACTTGCGGATGCGGCGGCCCAACGGCTTGCCCCTGGTGATCGGGTAGATGATCGTCGGGTCGGCCTGAAGCATCATGTTGCTGCGCAGGCGGTTGCCGTAAACGCCCGCGACCGTAGGCCGCTCGGCAGGCACGCTGGTTTCCTTCTCGACGATGCTGGCCAGGATGATCGCCTCGCGCGGCGTCTTCACCACAGCGTTCGGGCTACGCTTCGCCCACAGCTCGGCCAGCGTCCTGTCCATCGCCGCCTGCATCCGCCCGACCACCGCCGCACGCGGTTCGCCCCGGTCGAAAGCATAGCTGTCGGGCAGGATGCTCCCCTCCTGCGGCACCGGAATGTCGCCGGTCAGCTGATCGTTCGCCATCAACCGCTCATGCACCAATATGGACGGCATGCCTTCGGGAATGGTGATCAGCCGGGTCAGCGCCCTGCCCCCTTGCAGGATGGCGAGAATCTCGGCGTTGCTCGCGCCCGGCGGAATACGGAATTCCCCGGCCTTGATCGGTTCGCTGCCGCCAAAGACCTTGGCCCGCGTCAGGAAAGCGTCGGCCGAACGCACCACCCCCGCCTGCCGCAGCAGTACCGCGGCTTCGGACAGGCTCGCGCCTTCGGGGACGATGATCGTCACATCCTTGCCCGGCCCGTCCTCGGTCCAGCCATGGACGAAGCGGAAGGCGACAAAGGCCGTGACGACAAGGCCGATCAGCAATATGATGCAGCCCAGCCGTCGCATGGCCGACCTCAGATGGCTTTCATGATCAGCGACGCGTTGGTTCCGCCAAAGCCGAAGCTGTTGTTCAGCACCGCGCGGACCTTGCGCTCCTTGGCGACATGCGGAACCAGGTCGACGCCCTTGCAGCTTTCGCTCGGGTCATCCAGGTTCAGCGTCGGCGGCACGATGTTGTCGCGCATCGCCAGGATGCAGAAGATGCTTTCCACAGCGCCCGCGCCGCCCAGCAAATGGCCGATCGCCGACTTGGTCGAACTCATCGACATGGTGCTGATATGGTCGCCGAACAGACGGCGAACCGCGCCCAGTTCCAGCTCGTCGCCCAGCGGGGTCGATGTGCCATGGGCGTTGACATAATCGATGTCGGCAAGGGTCAGCCCCGACTTGCGCAGCGCCATTTCCATCGACCGATAGGCGCCCGATCCTTCGGGATGCGGCGCGGTCACATGATAGGCGTCGCCCGACAGGCCATAGCCCACGACCTCGGCATAGATTTTCGCGCCGCGCGCCTTGGCCCGCTCATATTCCTCCAGCACGACGACGCCGGCGCCTTCGCCCATGACGAACCCGTCGCGGTTGACGTCATAGGGCCGCGACGCCTTTTCGGGCGTATCGTTGAAATTGGTCGAAAGTGCGCGCGCCTGCGCAAATCCGGCAATGCCGATGGGGCAGATCGCGCTTTCCGCACCGCCCGCCAGCATGACGTCGGCATCGTCCATCGCGATCATCCGCGCGGCGTCGCCGATCGAATGCGCGCCGGTCGAGCAGGCGGTGACGACCGCGTGGTTGGGACCCATCAGCCCATATTTGATCGAAACCTGGCCCGATATCAGGTTGATGAGGCGGCCATGGACGAAATGCGGCGATACGCGGCTTGGCCCCTTGTTCGCCAGCACCAGCGATTCGCTTTCGATGCCCGGCAGGCCGCCGATGCCCGAACCGATCGAACAGCCGGCGCGCAGCCGCTCTTCCTCGGTCATGTCGAGCAGCCCCGCATCTTTCAGCGCCTCGCTCGCCGCGGCGATGCCAAAGACGATGAACAGATCGACCTGACGCTGGACCTTGTGGTCGACCTCCAGATTGGGATCGAAGCCATAGGGGTGGTCAGCCGGCTTTACTTCGCACGCGATGCGGCATTTGTAATCCGCCGGATCGAAGCGGGTAATCCTCGCCGCGCCCGATTTGGACGCGATGATGTTCTTCCACGTGGTTTCGACATCCCCACCCAGCGGGCTCACCATGCCAAGGCCGGTTACGACGACACGACGCATATCCTAGCTCCAAATTCCCTTATGGCTCTCCGCTCCCCTTAGACGCTCGAAACGCCCTTGTCGAAGGGGCATCGGGCGGCGGAGCGGTCCGCCAGATACGAAACGGCTCTCCAAACTCCGGGGTCACCGGCGGGAGAGCCGCTTGTCAGATGCCCTCGGCGGGCGACCGTGGCCGGGCGACCGTTACCGGCTGCCCGGCGAGACGATTACTGCTTGCTGTCGATATAATCGATCGCGTCCTTGACGGTGCCGATCTTCTCCGCCGCATCGTCGGGAATCTCAACGCCGAACTCTTCCTCGAACGCCATGACAAGCTCGACGATGTCGAGGCTGTCAGCACCCAGATCGTCGATGAAACTGGCATCTTCCGTCACCTTTTCGGCTTCGACGCCCAGATGCTCGACGACGATTTTCTTCACGCGATCCGCAGTCTCACTCATGAGTGGTCCTTCTTCTTTGGTATATAAGTCAGTATCTGAATGGCCGTTAAGGCAACGCCCTAGAGGCAAGGTCGGGCAGAGGCAAGAGGCAAGGCGGCCAAGCCTTGCGCAGGCTGATGGAAACAATCGGGCAACGCACAGGACGATAAGCGGTCCTTAACCGAAATTTCAATGGCGCGCAGCATAAGAAGCGCATGTTTTCTTGGCCTTCCCCGGACAGCTTCATCACGGCCCCCCGCGCGCGGCTGAGCGCGATCCTCGTGCTGGCATCGACGGTGATTGGCCTCGCAATATTGTTCCTGAGCGCCGATGGCACGGTGGATGGCCTGGGCCGACCGCTGGGCACGGACTTTTCCAACGTCTGGACCGCCGGATGGATGGCCGATCATGGCCGCGCCGCCGACGCCTGGAACTGGCCAATGCAGCACGAGGTGCAAAAGCAGGTCCACGGCAACCCGGCAATTCCCTTTTATGGCTGGCATTATCCCCCGCCGTTCCTGATCATCGCGACCCTGCTGGCGCAGTTTTCCTATGTCGCGGCGCTGGTCATCTGGCAGGGGACGACGCTGGCACTGGCGCTGTGCCTGGTCCGGCATATCCTGCCGGGCGACCGCGACGCGATTCTGGTGGCGCTGGGCGCACCGGTGGTGATGGTGTGCCTGGGCCACGGCCAGAACGCCTTCCTGACCGCCAGCCTGCTTGGCGCGGGCATGCTGCTGCTCGACCGCAAGCCGTGGGTGGCGGGCATGCTGCTCGGCGCACTGGTCTACAAACCGCAATTCGCGGTGCTGATCCCGATCCTGATTCTGGTGCGGGGCAATTGGCGGGCGTTCATGGCGGCCGGGTTGACCGTCACGGCGCTGTGCCTGCTGACGCTGGCCATCTGGGGCTGGCCGGTGTGGCAGGCGTTTCGCGATTCCCTGCCGCTGACGCAGCATATCATCATTGAGGCAGGCGCGACCGGCTGGGAAAAGATCCAAAGCCCCTTTGCCGCCATCCGCCAATGGGGCGGCGCCATCCCGGCGGCCTACGCCGTGCAGGGCATCGTCGCGGCTACCGCGATCGCGGCGGCGGCACTGGCGGCACGGCGCGGGTCGATGGAGGTGCGCGGGGCCGCCGCGCTCAGCGCCGCGCTGCTCTGCACGCCCTATGTGCTCGACTATGATTTCGTGCTGCTGGGCGTCGCCATCGCCTTCCTCGCCGCCGACATGAAGCGGCGCGGCCCGCTGCGCTGGGAGCCGACATGGCTCGCCTATGCCTGGCTCGCGCCGCTGTTCGGCCGCTCGCTGTCGGAACTGACCCATGTGCCCGTCAACCTGATCGCCGCCATCGCCGTGCTGGCGCTGGCGGTCCGGCGAACCATCCTGCTGGATGGCGCGTTCACGCTCCGCGGCCTGAAGCCGCGGAGAATCGGAGCATGATACGGATCGCGGCCCTGCTTTTGGCGCTGGGCATCACGCCACCGGCGGTGGCGCAGCAATATGCCGCCAGTACGCAGCATCGGGCAGCGCAGCGGCTCGGCCTGCCGGCGGAGGCGGTGAACGTCACCCCCGCGACATGGAATGGGCGGCTCTGGGTCTTTGCCGATTACCTCGACGGTGCCGCGGGCGCGGAAGAGCGGCAACTGGTGATGCTGGACGAACGGATGGCGCGGCCGCCTGTTCAGGTCACCGTGGGCGAACAGGAGGGCGGCGCGCCCCGCATCCTCGCCATCGGTTTCGCCAATGCGGATCGGGACAAGGCCCGCGAACTGATCGTCCTGTTCGCCTGGGACATCCGCCATTACGACGTCGGCGGCACCATGTATGGCATCCGCATCCTCGACGACTGGAAGCCGGGCCAGAAGGCGCTGGTCCCGGTCAATTCAGCCGAAAAGCTGTTCAGGCAATATGAATGCGATTGCGGCCGGCGCGACGAACCCGACACGGTGGCGAGCGTGAAGACCATCGCCGCCGTCAAGCAGGTGCTGAAACGCGCCGGATATTGAAAAGGGCCGGAACGCGCAGCGCCCGGCCCATCCCGTCTTGTCGCTGCAAGCGATCAGATCATCGCCATGCCGCCATTCACATGCAGCGTCTGGCCGGTGACATAGCCCGCTTCCCTGCTCGCCAGATAGACGACCGCTGCGCCGATATCGTCGCCGCTGCCCAGGTCGCCCGCGGGGATCTTGGTCAGGATTGCGCCCTTCTGCGCATCGTTCAGCGCATCGGTCATGGCCGAACGGATGAAGCCGGGCGCTACGCAGTTCACGGTGATGCCACGGCTCGCCAGTTCCTGGCCCAGCGATTTGGACATGCCGATGATGCCCGCCTTCGACGCGCAATAATTGGCCTGCCCCGGATTGCCGGTGACGCCGACGACGGAGGTGATGGAGATGATGCGGCCGAAACGCGCCTTCATCATCGGCTTGGCGGCGGCGCGGACCAGGCGGAAGGCAGCCTCCAGATTGACGGAAATGACCTGGCTCCATTCCTCATCCTTCATGCGCAGGATCAGGTTGTCGCGAGTGATGCCGGCATTGTTGACGAGGATGTCGAGCCGCCCACCCAGTGCTTCCGCCGCCTGTGGCACCAGCGCATCGACCGAGGCCGGATCGCTGAGGTTGCAGACGATCGTCTTGTGATCGCCGCCCAGTTCGGCGGCGAAGGCCTTGAGCTTTTCTTCATTGCTGCCCGAAAGCGCCAGCGTGGCCCCCTGCGCCGCCAGCGCCCTGGCGATCGACGAACCGATCCCGCCCGAAGCGCCAGTCACCAGCGCGGTCATTCCCGTCAGATCGAACATCATCTTATCCTTGCTTAGAAGGCGGCCAGCGCCGCTTCGATATCGTCCATCGTCACGACGCTGGTCACGGTCGCGTCGGGGGCGATGCGCTTGACCATCGGGGCCAGCACCTTGCCGCCCAGTTCGACGAAGTCGGTGACGCCCGCGTCCCACATCGCCGCGACGGATTCGCGCCAACGCACCCGGCCGGTCACCTGCTCCACCAGCCGCGCCTTGATCTCTTCCGGGTCGGCGATCGGCGCGGCCAGGACATTGGCGTAAACCGGCAGCAGCGGCGCGTTGATCGCGGCCTTGGCCAGCGCCTCCTGCATCGCCTCGGCGGCGGGCTGCATCAACGGGCAGTGGAAGGGCGCGGACACCGGCAGCAGCACGCCGCGCTTGATGCCATGGTCCTTGACCATCGCCACCGCCCGCTCGATCGCGCCGCGATGGCCCGAAATCACCACCTGGGTCGGATCATTGTCATTGGCGACAGTGCAGACCTCGCCTTGCGCCGCCGCATCGGCCAGCGCCTGCGCCTTGTCGATGTCGGCGCCCAGCAGCGCCGCCATCGCGCCCTCGCCCACCGGCACCGCCGCCTGCATCGCCTGCCCGCGCAGCTTGAGCAGGCGCGCGGTCGTGCCGATGTCGAACGCTTCGGCCGCACACAGCGCGCTATATTCGCCAAGGCTGTGGCCGGCGACATAGTCGCCCTTGTCGGCCAGCGCGAAGCCGCCTTCGCGCTGCATCACCCGCAACGTCGCCAGCGCATTGGCCATGATCGCGGGCTGAGCATTTTCGGTGAGGGTCAGATCGCTTTCGGGTCCTTCCACCATGATGCGGAACAGGTTCTGCGACAGCGCCTCGTCGACTTCCTGGAACAACTCGCGCGCGGCGGGGCTGGCATCGCACAGCGCCTTGCCCATGCCCACCGACTGGCTGCCCTGGCCGGGGAAAAGGAAAGCCCTCATCATTCATCCTCTTGCTTGTTCAGGTCCGCGACCCGACGCTTCGGTCGCGCCCCTTTATCCCCGTCCTGCAATAAGGAAAAGGTTGGAAATAGCTGCATTTCTGAACAGCGGTTCAGGCCGAAGCGGGTTTTGATACACTTTCCCACATTCTTCGCCCTTCCTGGCACATGGCTGCGACAGTCGCCGCCTATTTCTGTCTTCGACGCCAAGAAGGCGCCCGAGACAAAGGAGCAAGAGATGTTCAAGAAAATCCTCATGGCGCTGACCACCACCGCCCTGGTCGCCAGCCCGATCGTCACCGCCCAGGCCCAGGCGGCGCCGCATGATCGCCAGGTCAGCCGCACCGTCGTCAAGCAGGATAATCGCGGACGCACCGTCGTCCGTCAGCGCACGACTGTTCGCAACGACCGCCACTATCGCGATACTGGCCGCCGCGCCGTCAGCCAGCATCGCTGGGCCAAGGGACAGCGGTTCGACCGCCGTCAGGCAAATAACTACCGCGTGATCAACAATTATCGCGGTTATCGCCTGAGCGCTCCGCCGCGCGGCTATCAATGGGTGCAGTCGGGCAATGACGCGGTCATGATCGCTCTGGCCACCGGCATCATCGGCGCGGTTATCGGCGGCGCGATCCGCTAAGCCGCCCAGGACAATCCACGCAGCGCCCCCGAAAGTCGTTTCGGGGGCGTTAGCGCATTTGGAATTGATCGAGGTTAAATACCGGATTTTAATAGGTTTTGTGCCATCCCGGCAAAAGAAAACCCGGTGGCAATGAGGATGTCGATGGCACTGTATCAGATCATGTATATCAGTACTGCGGCAAGGCCGATCAGCGCCGATGAATGTCGCGGCATCGCCTATGCCTCAGCCGCCAACAATCGCCGGCAGGATGTCACCGGGCTGTTGCTGTTCAACTCCCGCCGCTTCCTTCAGGTGCTGGAAGGTCCAGAACCAAGCGTCAATGCCATTTTCGACCGGATTACCGCCGATCCCCGCCATCGCGCGGTCGTAAGGCTGCGCCAGGGCAGCGTTGCGAACCGGGAATTTGGCGAATGGGCAATGGCGTTCGACGATCCCGGCCATTCTTCGGCAACCTTGAGCGAAAAGGTGGCGCTGCTGCTCGACAAGGCCGGCCCGTCGACGCGCGCCCATTTCATCGGGTCGGCCGAAATGCACCGCGCCCACTGAACGACACGCCCTTCATACCAGTCCGGACAGATAATAGGTCGCAATGACGACGAACACAGCCGTCGTCTTGATGAGAGTGAGGGCGAATATATCCTTGTAGGCCTGGCGATGGGTCAGGCCGGTAACGGCCAGCAGGGTGATGACCGCGCCGTTATGCGGCAGGCTGTCCATGCCGCCGCTCGCCATCGACGCGACCCGGTGCAGCACCTCGCGCGGGATACCGGCTGCGTCGCCCGCGGCCATGAACTGTTCGGCCATGGCCGCGAGCGCGATCGACAGCCCGCCCGACGCCGATCCCGTGATCCCCGCCAGCGACGTGACCGTGATCGCCTCGTTGATCAGCGGATTGGGCACGCCCCTGAGCGCGTCCTTGACGACCAGGAAGCCCGGCAGCGCCGCGATCACCGCGCCGAACCCATATTCGACCGCCGTGTTCATGCCTGCCAGCAACGCGCCGCCCACCGCGGCCTTCGATCCTTCGGCAAAGCGTTTCGCGACGGTCGAAAAGGCAAATATCAGGATCGTGCCGATGCCCAGCAGCAACGCACCCTCGACCGCCCACAGCGCGGACAGTTGCGCCAGCTTGACCGTGACAGGGTCCGGCAGGCCCGCCATCGAAACGCTGACCTGGTCGGTCGCGACCAGACGCGGGATCGCGATCGTCAGCAACAGATTGCTCACCCCCACCACCGCCAGCGGCAACAGCGCGACCAGCGGATGGACCTGCCCCGCCTGCTCCACGGGTTCAGGCTCGTTGATCAGCGTTTCGGACGCGCCATAGCCCTCGCCCGCGGCCATCAGCGACCGCCGCCGCCAGTCGAGATAGGCAAGGCCGGCGGTCGCGATGCACAGCGACCCGATCGTTCCCAGCACCGGCGCGGCCCAGGTTGTCGTGCCGAAAAAGCTGGTCGGAATGATATTCTGAATCTGCGGCGTGCCGGGCAGCGCGTCCATGGTGAAGGTGATCGCGCCCAGGCCGATCGTCGCGGGCACCAGTCGTTTGGGGATCTCGGCCCTGCGGAACAGCTCGGCGGCGAAGGGGTAGACGGCGAACACCGCGACGAACACCGACACGCCGCCATAGGTCAGCAATGCGGTCACCAGAACGATGGCGGGAATGGCCCGGCGGCTGCCGACCAATCCGATGACGGCTTCGACGATGGCGCGGGAAAAACCCGAAATCTCGATCAGCTTGCCAAACAAGGCGCCCAGCAGGAACACCGGGAAATAGAGTTTGAGGAAACTCGCCACCTTTTCCATGAACAGGCCGGAAAAGACCGTGGGCACGGCGACCGGATCGGTCAGGAACACCGCCAGCATCGCGAGCAGCGGGGCCATGATGATGACGCTCATGCCGCGATAGGCGGCGATCATCAGCAATATCAGCGACAATGCGGCTATCGCAACGGCCATACCGACTCTCCCCCGACGTCGCCCAGCCCCGACGGTTAGGGTAGGAAGCCGGGCCAGATCAACCCGCGCTTGCCATTCCGCCGCGTTTCCGTCATAGGCCGCGCTTCGCAAGGCTCCGGGGTGACTCGGCGTCGGGCGATGCAATGTTTTTGAGACGACAGCTGGAGGGGCGTTGCGCATGGGGCGCGCGTCAGCGATCAGCCAACATAGAAGGAAAACCCATGGCTCTTTACGAGCATGTGTTCCTTGCGCGCCAGGATCTGGCACAGGCGCAGGTGGACGCGCTGGCGGAAACCGCCACCAAGATTATCGAAGACAATCAGGGCAAAGTCACCAAGGTCGAAACCTGGGGCCTGCGCAGCCTGGCCTACAAGATCGCGAAGAATCGCAAGGCGCATTATGTCATGCTCAACATCGACGCGCCCGGCGGCGTGATCGCCGAACTGGAGCGCCAGACCCAGATCAACGAGGACGTCATCCGCTACATGACCATCAAGGTCGATGAGCTGGAAGCTGGCCCGTCGGCCGTGATGCGCAAGCAGGAACGGTCCGATCGTGACCGTGGCGAGCGTGGTGATCGTGGCCCGCGCCGCGACGACCGTGGCGATCGCGGTCCGCGTCAAGACGCAACCGGCGAATAAGGAGGACTGACCCATGGCACGCCCATTTTTCCGCCGCCGCAAGAGCTGCCCCTTCGCCGCCAAGGATGCGCCGAAGATCGACTACAAGGACGTTCGTCTGCTCCAGGGCTTCGTGTCCGAGCGCGGCAAGATCGTTCCCAGCCGCATCACCGCCGTTTCGGCCAAGAAGCAGCGCGAACTGGCTCAGGCCATCAAGCGCGCCCGTCATCTGGGCCTGCTGCCCTACATCGTGAAGTGAGGGAGTAGCACCCATGGAAATCATTCTGCTCGAACGTATCGAGAAGCTGGGCGCAATCGGCGACATCGTCACCGTGAAGGACGGCTATGCCCGTAACTTCCTGC
Source organism: Sphingobium anseongense (assembly GCF_037725245.1). NCBI lineage: Bacteria > Pseudomonadati > Pseudomonadota > Alphaproteobacteria > Sphingomonadales > Sphingobiaceae > Sphingobium > Sphingobium anseongense. The sequence continues at coordinate 158,557 of NZ_JBBJUL010000004.1, read as the reverse complement.
TCCCCAACAAAAAGGCTCTTCGTTCCAACAACGCGAACAAGAAGGTCTTTGAAGCCAACCGCGCCAAGATCGAGGCCGACAACGCCGCGCGGCGCAGCGATGCCGAACTGGCGTCGAAGGATGTCGACGGCACGCAGATCGTCCTGATCCGCCAGTCGTCCAACGCTGGCGCGCTCTATGGCTCGGTTGCGGTTCGCGACATCATCGAAGCGCTGCACGCCGACGGCAAGACCAACGTCACCAAGGCGATGGTCGTGCTGGAACGGCCGATCAAGACGCTCGGCCTGTTCGACGTCAAGGTCGCGCTGCATCCCGAAGTGACCGTCAACATTCAGGTGAACGTCGCACGTTCGCCCGAAGAGGCCGAACTTCAGAAGCAGGGCGTCGACGTGATGGCCGACCTGTTCGAAAAGGACGAAGCCGGCTTCACCGAAGCCTATGATCCGAACGCGGAGCCGGGCGAAATCGCTCAGGACCCCGCCGACGAGGTTGAGGACGCGCAGGACGCCTGACACCTCTTCAAACGACAAAAGGAAGGCCGCCCGGACCAGATTCGGGCGGCCTTTTTGTGTCTGAAGCACTATTGCCCTGCGGCCCACCCGCCATCGCGTGCCCGCGCTTCGGTTTGCGGATCGGCTGGATCGCCCACGATCAGCGCATCGACAGTGGCAGCCAGGCGCGAATCGGATGACGACGCCTGGCGATAGCCTGTCCCCCGCCCCTTCCCCGGCAACAGCTGTTGCATCTGCCATGTATCGCCGTCGCGGCATGCGACACCGGCCAGGTCCGCGCCATCGAAGCTGCGGCACCAGCCGCCGCCCTTGCGCCGGAAACTGACCCCTATTTCGACCGCGCCCGGCGCTGCGGCGAGCTGGGTATCAAGCGCGGACGCGAGCGCGCCCTGCGCCACCATCCGCCCGTCCCGCACGGCGACGGGGCTACCCTCGCCAACCGAAAAGCGGCCAAAGCCGATCCCCAGCAGGAGGCTGGCGGCAATGGCGCCGCCCATCGCCCATGCCGCCCGGCGCGATCGGGGCCGAACGATCGGCGTGACGATGGCAGCTTCGCGCAACAGCGCGGCGAAGCGTTCGGGGGGTGGTTCTTGCTCGACCGGTGCATAATGGGCCGAAAGCCGATCGCGCAGCAGCCGGTGCGCGGCCAATCGCTCGCCCAACGCCGGGTCGTCGGCGATTGCGCGCTCCACCCGCCGCCGGGTCACTTCGTCCAGTTCGCCGTCGCACAGCGCGATCAGCATATCTTCCGATATGTCGCTCATGCCGCCTCCCCCATCAGTTCGATCAACGCACCACGGCCCCGCACCAGCCGCGACGTCAACGTCCCCATCGGCACGCCCAGTATCTCGGCGGCCTGCTTGTAGGACAGGCCCTCCACCAGGACGAGAGCGATCGCCTCGCGCTGTTCATCGGGCAAGGCCTGCATCGCACGGTCGACATCGGACAGCATCACATTCGCCTCTATCTGGCGATCACCGGCAAAGCCGACATGCGCGCCGGCCTCTTCCGCGACGAAGGTTTTCGCGGCGCGTTGCCGTGTCCGTCCCTCGTCGATCCACAGGTTACGCATGATCCGGTACATCCAGCTATCCAGTCTCGTTCCCGCCTGCCATTGATCGCGCGCCCGCAGCGCGCGCTCGATCGCCGCCTGACACAGATCGTCGGCGTCGGATCGATCGTGCGACAGGCTGACGGCGAACCGCCGAAGCCGGGGCACCAGCGCCAACAGATCGGCTTCAAACGACATTCAGGCTCCATTACGCTTCGTTCGGGGATGAAACGTGCGATGTCGGGCGTTTCATCCGTGTAGCTCCGCTATTTTTTGCACGCAGCGCGGTTATTGATGACAGGATATAGAATGTTGAAACCCCTGGGGCTGATTGCAAGCCTTTTGCTGATGGCCACGTCTGGATCGGCCCAATTGCTGGGATCGCCGCGTGACGGACTGAATCCGCTGCCTGCGGGCGTGCCGCGGTTGCTCGACCAGGCAGATGACCTGATCGACCGGGCCGGGCTGGATCGCCTGTCGCCCCGCGCGCTGACCCGGCAGTTGGAGGCAGCGCGCCTGACGCGCATCGCCGATCTTATCCGTCGGCATCGCGCCGATATCGAGCTGGACGATCGCCGCCAGCCGGCACGGCGCGGCACCATATTGCTGACCGGCGCGGATGACGCGACGGTCGCCGCGCTTCGCAACGCCGGATATGGCGTGACCGCAGAACGGATCGAGGGGCTGGACCTGCCCGTCATCATCCTTGCCGTGCCAACGGGTCGGCCGCTGGCCACTGCGTTGCAAGAGGTTCGGCGGCTGGCCCCCGGTGCAGAGGCGAGCGCGGATAATCTCTATTTGTCGAGCGGCACTGTGACCGGCATGGCCGCGCCGCTGGCGCATGGCGTGTCCGTCGGGGACGGGGCGGCGGGGCTGATCGACGGCGGTGTCGCGCGGCACCCCGCATTCACTGGCGCGATCGAACAGCGCGGCTTCGCACGCGGCGCGCCGCGCGCCACGGCGCATGGCACAGCGGTCGCCTCGCTCATCAGCGGTTCGGGCACGATCCGTGGCGCCGCGCCCGGCGCACCGCTGCTCGTGGCCGATATCTATGGCGACGACCCCGCAGGCGGGGGCGCGTTCGCAATTGCGCGGGCGCTCGGCTGGATGGCGTCGCGCCGCGCTCCGGTGGTGACGATGAGCCTGGTCGGCCCCGACAATCCATTGCTCGCCGGCGCGATCCGGCTGGCGCGCGAACGGGGCGTGACCATCGTTGCGGCCGTCGGCAATGATGGGCCGGCGGCGCCGCTCGCCTATCCCGCCTCCTATCCGGGTGTGCTGGCGGTCAGCGGCGTGAACGGACGCAACCGGCTGCTGCCCGAAGCGGGGCGGGCAGCGCGCGTCGATTTCGTTGCACCGGCGGCGGACATGAACGCGGCGGCACCCGCCGGAGGCCGGGTCGCCGTGCGTGGAACATCCTTCGCCGCGCCGCTTGTCGCGGGTCGGCTGTTCGCGCTGGGCGGCCGCGCCAAGCTGGAAGCCGAGGCGCAGGATCTGGGCGACAAGGGCCCCGACAGCCGCTACGGCCATGGCCTCCTGTGCGGAACATGCAGAAACAAATATTGAATTTCAAAGAGTTATAATATTTTATCGTTCCCCAGGGATTAATCGCCCCGCGCGTCCCGTTGTCTCCTCATCGAAGTTGAACAACCAAGGAGACGATCGATGAAAACCCATATTCTTGTCGCTGCCGCCTGCATCACTGCCATCGCGGCCATGCCTGCACAGGCGCAACTGCTCGGCGGCGGCGGGCTTGGCGGGTCGTTGGGCGGGTCGCTGGGCGGGTCGCTGGGTCGCACGACCGGATCGCTGGGCGGCACGTTGAACGGCTCTGGCGACATCGGTCTGGATCGCAGCATAGACGCCCGCGAAGGCAAGGCCAGCGCCCGCGGATCGGGATCTGGCGCGCTTGACGGCGCGGTCGATGGCTCGACCCGCCGGGGTGACCGCGATCGCAGCGCCCGCGCGTCCGGTTCGGCCAACGGCAATGCGAGCGGGGGCGTGGCGCTCGATACGCTCGGCACCAACGACGTCGGCAACGCCGTGGGCGGTGTACGCGATACGGCATCCTCCACCGCCGGCCGGGCGCGCGATCGCGCCGGATCAGCCGCCGCCGCGACCCGCGACCGGGCCGGTCAGGCCGTCGATGCGACGCGGGGACGTGCGGCTGGAACAGCGGCTGCAGCCGGATCAGCCGCCGGCAATGTCAGCGGCAGCGCGATGGATGCCGCCAGCGGCGCCGCTTCGGTGAATGCCGGCGGCCAGGCCAGCGGCAGCGGCAGCGTGTCGCAGGCGGACGAAGCGGAATAGCCCAAAGCAATCATCAGGCGCAGTCCCCATATCCCCATCGCGCCTGACAAAAAAAGGCCGGCGACCCCCAAGGATCGCCGGCCTTTTCACGAATATTGCGAGCGGCTCAGGCGACCTGCGCCTCAAGCTCCGCCACTTCGTCGGGATCGCGCAGCACATAGCCGCGGCCCCAGACCGTTTCGATATAATTGTCGCCGCTACAGGCCAGCGCCAGCTTCTTGCGCAGCTTGCAGATAAACACGTCGATAATCTTGAGTTCGGGCTCGTCCATCCCGCCGTAGAGATGGTTGAGGAACATTTCCTTGGTCAGCGTCGTGCCCTTGCGCAACGACAGCAGTTCGAGCATCGCATATTCCTTGCCGGTCAGGTGAACGCGGTTGCCGTCCACTTCCACCGTCTTGGCATCGAGATTGACCGCCAGCTTGCCCGTGCGAATGACCGACTGCGAATGCCCCTTGGACCGGCGAACGACGGCATGGATGCGCGCCACCAGTTCTTCGCGGTGAAAGGGCTTGGTCACATAATCGTCGGCGCCAAAGCCGAAGGAGCGGACCTTGCTGTCCATCTCGGCGATGCCCGACAGGATGAGAACGGGGGTCTGCACCTTGGCCGCGCGCAATTTCTTGAGCACATCATAGCCGTGCATGTCGGGCAGGTTCAGGTCTAGGCAGATGATGTCATAATCATAGAGCTTGCCCAGATCGAGCCCCTCTTCGCCCAGGTCCGTCGTATAGACGTTGAACCCCTCGGTCGTGAGCATCAGCTCGATGGCCTTGGCGGTGGTCGGTTCGTCCTCAATCAGCAGCACGCGCATGTGAAGCCCCTCTGTGGCAGCAGTTCCGTTCCCCCCTCAGAACGGCACCTGCACTTAATCATTAACCAAAAAACTTCTGAACGACAAAGGTTAATTTTTCCCTAACCCGCAGAAGTCCACGAGTCGACGGATTTCGAATCTGTTTACAAAGGGTTGAGGTCAAAAAGAATCTTGCGGAGTCAATTCAGATTCGCTTGCGTAACGGTCCTCAGCAACCATGATGGCGCGCGAGGAAATCAAGCAGCGCGTCGACCCGCGCCGGCCGCAGCCTCGACGGAGGCGTAACCAGATGGACCCCCAACGGAGGCGGGCGCCATTCGGGAAGAATCTCCTCCAGTTCGCCCGAGGCGAGCCCGGCCCCGATGATGAAATCGGGCAGCATCGCAATGCCAAGACCGCCGATCAGCGCCGGCAGCATCGCATCGCCGCTGTTCGTCAGCAGCCGGGGGCGCACCTGCACGGCGACATGCTGTTCGCCGGGGCCATTCAGCTTCCAGGTGTCGGGCGTCGCGGCGTTGGCGTAGCACAGACAGTCATGCGCGCCGAGGTCGGACGGGTGCGATGGCCGACCCCGTGTCGCCAGATAGGCAGGCGCGGCGACGATGTGAATCTGCACGTCGGCAAGCCGTCTGGCGCGCAGCGAACTGTCGGGCATGTCGGCGATGCGCAGCGTCGCGTCCAGCCCCATGTCGATGATGTCGATATGCGCGTCGGACAGGTGCAGGTCGACATTTACCAGCGGATAGTCGCGCATGAACTGCGCCAGCAACGGCGCCACCCGGATCAGGCCGAACGTCATCGGCGCGCCCAGGCGGACGGTCCCGGCCAGCACCGCCGTCTCATCGCGCGCCGCTTCTTCCGCCGCCGCGCCCTCGGCCAGGATGCGCGCGGCATGATCCGCCAGCCTGCGCCCGCTTTCGGTCAGCGCCAGCCTGCGGCTGGTACGGCTGAACAGGCTGGTGTCGAGATGCTGTTCCAGCCGGGTCACCGCCTTGGACACGGTAGCCTTGGACACGCTGAGCGCGCGGGCCGCGTCGGTGAAGCTGCGATGCTCGACCACCGCCGCGAACATGGCCCATGCCTCAAAGTCAGGTAATCGCATAAGGAAACAATCCGTTTCAATGATGCTTATTTCGGAAACGATGGTGCCGTCTATATCGGCGGAAAGCAAGCCGGAATGTCCGGCCAACCGACAAATGAAAGGACAGCATAATGAGCACCGCCCTCTCCCCCCGCGTCGAGCGCCGCCCCTTCGCATCGCTGGGCGCCGCCGATCATGGCTGGCTGAACGCACGCCATCATTTCTCGTTCGCAAATTATCACGACCCCGACCGTATGGGCTGGGGCGCGATCCGGGTGTGGAATGATGACGAGATCGCCGCGCGCTCGGGCTTCCCGCCCCATCCCCATGCCGACATGGAAATCATCACCTATGTCCGCAAGGGCGCGATCACGCACAAGGACAGCCTGGGCAATGAAGGTCGCACCGTCGCTGGCGACGTCCAGGTGATGAGCGCAGGCACCGGCATCCGTCACGCCGAATATAATCTGGAGGACGAGACGAGCACATTGTTCCAGATCTGGATCATGCCGCGCACACGCGGCGGCGCGCCCAGCTGGGGCACCAAGCCATTCCCGCGCGACGATCGCAACGGCGCGCTGGTTGTCCTGGCGAGCGGTTATGACGCCGATGGCGAAGCGTTGCGCATTCGTGCCGACGCCCGGCTGCTGGGCGGCACGCTGAAGGCGGGGACGAGCGTGACCTATGACAGCGACGAGGGGCGCCACCTCTACCTCGTCGCTGCGACCGGACGGATCGCGATAGAAGGCGAGACATTCGAAGCGCGCGACGGCGCCGCAATCCTGAGCGCCGGCGGTCCCGTCACCATCACCGCGATCGCGGACAGCGAGATCGTCCTGGTCGACAGCCAATAGGCGCCGATGCGCGCCTGCCGCCCGCGCGCTTTCCCGGCGCGGGCGGCACCCGTTCCCCATATAGGAGACATGACATGACGAAGATTCTGGTCCTCTATTATTCGTCCTACGGACATATCGAATCCATGGCGCAGGCCATGGCGGAAGGCGCGCGATCGACCGGCGCGACCGTCGACATCAAGCGCGTGCCGGAAACGGCGCCTCTCGAAGTGGCGCAAAAGGCGCATTTCAAGCTCGATCAGAAGGCCCCCATCGCCGCCGTCGCGGAACTGGCCGATTATGACGCGATCATCATCGGCACCGGCACGCGCTTTGGCCGGATGTCGAGCCAGATGGCGGCGTTTCTCGACCAGGCCGGCGGCCTGTGGGCGCGCGGCGCGCTCAATGGCAAGATTGGCGGCGCCTTCACATCGACCGCCAGCCAGCATGGCGGTCAGGAAACGACGCTGTTTTCGATCATAACCAACCTGTTGCATTTCGGCATGACGATCGTCGGGCTGGACTATGGCTTTGCCGGCCAGTCGGGCGTCGACAAGGTGCGCGGCGGATCCCCCTATGGCGCGACCACGCTGGCCGACAGCGATGGCAGCCGCCAGCCGGCGCAAGAAGAACTGGACGGCGCGCGCTATCAGGGTCGTCGGATCGCGCAGGTCGCGATCAAGGTTCACGGCTGACGCGCGCACCATGGCGAAGGCGCGGCGTGAACGCTTCCCGGCGACATGGCGCAACGCTTGAAAACATCGTCCGCGTGCGCCATATGCATGGTGCCGGGTTCGCCCGGCTATGGTGATAAATGATGTCGTGTAATAGACGCAGCGGACCCGGGGGCAGTACCCGGCGGCTCCACCACAAGCCCCGGCGGCAGCGATGCGGACGGGGCCTTTGACGGGGCCGAACTAGGATCGACGTGTGTTCAAAGGCGATGTTTTTACCCGGCCCGAGTAAGCCGTGAAACTGTTCAAAACACGTAAGTGCCAACGATAACGAAGCACTCGCCATTGCAGCGTAACCAAGGGCCTCACGGCCTGAAGTTACTCTAAAATAGCGCGGTCGGACCCACCGGGCAACAGAAGGGATTCCAGCGGCCTCCGGGGGGGCCGGGCAACAGAACCTCCCGGACCTTCTCCACTGCGCGTGTCACTGCTCTCGAATGGTGGCTGAGGCTTGCTCAAGCACGCCTTCGTGCAGGCGGACGACACGGTCCATCTTTGCCGCCAGCCGTTCATTGTGCGTTGCGACCAGCGCCGCCGAACCTTCGTCGCGCACCAGCCGCAGGAATTCGGCGAGCACGACGTCGGCGGTTCGCTCATCCAGATTGCCGGTGGGTTCGTCGGCCAGCACCAGCGCGGGGCGATTGGCGAGCGCGCGGGCCACGGCGACGCGCTGCTGCTCGCCACCCGAAAGCTGGCTGGGGCGATGATCCAGGCGATGACCTAGCCCAAGCGACGTCAGCAACAATTGCGCGCGCGCGCGCGATGCTTCCATCGTCGCGTCACGGATCACCTGCGGTAGGATCACATTTTCGGTCGCGTTGAAATCGGGCAACAGATGGTGGAACTGATAGACGAAGCCGAGCGCCTCGCGGCGCAGGCGGGTGCGGCCGTCATTGTCGAGCCGGGCGGCTTCCTCGCCCTCGATCATGATCGACCCTTCAAAGCCGCCTTCGAGCAAGCCGACAGCTTGCAGCAGGGTCGACTTGCCCGAGCCGGATGGGCCGAGCAACGCGACGATCTCTCCCCGCCCGACCGTCAGGTTGACCCCGCGCAGCACGTCGATGGTGACGCCGCCCTGGGTAAAGCTGCGCGCCAGCCCGCTGACCTTCAAAACCTCATTCATAGCGCAGCACCTGGACAGGATCGGTATTGGCGGCCTTGAAGGCCGGATAAAGGGTGGCAAGGAAGCTGAACACCAGCGCCATGACGCATATGGTGACGATTTCGACCGGGTCGGGCTTTGAAGGCAGTTCGGTCAGGAACCGGATCGACGGGTCCCACAGATTCTGGCCGGTGAGGAACTGGATGACGTTCACGATGCCCTGGCGGAAGAAGAGGAAGGTGAACCCCAGCACCATGCCCGCGACCATGCCGAGCGTGCCGATCGACACGCCCACGGTCATGAATATCTTGACCAGCCCGCCGCGCGACGCGCCCATCGTGCGCAGGATCGCGATGTCGCGGGTCTTGGCGCGCACCAGCATGATGAGCGAGGAGAGGATGTTGAACACCGCGACCAGGACGATGATCGACAGGACGACGAACATCGCCACCCGCTCCACCGCCAGCGCTTCGAACAGCGACGCGTTCATTTGCCGCCAGTCGGTGACGACAGCGCGGCCGGCGACCTTGGCGGCAAGCGGCTGGAGGATGTCGCCCACCCTGTCGGCGTCCACCGTCTCGACCTCGATCATGCTGACGATATCGCCGAGCAGCAACAGCGTCTGGGCATCCTCCATCGGCATGACGACGAACGCCTTGTCATAATCATAGACGCCGACCTCGAAGATCGCCGCGACCTGATAGCTGACTTCGCGCGGCACCGTGCCAAAGGGCGTCGCGCGCCCTGCGGGATTGATGATCGAAATGCTGTCGCCCAGCCTGATGCCGAGATTTTCCGCGAGCCGGACGCCGAGGCCGACTTTGCCGCCATTGGCGGTCAGGTCGTTCAGGCTGCCCGCGACGACCTTGCCCTTGAGCGTCGGGTTGGCGCGGATGTCGGAAACGGTCATGCCGCGCACCAGCACCGCTTCCACCCGCCCCTTGTAGTTGGCCAGCAGCGGCTGTTCTATCAACGGGGTCGCGCTGGTGACTCCCGGCGTCGCCTTGGCCTGCCGCAGCACGTCGCGCCATTCGGGCAAACGCCCGCCATAGCCCTGCACCACCGCATGACCGTTCAGCCCCACGATCTTGTCGAACAGTTCGGCGCGAAAGCCGTTCATCACGCTCATCACGATGATGAGCGCGGCGACTCCCAGCATCACGGCGGCCAGGCTGATCCCCGCCACCAGAAAGATGAACCCCTCCCCCTTGCCGGGCAGAAGGTAGCGCTTGGCGATCATGCGTTCGTAGCGCGTGAGAATCATGGACGGTCGAAAGCCTCTCATCAGCGAAGGAGACTGCTCTAGCAGGGCGGTCCATAACGGCAAGCGGGCAGGATTGTTGCTTTGACGACACAGCGCGCGCATCAAAATGGCGCAGGCCCCGAGTTAGGTCGTGACAGCGAGCCGCTGCGGTCATAGCAAGACAATCGAAACACAGGCAAAAGGCCGTGGTTCAGGGAACACCGCTTCCCGTTTCGAGCTTAGGGGGCTGAGAAACGGTAGAGGCGGTACCAAGGGGGAGACGAGCAATCGTCCATGAGTGCCCGGGGCGCGGACATCGCGACCCGGGCACTTTTCCTTGTGCGCGACGCACGGTTTTGCCCTCTTGAACTCCCGAACAATCGAACCATATCAACGCTGTCCGGCCGCCTGATGGGGTCGGACGATCATGTTGCCGGATGCCGTTTCGGGTCCGGCAGGTTCATTTTGCTCATTGGGAGATTATGACAATGCGTGGTTTTGACCTTACCCCCTATCGCCGCTCCACCGTCGGCTTCGATCGTCTGTTCGACCTGATCGAAAACAATGCCAGGGTGAACCAGGGCGACAATTACCCGCCGTTCAATATCGAGCGCCTTTCGGAAGACCGGTATCGCGTCACCTTGGCCGTCGCCGGCTTCCGCAGCGACGAAATCGACATCACGGCACAGCAGAACCTGCTGCAGGTGGTCGGCCGCAAGGAAGATGTGAACGGCACGGACCCCTCGAAATATCTGCATGTCGGCATCGCCAACCGCAGCTTCGAACGTCGGTTCGAGCTGGCCGATTTCGTTCGTGTGGAAAAGGCGGACCTGGCCGATGGCCTGCTGGTCATCGACCTGCTGCGCGAAGTGCCCGAAGCGATGAAGCCCAAGAAGATCGCGATCAACGGCGGTCAACTTGTCGACATCACCGCGCAGGATCGCGACGCGGCATGATCGCCTGAAGCGATGGACGTGTCGAACAATGGGGTGCGGCGGTTATCCGCCGCGCCCTTTTTCATGCCAACAGGCTTGACGCCACCGCTTCGGCGACCTTGATGCCGTCGATCCCGGCCGACAGGATGCCGCCGGCATAACCCGCGCCTTCGCCCGCCGGAAACAGGCCGCGCGTGTTGATGCTCTGAAAATCGGCCCCGCGCGTGATCCGCACCGGCGACGACGTGCGTGTCTCCACCCCGGTCATGGTCGCGTCGGGATGGTCGTAATTGGCGATCTGGCGGCCGAACACCGGCAGCGCCTCACGCATCGCTTCCACCGCGAAGTCCGGCAGCAGCGATGCGAGATCGGTCGGTCGAACGCCAGGCTTGTAGGATGGCTGAACCTCTCCGAACGCCGTCGATGGCCGGCCGGCCAGGAAATCGCCCACGCGCTGGCCCGGCGCGTCATAATTGGCGCCGCCCGCGACATAGGCCGCCGCCTCCAGCCGCTCTTGCAGGTCGATGCCGGCAAGCGGATGGCCGGGATAGTCGCGGTCGGGATCTATCCCCACCACCAGGCCGGAATTGGCGTTGAATTCGGCACGCGAATATTGGCTCATGCCATTGGTGACCACGCGCCCTTCCTCCGATGTCGCCGCGACCACGCGCCCGCCGGGACACATGCAAAAGCTGTAGACGGTACGGCCGTTGGCGCAGTGGTGCGACAGGCTGTAGGCGGCCGCGCCGAGATCGGGATGACCCGCGCAGGGGCCAAAGCGCGCCCGATCGATCCAGCTTTGCGGATGTTCGATCCGCACGCCGATGGAAAAGGGCTTGGCCTCCATATGGACGCCGCGATCGTGCAAGGTGCGGAAGCTGTCGCGGGCGCTATGTCCCAGGGCAAGGACCACATGGCTTGCCTCGATATAATCGCCGTCATGGAGATGCAGCCCGCGCAAGGCGCGCTCGCCATCCGGGCCGGTTGCGATGTCGAAATCCTCGACCCGATGGCCAAAGCGATATTCGCCGCCCAGCGATTCGATCGTCGCGCGCATCGATTCGACCATGGTGACCAGGCGAAAGGTGCCGATATGCGGATGCGCTTCGGTCAATATCTCCGGCGGCGCGCCGGCGGTGACGAACTCCGTCAGCACCTTGCGGCCCAGAAAGCGCGGGTCCTTGATCTGGCTGTAGAGCTTGCCGTCGGAAAAGGTGCCCGCCCCGCCCTCGCCGAACTGGACATTGGATTGAGGGTTCAGCACCGAACGACGCCACAGGCCCCAGGTATCCTTGGTCCGTTCGCGCACCACCTTGCCGCGCTCGACGATGATCGGCCGAAAACCCATCTGGGCGAGCAGCAGGCCGGCAAACAGGCCGCACGGCCCCGCGCCGATCACGACCGGGCGCGGGCCGGCCCAGCCTTCAGGCGCGCGCATGACGAAGCGATAGCTTGTATCGGGCGCAGCGCGCACATCGCTGCGCCCGGCAAAACGGGCGAGCACCGACGCCTCTTGGCGAACCGTGACGTCCACCGAATAGACCATCAGGATCGCCGTCTTGCGCCGCGCATCATGCGCGCGGCGGACGATCGTGAAGTCCGTCACATCCTCGGGCGCGACGGCAAGGCGAGCGATGATTGCATTTCTGAGCGCATCGGCGGGATGGTCGATCGGCAATTTGATTTCGGACAGGCGCAGCATGGTCCCGCGTCTAGGCCAGAACCATCCGCCGCGCCACCCGCCGTGCGGGTGGGCAACGGCCTATCGCTGCACGATCCTGCGCATCGGGACGGGATCGCGCGTTTTGATCGGACGCTCGGTGATGACGCTCAGCGGTTCGACCGCCCGATTGAACAGCACCCCGCACCGGTCAGGCCCCGTCCAGATTGCCGTGCCGACGATTTCCAGCCCTTCTGCGATGACCGATACGCGCGACCCGACCGTCGGCAGGCATTTGCAATGCAGCAACGCGCCGTACATCGATATATTCTGGATGGTCGCCGGGTGGCTCATCCCGTCCCAGAGCAAGCGGCTCTGAATCAATGTGATGTACCGGGGATTGTTCCGCTGATCCGGCTTCTCTCTCAACTGCTGGTACATCATTGTCTCCTGATGCCGCCCACAGACAATTTCCCCGAAAATTTCTTACGGGTTCGTAATGAATATGGTTAGCGATACGCTATGGATAGCGGGACATCATGACCGGCTCAGATTTCGACCTGGCTGCCCAGCTCGACGACGCGATTGGTCGGCAGGCGGAAGAATTCCATCGCGCTTTCGGCGTTGCGCAGCATCCAGGCGAATATCTTCTCCCGCCAGACCGGCATCCCAGGCTTGGCCGATGGCAGCAATGTCTGACGCGCCAGAAAGAAGCTGGTATCCATCATCGTGAAAGCCTGCCCGCACTGGGTGATATTCTTCAGCGCGGCCGGAACGTCCGGCTCCTGCATGAAACCATATTGAAGGACGAGGCGGAAGAAGCCCCGGCCCAGATCCTCAAGCTTGCAACGACCATCGTCGTCGACCACCGGCACATCCTTGATCTTGACCGTCAGCAGGATGACGCGCTCGTGCAGCACCTTGTTATGCTTGAGGTTGTGCAGCAGCGCATGGGGCACGCCGTCGGCGGCCGATGTCATGAACACCGCCGTGCCACTGACACGAACCGCGCTGTTGGCGGCCGACGCGACGAATACGGGGATCGGCATGGCCGCCTCGCGCAGCCGGTCCTGCATGAGCTTGCGCCCGCGCGACCATGTCGTCAGCAGGGTGAAGATGACGAAGCCGATGAGCAGCGGGAACCAGCCGCCGTCGGGAACCTTGGTCAGGTTGGCGGCGAGATAGGCTCCATCGACCAGATAGAACAGCGTCAGCAGCGGTGCGGCATAATACCATTTCCACTTCCACAGCCGGTAGAGAACCACCGTCAGCAGCACATTGTCGATGAACATCGCGCCTGTGACGGCGATGCCGTAGGCGGCGGTCAGGTTCGACGATGTCTGGAACACCAGCACCAGCAGGATCACCATGACCATCAACCCCCAGTTGATAAGGGGAATGTAGATCTGGCCGGCGGTCGAGGCGCTGGTATGGGCGATCCGCAGGCGCGGCATGAAACCCAGTTGTATCGCCTGCTGCGTGACGGAGAAGGCGCCCGATATCACCGCTTGCGACGCAATGATGGCCGCCAGCGTGGCCAGGCCGACGAGCGGAAGTTGCGCCCATTGGGGCGCGAGGTTGTAGAAGGGGCTTTGCAGCGCCGCCGCGCCCTCTCGGAACAGCAGCGCGCCCTGCCCCATATAGTTGAGCATCAGCGCGGGCAGGACAAAAGCGAGCCACGACACGCGGATCGGGCTGCGGCCGAAATGGCCCATATCGGCATAGAGCGCCTCTGCGCCGGTCACCGCCAGCACGACCGACCCCAGCGCCAGGAAAGCGGGCAGCGGATCGGTAACGAAGAACATCACCGCCCAATAGGGGTTCAAGGCGTACAGAATACCCGGAGTCTGCGCGATGGAGAGGACGCCCAGCGACGAAATGGTAACAAAATAGAGCAGCATGATCGGGCCGAAGAGGGTGGCGACCCGATTGGTGCCCAATCCCTGGATCCAGAACAGGCCAAGCAGGATGATGATCGCCGCCGGCAGGATGGCGGGCGCGAAATCGGGGTTGTAAACCGCAAGCCCCTCGACCGCCGAAAGCACCGACACCGCCGGCGTGATCATCGAATCGCCATAGAAAAGCGCGGTCGCGAACACCCCCAGCAGGATGATTCCGCTCGACCATCGCTGGGTCTTGGTGCTGCCGTTGATCAGCGCCAGCAGCGCCAGGCTGCCGCCCTCGCCCTTATTGTCCGCGCGCATGATGATCGACACATATTTGAGCGTCACGACCAGCATCATCGACCAGAACATCAGGCTGATGACGCCCAATATATGATCGGCGTCCAGCGTCAGCGGATGGTGACCGGCAAAGGTTTCGCGAAAGGCATAAAGCGGGCTGGTGCCGATATCGCCAAAGACGATGCCGATCGCCCCGACGACGAGCTTGAGCGTCGCCTTCTGCCGGCCATGGCCGTGCGCGCTGTTTTCGTCGTCGGCATGAGCGCCCGGCTTGCCGCTGATAAACGCATCAGCCACGGGATAGGAACACTAAGGTCATGACGGATGAATATCCAGTTTCTTGGCTATCCCCGGTCTTCCGGGCGACCCTTGATGGCCGCGCCCTATCATGGTGACGGACGCTTCGCAATCGCGGTAAGCGGCGGGCCGGTCAGGGAACAACGGGATCATTTCCTGCCAGCATCGCATCGATCCGCCGGATATTCTGTTCCAGTTCGGCGCGAATTTCGCTGTCCCTGGGCGCACGGGCCGCGAGTGGCGCCCATAGTGCGCGGGCGCGAGCGACCTCGCCCGATCGGGCCAGCGCCAGACCGTAGAAATAGGGGGCGGCAGGCGCCGTGGGATCGAGCTGGATCGCGCGGCGATAGGCATAGTCGGCCCCCGGCGAAACGATGCCGCCGCCATGCGCGACCAGCGCATTGCCAAGGCCTAGCCAGAGATTGGGATCGTTGGGCGTCTGCCGCAGGCCCGATTGCAGGATGTTGGCCGCTTCCCTGGTCTTGCCCTGCCGACCGAGCGCGTCGGACATCATCAACCATTGGCCGGCCGGGCCGAAACGCTCTGCGATGGCGCGACGACGCTCGGCCATCCCCTCGTCGAACGGCTGGTCTTCCTTCGCTGTCCGGCGGGGTTCTCCCGCCAGCGAGGGCTGGCCCTGCCAGGCATAGCCAGCCAGGCCAAGCAGCAGGGCGGCGGCGGTCATCTCCCACGTCGCGCGCGGTATCCGGCCAACAAACGCCAATGCGGCCAGGATGGTGACGCAAAGGCCCAGCGCAATGATCCAGCCCATCAGCGCTCCTTCCGCTTCAATCGCCCGCGCACCAACAGCCCGCCAAGCAGCAGCAGCAGCACGGGCGCCGCCCACAGCGGCCACAGGATCGGCGCAGCGGTGGGTTCATAGCTGACCCAGTCGCCATAGCGTTCGATCAACCAGGCGCGGATGGCTTCGGGCCGTTCGCCCGCCATGATCCGCTCGCGAATCTGTGAACGCATGTCGCCGGCCATGCTGGCATTGCTGTCGGCGATGGACTGGCTCTGGCAGGTCAGGCAGCGGATGGTCAGCATCAGGTCGCGCGCCTGCCGTTCCAGCGCCGGGTCGGCGATCTGGCGGTCGGCATAGGGCGCGGGCGGCAACGCCGTCTGCGCCGCGAGCGGAGCCGCGACGAACAGCAGGATCAGCGAAAGCAGCTTCGTCATCGCGCTTCCTCCAGCTTTTGCAGGATAAGGGGCACGTCGTCGGCGCGGATGTCGCCGATATGCTGGTGGGTGATGCGGCCCTGGCCGTCGATCACGAAGGTTTCGGGGACACCCGAGGAGCCAAGCGCGATCTGGACGCTGCTGCGCGCGTCCAGGCCGATGCGCGCGTAGGGATTGCCCCAGCGCTTGAGGAATGCGTCGACGTCGGGCCGGGCATCGCGGATGGCGATTGCATCGATCCGCGCCCCGGCCCGGCTGAGCGCCATCAACTGCGGCGCTTCGGCGGCGCACGGCACGCACCAGCTGGCGAAGATGTTGAGCAGCCGCGGCTGGCCGGTGGCGAACATCGCACTGGCCAGCGCGGGCCGGTCTGATGCGGCGGCGGGCAGGTCGAACGCCGGAAGCGGCTTGCCCACCAACTTCGACGTGATGATGCGATCATCGGGCTGTAGCAGGCCGCTGGCGAACAGCGCGAAAAAGCCCAGGAACAGCGCGAGCGGCAGCCAGATCAGCAGGCGCTTCATGCGTGCGCCCTCGCCGCGCGCCATTTGAGCAGCCAGCCGCGCCGCTCGCGACCGATCAGCGCCAACAGGCCGCCAAGCGCGATCAGGACGCCGCCAAGCCAGATGAACGTGACGAAGGGCTTCCACCAGATGCGGACCTGCCAGCGCCCGGCATCGGCTTCCTGCCCCAGCACGACATAAAGCTGTCCGTTCCAGCGGGTTAGCAGCGCGGCTTCGGTCGTCGTGGTCGGAGGGGAGGAAAAGAATCGCGATTGCGGATGAATGCGAATGGGCGCGCCATCGTCGCGGCTGACGGTCATGTCGGCCTGCAACGCGGTCCAGTTGTCGCCGGCCACCGGCATGATCTTGTCGAAGGCCAGCCGCCAGCGCGCCGTCTGAATGACGTCGCCGGGGCGCGCGGCCACCAGCTTTTCCACGGTGAAGGCCGAATCGGCGGCCATCCCGCCCAACGACACGGCGCAACCCAGATGCGCGATGACCATGCCATAGGTGAATAACGGGGTGCGAAGCAGGTTGCGCTTCCACAGCGGCGCGAGGCTGCCGACGCCGACCGCAAGGGCCACGACCAGGCCAAGAAACGGCAGGATGCCGATCCGTTCCCAGGCGAACACCGCCAGCGCGGACGTCACGGCAAGCGCCATCAGCGCCGGTACGATCAGCCGCCCGGCGACCAGCCTGGCCTTGTCCCGTCGCCAGCGGACCAGCGGACCCACCGCCATCGCCACCATCAGCGCCAGCGCGATCGGGCCGGCGATCCGGTCGAAATAGGGGGGGCCGACCGACACCTTGTGGCCAAAGGCTTCGGTCATCAGCGGGTAGAGCGTGCCGATCAGCACCAGGCCCAGAATGACCGAAAGCAGCAGATTGTTGACCACCAGCATGGTTTCGCGGCTGATCAGTTCGAACTGCGCGCCTTCGCGGACGCTGCCGACGCGCCATCCGAACAGCGCCAGCGCGCCGCCGATATAGAGCGCGAGCAGGCCGAGGATGAACGTCCCGCGCTCGGGATCGACGGCGAATGCGTGGACGCTGGTAAGGATGCCGGACCGCACCAGGAAGGTGCCGACCATCGACATGGAAAAGGCGACCACCGCCAGCATCACCGTCCAGGCGCGCAGCGAATCGCGGGTCGCCAGCACCGTTACGCTGTGCAGCAACGCGGTCGCCGCCAGCCACGGCATCAGCGAGGCGTTTTCCACCGGGTCCCAGAACCACCACCCGCCCCAGCCAAGCTCATAATAGGCCCAGTAGCTGCCGGCGGTGATGCCAAGGGTCAGCAGCACCCAGGCGGCCAGCACCCAGGGCCGCATCGCCCGCGCGAAGGCGGCATCGACATTGCGGGTGAGCAGCGCGCCGATCGCAAAGGAAAAGGCGACCGACAGGCCGACATAGCCCAGATATAATGTGGGCGGATGGAAGGCGAGTCCCGGATCCTGCAACAGCGGGTTGAGCCCCTGCCCGTCCGGCGGCGCTGGCGTCACGCGCGCGAACGGATTGGAAGCGAACAGCAGGAAGGCATAGAAGCCCAGGCTTATCGCCGCCTGCCCGCCGAGCGTCGCCATATGCGTGTCGCGGCGCAAATGGCGCTCGAACAAGGCCACGGCCGCGCCGGCAACGCCCATCACCGTCACCCACAGCAGCATCGACCCTTCATGATTGCCCCAGGTCCCGGCGAATTTGTAGAGCCAGGGCTTGGCCGAATGACTGCTGCTGGTGACCAGCAATACCGACATGTCCGATCGCAGGAACAAGGCGACGAGCGCGATGAAGGCGATGGCCGTCAGGACACCCTGTCCGACCGCGACCGGGCGAACCGCGTCGAGCAGGTCGCTTTTGCCCCCCGCAAGGCCAAGACCGGTCAGCGCCAGTTGCAACAGGGCGAGCGCGGCCGCGAGCCAGAGCGCGGCCAGACCTGCCTCGGCGATCATCGCTTCACCTTCATTTCGTGTGTCGCGGCGTCATAATCCAGCCCCTCCAGCTCGCGCGGCATGTAGCGTTCGTCATGCTTGGCGAGGAGGTTGGTCGCGACGAATGTGCCGGTGCGGTCGAACGCGCCTTCGGCCACGACACCCGACCCTTCCTTGAACAGGTCGGGCGCGATGCCGCTGAATCTCGCGGGCACGGCCGCCTTGCCGTCGGTGACGTCGAAGCCGATGGTCACGCCGTCGGCCGCGCGGCGGATGCTGCCTTTGACGACCATGCCGCCCAGCCGGATCGCCCTGCCCGCCTCGACCCCCTTGGCCTTGACGTCACCGGGCGCGTAGAAATAGGCGGCCTCGTCACGCAAGGCGGACGCCGCCAGCAGGCCCGCGCCGATCAGCGCCACGAGCGCCGCCAGCACCAGCGCCAGCCGTTGATGCTTGGCCTTCATGCCCGACCACCGCCCAGTTCACCCGCACGGCGCTCTGCGGCGCGCATCGCCCGATAGCTGGCGATGCTGACGATCGCGGTGCCGGACAATGCGATCGCATAGGCGACGATGACGAAGGACCACTGATTCATCGCCCTATCCCCGCGCCAGCCGCTGCAATCGCGCCTCGACCTTGGTCCGCGCCAATATTGTCCGCATCCGCATCAGCACGATCGCGCCGAACAGCAGGGAAAAGCCCAGCAGCGTCAGCCCAAGCGGCCACAACAGCGCCATGTCGATGCTGGAACCGCGCAATGTGATGCTTGGCCCCTGATGCAGGCTGTTCCACCATATCACCGAACGGTTGATGATGGGGATGTTGACCGCCCCCACCAGGCCAAAGATCGCCGTCGCCGGACTGATCCCGGCCTGGCCGTCGCGCGCGCTGGCATGGCCGAGCGCCATATAGCCGAAGTAAAGGAAGAACAGGACGAGCATCGACGTCATGCGGCCATCCCATTCCCACCATGTTCCCCAGGTCGGGCGTCCCCAGATCGATCCGGTGGCCAGGCATATCGCCGTGAACATCGCGCCGGGCGCCGCGATCGCGCGGCCCGCGACAGCCGCGAGCGGATGACGCCAGACCAGTTGCATCAGCGCGGCGATGGCAATGCCGGTCCACCCGCCCATCCCCAGCCATGCAGCGGGAACGTGAATATAGAGTATCCTGACCGTCTGGCCCTGAAGATAGTCGGCGGGCGTGAGAAACAGGCCGCAAGCGCATCCCGCGAGCAGCAGCGCCAGCCCCGGCCAGAACAGCCAGCCCGTCAGCGGCCTGGCAAGCTTTAGGAAGCGGGCGGGATTGGCGAAACGATGCATGGCGTTGGCTCTTTAGCCAAGCGCCGCGTGCAAGGCCAGCGGCGCTTTTGGGGGGATGCATTGTCGCGACTTCCCGCCTCAAAACGGGGCAGTAAGCGCTTTTTTGTTACAGGAGGGCGACAAAGCGTAACGAAGTCCCTATATGCGCCGCAGCACGCGCCGGGATCGGCGCACAGATCGGCAGTGGACCCGTTCAAGCTCATGCTCAGCACGAACCCTTTTGATGATGACAAGCTGCGTGAGGAATGCGGCGTTTTTGGTATCTCAGGCTATGAAACGGCCTCCGCCGTCGTGGCGCTGGGGCTGCACGCCTTGCAGCACCGCGGCCAGGAGGCGGCGGGAATCACCAGTTGGGACGGGCATGATTTCCATACCCACCGGGCGATGGGTCATGTTGCGGGCAATTTCGACCGCGACGATGTGATTCGCGGCCTGCCGGGCGAAGCGGCCTGCGGCCATGTTCGCTATTCGACCACCGGCGAAACATCGTTGCGCAACGTCCAGCCTCTCTATGCCGAACTGAATTCGGGCGGCTTTGCCGTCGCGCACAACGGCAATATCTCCAACGCGATGAAATTGCGCCGCGAGCTGATCCGGCGCGGATCGATCTTCCAGTCGACGTCCGACACCGAAGTCATCATCCATCTGGTCGCGACGTCCAGCTACCGCACATTGCTCGACAAGTTCATCGACGCGCTCAAGCGGGTCGAGGGCGCCTATTCGCTGATCGTGATGACGCCCGAAGGGATGATCGCCTGCCGCGATCCGCTCGGCATCCGCCCGCTGGTCATGGGCAAGCTGGGCGATGCGACGATTTTCGCGTCGGAAACCGTGGCGTTCGACGTTGTCGGCGCGGACTATGTCCGGTCGATCGATCCGGGCGAACTCGTGATCGTAACCAACAGCGGCGAAATCCGCTCCCATCGCCCGTTCGGCGACGTGTCGCCCCGCCCCTGCATTTTCGAGCATGTCTATTTCAGCCGGCCCGATTCGATCGTCGACGGTTCCAGCGTCTATTCGGTGCGCAAGGCTATCGGCGCGCAGCTCGCGGTCGAAAACCCGGTCGAGGCCGACTATGTCATTCCCGTCCCCGACAGCGGCGTACCGGCGGCGATCGGCTATGCGCAGGAATCGGGAATCCCGTTCGAACTGGGCATCATCCGCTCCCACTATATCGGCCGAACCTTCATCCAGCCGGGCGACAAGGTTCGCCACCTGGGCGTCAAGCTCAAGCACAACGCCAACCGCGCGCTGATCGAAGGCAAGAAGATCGTGCTAATCGACGATTCGATCGTGCGCGGCACCACCTCGCTCAAGATCGTGCAAATGATGCGCGAGGCGGGCGCGGCGGAGGTGCATATGCGGATCGCCAGCCCGCCGACCAGGCACAGCTGCTTCTATGGCGTCGATACGCCGGAGCGGACAAAGCTGCTGGCGCACCGTCTCGACATCGGCGGAATGCAGGATTTCATTCACGCCGACAGCCTGTCCTTCATCTCGATCGACGGCCTGTACAAGGCGCTGGGCGAAGCGAAACGCGCGGATATCCGGCCGCAATATTGCGACGCCTGCTTTACCGGCGACTATCCCACGACCCTGACCGACCAGGACGAGGCCGTGGTGCAGAACCAGTTCGAGCTTCTGGCGGAGCGAGTCGTCTGAACGCCTGCCGGTCGACCGCCTGGCAAGCCGAGCCTTTCTCCTTCTTGAAAATCTGGGTCCTCGTCATGGATGGGGACGAATGGGTGAAAAATGTCTGACCTCCCCCTCAGCGGCAAAGTCGCCCTTGTCACTGGCGCCAGTCGGGGCATCGGCGCCGCCACGGCGCGGGCATTGGGCGCGGCGGGCGCGCATGTCATCCTGACCGCACGCACCACCGGCGGCCTTGAAGCGGTGGAAGAACATATTCACGCGGCGGGCGGCAGCGCGACGATCGCGCCGCTCGACCTGATCGACGGCGAAAGTATCGGCCGTCTGGCGGCGGCGGTATCGGGGCGCTGGTCGGCGCTCGACTATCTCGTGCTGAATGCCGCGACGCTGGGTACGCTGGCATCGGTGCCGGCGATCGACGCGAAGGAATTTGCGCGCATGTTGATGCTCAACGTCGGCGCGCAACAGGCTTTGATCGCCGCGTTCGATCCGATGCTGCGCGCCAGCCGCGACGCGCGGGTCATTGCCATGACATCATCCGTAGGCGCCACGCCGCGCGCCTATTGGGGGGCCTATGGCGCGTCCAAGGCGGCGATGGAGATATTGGTCGCGGCCTATGGCGAAGAAATGAAGGCGATCTCCGCCATTCGCACCCACATCGTCGATCCCGGCGCGACTCGCACGGCGATGCGCGCGCGCGCCTATCCGGGCGAGGACCCGGCGACGCTCAAGACTCCCGAAACGGTTGCGCAGGCTATCGTGGATCTGGTCAAGAGCGATACACCCAGCGGTTACCGGTTGCAGGTCGGCTAAGCCCGGCGATCGGTTCGGCCGGATTTGACCAGAGTCACCTGGGCGACGTCGATGCCGCCGCCACGAAAGCCGCCTTCGCAATACATCAGATAGTAGCGCCAGAGCCGAACGAAGCGTTCGTCGAACTGGGGCGGAAGCAGCCCGCGGTCGATCGCCTGGTCGAAACGCTCGCGCCACCGGCGCAGCGTTGCGGCATAATCCAGGCCGAAACGATGAACGTCGCGCCATTCGAAGCCCTGGGCCTGCGCAATTGCGCGAAAGCGGCTTTCCGAAATCAGCATTCCACCGGGGAAAATATAGGTCTGGATAAAATCCGACGTCGCCGCATAGGATTCAAAGATCGCGTCGTCGATCAGTATATATTGGATCGCGGCGCGGCCGCCGGGCCTCAGCAGCCGATGAATTGCCGCCAGATAATCGGGCCAATAACGCTGTCCGACCGCCTCTACCATCTCGACGCTGGCGATGGCGTCATATTGACCGGTGGCGTCGCGATAATCGGTCAGGAGGATGCGGCCCCGGTCACCGATCCGCGCCTGGGCGAGTCGGGCTTGCTCGGTCGAAAGGGTAAGGGCGTCATAGGCGATCTGATGTCGGGCAAGCGCCTGTTCGGCCAAGCCGCCCCAGCCGCAGCCGATTTCCAGCAAGCTGTCGCCGTCCTTTAGGCACAGCCGGTCGAGAACAGCGTCGACCTTGCGCGCCTGCGCTTCTTCCAATGCTTCATCAGTAGCAATGAACAAGGCACTGGAATAATGTAGATTCTCGTCCAGCCACAGGCGATAGAAATCATTGCCAAGATCATAGTGGAAGGCGATGTTGCGGCGTGATCCGGTGCGACTGTTCCGGCGCAGCCAGTGAAGCGCCCTGCCAAGCCAGCGGATCGGGCCGGATGGGCGGGCAGCATTCCCCAGCGCCGCGGCGTTGGCCATGAACAGGGCAAACAGCGGGACAGGATCGGGGCTTGACCATTCTCCCGCCGCCCAGGCGCGATACCAGCCCGCCGATCCGCCGGTTCCCAGCCTGAGCATCGCGTTCCAGCCATGCAGCGTCACGTCGCAGACCGGCCCTGGCGCCCGGCCGCCCAGGATCCGGTAGCTGCCGTCAGGCAATGTGGCGTTGAGCGTGCCGCATTCCAGCCCCGTATCGATCCGGTCGAGCAGCGCGTGAAAGCGCCGACCGATCGTCGAGGCCAGCACGCCAGCGGCGCGCGAGCGACTATGTCTGCGCGCCTTGAGCGGCGGATGGCGGGGATCGACGGCATTCATGACGTCATCACTGCCCGATGCCGACGATGGCATCAATCACCCTTTGATGTCCGCATAGGCCGCGAGCGCCCGCGCCCGCGCCTCACGATGGCCGATGATCTTTGCGGGATAGGCCGCCGGGCGCACGCCATGGTCGTCGGGATCGTGAATGGTGCGATCATCGAGGTGCGCGAGTTCGGGGACCCACGCCCGGATATAGCCGGCGGCGTCGAACTTGGGCGACTGGGTGAGCGGCGCCATGATCCGGGTGAACAGGTTGGCGTCGATTCCGCTGCCTGCGACCCACTGCCAATTGACGCTGTTATTGGCATAGTCGGCATCGATCAGCGTGTCCCAGAACCAGCGCGCGCCATGCCGCCAATCGATCAGGAGATGCTTGATCAGGAAACTGGCGGCGATCATGCGGACCCGGTTATGCATCCATCCCGTCGCCCAGAGCTGGCGCATCCCGGCATCGACGATCGGATAGCCCGTGCGCCCCCGCTTCCAGGCGGCAAAATCACGCCGCGCCGAACGAAGATCGCGCCAGGGCAAGGCATCGAAGGCCAAATGCCCATTCTCCGATCCATAGGCCGGCAACTGGACGATGACGTTGTGCGCATAATCGCGCCATGCCAGTTCCTTGAGGAAAGTCGTCGCATCGCCGGGGGCGTTGGCGATCTGGTGCCAGACATGGGCCGGCGACACTTCACCGAAATGCAGATGCGGCGACAGGCGCGACGTTCCCTCGACCGAAGGCAGGTTGCGCGCGATGTCATAGTCCGCCGCCTCGTCGTGGAAAGCCGCGACACGCGCCCGCGCGCCCGCCTCGCCTGGCGTCCAGTCCTCATCGAACCTGGCGGCCCAATCGGGCGCGGTCGGCAACAATTTCCATTGCGCCAGCCTGTCGCTGTCAGGCCACTGCGCCGGCGCATCGATCCGGCCCGGCTCGGCAAGCGGCGCGGGCGGCGGCATCTGGTCGCGCAGCGCGCGCCAGAAGGGCGTATAGATGCGGTAAAGTCCACCCGCCCCGGTGCGGACCCGCCCCGGATCCAACAGCAGGGCGCCATCATAAAGACGAAGGTCGACCACCTTACCGACCGCCTTCTCGACATTGCGCCACCATGGCTCATAATGGCGCAGCGCATGAACCTTCCGCGCGCCGCTCTCCTGCGCCAGCGCCTTGAGCACATCCGCACTCTTGCCCCGCCGCAAAATGAGGCGCGACCCCTTCGCGCGCAGGCTGGCGTCCAGGCTGACGAGGCTGTGATGCAGCCACCAGCGCGACGCGCCACCTATCGCCCACTGGCGCGGCGCTTCATCGTCCAGGATATAGGCCGGGATCACCGCCCCTTGCGCCGCGGCGGCAACCAGAGCGGCTTGGTCGGACAGGCGCAGATCCTGGCGAAACCAGAGGAGGACGGGAGCGGACATCGCACAGGCAATGCCCCGAGCCGACATCCGTTCCAAGCGTCATTTTAGAACGGTCGCCAACACGGGATAGTGGACGCGAGCCATGCCGCCATCTATCGTCGCATCGCGCCGTCGTTGCGGCGCTGGTTCCGTTAGCGTTTCTTCAGGTTTTACAGGTTTAACAGGCGAACATGCCGGACAATAGCAATTTGCCCTATCGACCATGCGTCGGCGTCATGCTGGTGAACATGGACGGAAAGATCTTCGTCGGTCAGCGCATCGATAACAAGGTTGAAGCCTGGCAGATGCCCCAAGGCGGCATCGACGAAGGCGAGGATCCGCGCACTGCGGCGCTGCGCGAACTGGGCGAGGAAACCGGCATTGCACCTGAACATGTCGAGATCATCGGCAAGAGCAAAGACGAGCATTTCTACGATTTGCCCGACGAACTGGTCGGGCGATTGTGGGGCGGCAAATATCGTGGCCAGCGGCAGACCTGGTATCTTGCCCGTTTCATCGGTGCCGACACGAATATCGACATCAAGACCCGCCATCCCGAGTTTCGCGACTGGAAATGGACCGCACCCGAAACGCTGCCTGAACTGATCGTGCCGTTCAAGAAGAAGCTGTATCGCGACATTTTGCAGGAATTTCGCAACCTGATCTGACCGCCCGCGATGGCCCCACCCCGAAAGCGCAACGGTGCAACGACAATGGCGGGGCACCGACGCTTTAGGGGTTAAAATCATGTGACGCATAGGTATGAGAAAGCCATGCGCTGCCCGATATGTCCGCCCCTCGCCTTTCTCGCGCTTGTGCTGCCCGTCCCGGCGCTGGCCAACGAGCCGCCATTGCTGCCGCCGGCAGTGCGGGAAATGCTGGAAGCGTCAATCGCCAACGGCAACGAAGCCGATATCGCGACGGTCGCCAAGATTGCGCGCCAGACCAATCCGGGGTCGGCCGACGAGATAAACCGGATGGTCGCAAGCTGGAAGGACCGAACGCGCAAGACCCGTGAAGCGGTGATCCGCGAAGCTGGCTTTGCCGACCTGTGGCGCGGGCGGATCGAGGCCGGCGGCTTCCGTTCGACCGGATCGACCAGCGAGCTGGGGCTGAGCGGCAGCCTCAACATCAAGCGTACCGGCATCCAGTGGAGCCATGAACTGTCCGCCGTGGCCGATTATCGCCGCGCCAATGGGTTTGTGTCGCGCGACCGCTATCTGGCGAGCTACCAGCCGCGCTACCAGTTCGACCCTCGCGGGTTCGCCTATGGCCTCGTTCAGTTCGAACGCGACCGGTCGATCGGGTACGACGCGCGCTATACCGCCTCGGCGGGCGTCGGTTACAAGCTGATCGTCAGCAAGCCGGTCGACCTTCAGGTCGATATCGGGCCGTCGCTGCGCCATGCCGATTATGTGCTGGACGTCAGCGAGACCAAGCTGGGTGCGCGCGGTTCTATGGACCTGACCTGGCGGATATCGCCGACGCTGACCTTTCGCCAGACGGCGTCGGGCTATGCCGAAAGCGATGTTTACAGCATGACCGCGCTTTCGGCGCTCGAAACCAAGGTCAGCAATCGCTGGGCGGTGCGCCTGTCCTATAACGTGCAATATGAATCCGAAACGCTGCTGACGGCGGGTCGCGATCTGGATACGCTTAGCCGGGTGACGCTGACCTACGATTTTTGAGGAAACCTGTCGAATGGCGCGGGGTGGAGCGTCGGTCCCAGCTCTGATAGACCGTCCTCATGAACGCGATTTCGTCCGCCGAACGGTCGGTACTGGAACAGGCAGCGGCTCTGCCGATGCTGGAGCAAGTGCTCGCCTGGTCACAGGTGAACAGCGGATCGCGCAATTTGACCGGCCTTGCCGTCATGGCGGCGCATCTAGCCGATGCCTTTTCGAATCTCCCCGGCGATATCGCCCTGGTCGAGCCATCGCCGGTCGAGGTCGTTGGCGCGGACGGGCGGATCGAACCGCTGGTGCTGGGCCGTCATTTGCAGCTGTCGGTGCGCCCCAAGGCGGCGCGGCGGATATTGCTGACGGGACATATGGATACGGTATTCGCGGCCGATCACCCGTTTCAGCATTGCCGCCGGATCGACGACCGTACGCTCAACGGCCCCGGCGTCGCCGACATGAAAGGCGGAATTGCGCTGATGCTGGCCGCGCTGTCCGCCTTCGAAGCCTGGCCGGGCGCGGCGGCGCTGGGCTATGATGTCATCATCAACAGCGACGAGGAAATCGGCAGCCCCTCGTCGGCGCCCTTGCTGCGCGAACGATCGGCAGGCAAGATCGCCGCGCTGACCTATGAGCCCGCGCTGCCCGACGGCACGCTGGCGGGCGGGCGTGGCGGAAGTGGCAATTTCTCGCTGGTGGTGACGGGGCGCAGCGCCCATGCGGGGCGCAATCCGCAGGATGGTCGCAACGCGCTACTCGCCGCCGCCGATCTGGCGCTGCGCCTCAAGGCGGGGGAGCGTCCGGGGCTAAGCTGCAATCCGGCCAAGATCGACGGCGGCGGACCGAACAATATCGTGCCTGACCACGCGCTGCTGCGAGTCAACTTTCGTCCGCTCACGACGACGGACCAAGCCACCGCGCTGGCGTTGATCGATCGCAGCGTCGTTGGCGTCATGCGTGATCACGACGTCGCGATCCATGTCCATGGTGGCTTCGGACGGCCGCCCAAGCCCATGGACGCGAAGGCGCAGCGACTTTTTGCGCTGGTGCAGCGATGCGGCGCGGACCTTGGGTTGCCAATCGCCTGGCGCGATACCGGCGGAGTGTGCGATGGCAACAATATCGCGGCCTGCGGCGTCCCGGTGGTCGATACCATGGGCGCGCGCGGGGGCGACATTCACAGCGCAGGCGAATTTCTGCTGACCGACAGCCTGCCCGAGCGGGCGCAGTTGTCGGCGCTGACGCTGATGCGGATCGCGCAAGGGCAGTTTGACGGGGAGAAGGCGGCGTGAGTTTCCTGATGCGCACGGCGCGGCCCGACGATCTTCAGACGCTGTATGAAATGGCGAAGCTGACCGGTGGAGGTTTTACCAATCTGCCGCCCGATCGCACATCGCTCGCCGCCAAGCTGGAACGGACCGCCGCGGCGCTGGCGCGGCAGGCAGAGGGCATCGAGGACGAGTTGATAGTCATGGTGCTGGAGAATAGGCAGACGGGGCAGGTCCGCGGCACCTGCCAGATATTCAGCACGGTGGGGCAGAGTTCCCCCTTTTATTCCTATCGCCTCGGCATGCTGACCCAACATAGCCGCGAACTGGCACGAACATTTCGCGCGCAGATGCTGTCGCTGACCACGGATCTGGAAGGATCGACCGAAGTAGGCGGCCTGTTCCTTCACCCGCGCGAGCGAGCCGAGGGGCTGGGGCTGCTGCTGGCGCGCAGCCGCTACCTCTATATCCGCAACCACCGGGCGCGATTTGGCGACCGCATTATCGCCGAACTGCGCGGGGTGATCGACGAAGCCGGGGGATCGCCCTTCTGGGATGGCCTGGCCGGGCGCTTTTTCGGCATGAATTTTCAGGAAGCGGACGAATTCAATGCCGTGAATGGCAACCAGTTCATCGCTGACCTGATGCCCAAGACGCCGATCTATACCGCGATGCTGACCGAACATGCGCGCAGCGTCATCGGCATGCCTCATCCCAATGGCCGGGCGGCGATGCGGATGCTGGAAACCGAGGGTTTCGCCAATCCGGGCTATGTCGATATTTTCGACGGCGGACCGACACTGGTCGGGCAAATCGATGAACTGAAGACGATCGCCCGCGCGCGCGACGTGACGCTGGCCGGAACGCATGAGGGCGGCGGCGACAAGATGCTGGTGGCGACGGGCAGGCTGGCAGATTATCGCTGTGCCTATGGCTCTGTCCGCGAGGATGGGGACGGCGCGGTGTCGCTGGATGCGGGCTGTGCGGCGCTGCTGGGACTGGCGCCTGGCGCCACGATCACGATGGCGGACCGGGCATGAGCGTACGCGAAATCAATTTCGACGGGATCGTCGGGCCGAGCCATAATTATGCGGGGCTGAGTCTGGGCAACCTTGCCTCGGCCAGCAATGCGGGCGCGGTGTCGCATCCGCGCGCGGCAGCCTTGCAAGGGCTGGAAAAGATGCGGAACAATGTCCGGCTTGGTCTGGTCCAGGGGATTTTCCTGCCGCAGTGGCGTCCCGATGCGGCCTGGCTGGGATCGCTGGGAACGAGCGTGTCGGATGCCGAACCGCATATCCGCGCGGCGGCGATGTCGGCATCCTCCATGTGGGCGGCGAACGCGGCGACAGTATCTCCCGCCGTCGACACCGCCGACGGGCTGACGCATCTGACGGTCGCCAACCTGGTGACGATGCCGCATCGCAGCCATGAATGGCCGCAGACGCTGGCGCAGTTGCAGTTCGCCTTTTCCGCGCGCAGCGCCTTTGCCGTGCACGGCCCGGTGCCCCCGCCCTTTGGCGACGAAGGCGCGGCCAACCATATGCGGCTGACCGACCATCATGGCGCGCCGGGTATCGAGATATTCGTGTATGGCGAAGCGGGCGGGCCGTTTCCCGCGCGCCAGCATATCGAAGCGAGCAAGGCGGTCGCACGCATCCACCGCCTGGATCCCGCGCGCACGCTGTTCGTCAGGCAGAGCGAGGCCGCGATCGCGGCGGGTGCGTTTCACAATGACGTCGTCGCGGTCGCGAACGAGCGGGTGCTGTTCGCGCATGAGCAGGCTTTTGCGGACAAGGATGGCTTTTACGAGCGGTTGCGGGCGCTGTTGCCGTGCGTGGAGATCGTCGAGGTGCCGGCAAGTGCGGTGTCTCTGGCCGACGCGATCCGGTCTTACCTGTTCAATGCCCAGTTGGTGACGCTGCCGGAGGGCGATATGGCGCTGGTTCTGCCCAGCGAAGCGCAGGACATAGTGCCGGTGCGGCGTTGGTTGGAAGCGATGGTGGCGAGCAATGGCCCCATCCGGCGGCTGGTGCCGGTCGACGTGCGCCAATCGATGGCCAATGGCGGCGGCCCCGCCTGCCTTCGGTTGCGCGTCGTCGCCGATCCGGCCGATGTCGATCCGCGATTTCTGGTGGACGAAGCAAAGCTCGACGGCATTGCCGACATCGTTGCGCACTATTGGCCCGAAACAATCGCTCCTGTGGACCTGCATGACACAAGATTGATCGCGCGGATCGAACAATCATGGTTAACGCTTGTTGACCATCTGGGTCTTTCGGGCGATTTAGGTCCCTAGCGGCGGGCAGGCCCAGGGACCGGATCGAAATGGCACGCATCAAGCGCCTGTTTACCATAAAGACCAAGTTCGAGGCGTTTCTTGTCATCTATGCGCTGGCGCTCGGCGCGGCCGAACGCGGCGTTACCTATATGGAACAATATCCCGGCACGGGCGGTCAGTTGCTGGCGCTCGCCTGTAGCGGCGCGGTGTTCATGGCCGGTGGCATGATCATCGACGCGCTCGAACTTCGGCGCGCCTTTCATTGACTCCATAACGGACAGATCGGCGCTTTCCCAATCCGCACAATGCGGCACCATGACGTCATGATCCGACGAGGAAGGTGCCGATGAATCATATGCTTAAAATCGCCGATGGCGAACAGGTAGCAGCCGCCGAACTGGTCCGAAACTTCGCTTATTGGCGTGAGGTCGGCCAGCGCGAGCCGGTCACCGTCACCCATCATGGCCGCGGCACCCATATGTTCATCAGCGTCGATCACTATCGTGCCTTGGCGAAGGCCGCTCTGACCGCCCAGGCCGACACGCCTACGCGGATGCGCGAACTGGCCGCGCTGCTGCACCAGGGCGTCATCCTGTGCGGACCGGACCTGGGCATATTGATGATCAATCCGGCGGCGCTGGCGATCACCAAACGATGGGACCGGCATCTGGAGGGTTTGACGCTATGGCGGGCGCTGCCCGAATTTGCAGGCACCCTGACCGAAGCGCATATCCGCCACAGCCTGGCGTCGGGGGAGGTCAGCGCGGCTGACATCCCTTCCCCCTTCCGCAAGGAAAGCTGGCTGCATTTCGAAAGCTATCCCTTTGCCGATGGGGTCGCGCTGCTGTTTCGCGACATCACGCTCGACATGCAGCAGCACCGACTGGCCGACGCCAAGGCGGCAATGACGCGGGCGGTCGCGCTGCATGACGGGATCGGCAGCATACGCTTGTCGCCGCGCGGCTTCATCGAAAGCGTCGACGAGGCGTTCTGCACGATGATGGCGCTGCCCGAGGCGCGGCTGTGCGACGTGGCCGTCGCCGATCTGATCGACGTGCAGGCGCGACCGCCCTTCCGCACCGCGTTGGAACAGGTGTTGAGCGGCGCGGGAGACTGCCTGCTTGCCACCCGGTTGCTGACCAACCGGAGCGCCACGATAGCCGTGGACGCGGCGCTGGTGCGGCTGGAAGGCACCTATGGCACCGAGGGCGCGGTGATGATCGTGACCTGTGGGCCGGAACCCCGGCGATAGCAGACGAGCCAGCGCCGCTTTCGCATTTTGTGCAGACCTGTCCGGTCCATAACGGATGAAATGGCAGCAGGCTGGCGACGGATGAGCGCCGCTGCCCGCGGACCGGCGGTCCCGGCCGCAAACGGACTGTAAAATGCATGATCCGATCATATTCCCCCGCCAACCGGGGATTGAGAACGGCGCGCTAACATCGGCTCATGACCATCCTTCCCCATATACCGGCGCGCCGCGCACCCCTGAGACAGGACGAGCGCGGCTCGCTTCTGGTTGAGGCGGCCTTTGCCGTACCGCTGCTCGTCAGCCTGCTGTTCGGACTGCTGATCTATGGCAGCTGGTTCATGGCCGCGCATTGCATCCAGCAAGCCGCGAACGACGCCGCGCGAACCGCCGTTGCCGGCCTCGACGCCGCCGAGCGACGCACTCTGGTCGACACCAGCGTGGCAGCCAGCCTGGCCGGCGCGGCGACCGTTCGCGCCGCCAACGTAACCGTCTCGACCAGCCTCAACCAAAGCTATTACACAGTGACGCTCGACTATGATCTGACCACGGTTCCGCTGTTCCGCGCCATCCTCTTCCCCCTGCCCGCCGCCCAGATCCGCCGGGAGGCGGTGGTGCGGCTGACGGCGGTCTGATCCGATGGGCGGCGCACGCCAACGCCTGGGGCGCGACCAGCGCGGGGGCATAACCGTGTTGCTGGCCAGTTCGCTATTCATTCTCGCCGGCGCCGGCACCGTCGCTGTCGACCTGGGATCGATCTATCTGGCCAAGCGGGCGCTGCAAGGCGTGGCCGACGCCGCCGCGCTCGCCGCCAATGGCGGCGGCAATGCGGCGGCGCAGGCGCTGATAGATCGCAGTCCGATGACCGGTGTCACCGTCGGGGCGATTGAGAGCGGCTTTTATGCACGCGACCAGACTGTCGCGATCGACCAGCGCTTCCAGCCCGGCGATCCACGCGGCGGCGCCACCCGAATAGTCGTTCAGCAACAGGTGCCCCTGTTTTTCGGTCGCCTGCTGGTGGGCAAAAGCGCCGTCGCGATCAGCGCCACAGCAACTGCCGCGCGGACGGACATGGCGGCCTTTTCGCTCGGCACGGGACTCGCATCGCTAAGCGGCGGCGTGCCCAATGCCCTGCTGTCGGCGCTGGCGGGAACCGAGCTCAACCTGACGGTGATGGACTATCACGGGCTGGCCAACGCGCAGGTCGATCTGCTGGGTTTTGCCGACGCGCTGCGCATCAGCCTGGCGCGACAGGGGCAGAGCCATGCCGAAATCTTCGGCAGCGACATTCCCGCGTCGGATATATTGGATGCGCTCGCCGACAGCGTGGCCGATGCCCAGACCGCGAGCAAGCTGCGCGATATCGGCAACCGGATGACGGGCCGGTCGATCCGGCTGGACAAGATCATCGACCTGGGACCGCTAGGCCAGACAGATATTGTCGATGATCGCCAAAGCCTGGCCGTCGATGCCTTCACCTTGCTGCGCATGATCCTCTCGCCCCCGCCCGATCAGGCCAGCGCGATCGACCTTCGCCTCGATGTGGCGGGACTGGCGGGAAGTCGATTGATTCTCGCGACGGGCGGCGGGGTCGCCTATTCGCCGCTGCTGACCGTGACCGCCGACCATGATGTGGTGATCCGCACCGCCCAAACGAGGCTCTATCTGGAAACGACCGTCGCCAGCGCATTGGGCGGCCTCGCCAGCGTGCGCCTGCCCCTGTTCGTGGAACTGGCGGCAGCCGAAGCGCGGCTCTCCGACATCAATTGCACCGCCGGCACCCCCGGCCACGGCGTGACGCTGGCAGTGACGCCGTCGATCGGATCGGTCGCGCTGGGCGACATCGACACCAACCTGATGACGAGTTTCCAGACACCGGTCACGTCTCGCCCGGCGCAGCTTGGACAGACGCTGGTCGCGCGCATATCTGGCCATGCCCAGATCGCACTGGGGGGGACACAGCCGCAGTCGGTGCATTTCACGCCCGAAGACGTGCAGTTCCAACGCGCGCGGACCGTCCAGACCGGAGACCTCGTACAGGGTATCGCCGGTTCGCTGACACGCGGATTGCAGGTACAGGTAACGGTGCTGGGCATCACCACATCCACCGGCCCCCTGTCGCAGGCCGTGGGCGCCTTGCTCGGGACGACCGCGCCGTTGGTCGACGGACTGCTCAACAGCGTAACCGGGGTAATGGGCGTAAGGCTGGGCACAGCCGATGTGCGCGTTCACCAGATGCGCTGCGGCCAATCGACGCTCGTGGCTTAGCGGCTCGCCCGCGCCGTTGCATCGCGCGTCAATTTGGCGCAGGGCGAGCCGCTAGGCATCGGCACGGTACGAGCAGGGATGTATCAGGCATTGGCGGATTATCAGGTTCACATCATCGGTGGCGGCCTCGCAGGGTCGGAGGCGGCATGGCAGCTGGCACAGGCCGGGGTCCGCGTACGGCTGTCGGAAATGCGCGGCAGTGGCGACATGACACCGGCGCACCAGACCGAAGGACTCGCCGAACTGGTCTGCTCCAACAGCTTTCGATCGGACGACGCGCAAAAAAACGCCGTCGGCCTGCTGCATCAGGAGATGCGCGACCTCCATTCGCTGATCATGGCCCAGGCTGAACCCGCCAAGGTGCCGGCCGGGTCGGCGCTGGCGGTTGACCGGGACCTGTTTTCCCACGGCGTGACCCGCGCACTGAACGACCATCCCAATGTCGAGATCGTGCGCGAACGGATCGACACCTTGCCGGCACAAGGCATGACGATCGTCGCCACCGGCCCGCTGACCGCCCCGGCACTGGCAGCAAGCATCGGCCAGGCTGCGGGAATGGAGCATCTCGCTTTTTTCGACGCGATCGCGCCGGTGGTGCATCGCGACAGCATCGACATGGACCAGTGCTGGATGGCCAATCGCTGGGACAAGATCGGCCCCGGCGGCGGCGAGGGCAAGGATTATATCAACTGCCCGATGGACAAGGACCAATATCAAGCCTTTGTCCAGGGGTTGATCGACGGCGAGAAAACCGAATTCAAGGAGTGGGAAACCAACACACCCTATTTCGAAGGCTGCATGCCGATAGAGGTCATGGCGGCGCGCGGCCCCGAAACATTGCGCCATGGGCCGATGAAGCCGATGGGTCTGGACAATCCGCGCACCGGCCGATGGCCCTATGCCGTGGTCCAGTTGCGGCAGGACAATGCGAGCGGGACGTTGTGGAACATGGTGGGGTTTCAGACCAAGCTCAAACATGGCGCGCAGGTTGAATTGTTCCGCACCATTCCAGGGTTGGAAAATGCCGAATTCGCCCGGCTGGGAGGTCTGCACCGCAATACCTTCATCCAAAGCCCCAAGCTGCTCGACGGTACGCTGCGCCTGAAGAGCGCGCCGCATATTCGCTTCGCGGGGCAGATGACCGGGTGCGAGGGCTATGTCGAAAGCAGCGCGATCGGGCTGCTGGCCGGGCGGTTCGCGCTCGCCGAATTGCGTGGGGAGAGACTGGCGCCGCCACCGGCCGACACCGCGCTGGGTGCGCTGCTGGGGCATGTCACCGGCAATGTCGCAACCGCCGACTATCAGCCGATGAACGTCAATTTCGGGCTGTTCCCGCCCCTGGACGATGTGAAGAAAAAGCAGCGCAAGGAAGCCTATACCGCACGCGCGCGCGCTTCGCTGGCGGACTGGATGACCGGGGAGCGGATCAGCAGCGGCATTTCGGCCTGACCGCCCGCTTTGGCGCCGTTGTCGCGAATTCGGCGGAGGTCAGCTTGCCGTCACCATCGCCGTCCGCCTTGCCGAAACGGTCCGATGTCGCCACCGCCCATTCCTCGAACGACAAAAGATTGTCTCGGTCCTTGTCCAGCGCCTTGAAGGCGGCGGTGCGGCTGCCCAGCATCTCGACGCGGGTGATGGTGCCGTCACGATTGCGGTCATAGCGGGCAAAGCGCCTTTGCTCGCGGTTCTGGGGCGAGGCCTCGCCGGGCATGGGCGGCGCGTCGCCGACGGCATCCGGGTCGCCCTGCGGCAGCGCGTCGATCGGCGGGGGTGGCGATGGCGCATAGGCGGCCTGGGGCAGTGCCTCGTTGCTGGCCCGCCCCTCCCACCAGAACAGGCCGCCCGCGACCATGAGCAATGTCGCCATGCTCGCTGCCAGAACCTGTTTCATCGCCCCCCGCCCTTTTTCTCGGTCAGCCTAATGAGTTTACCACATTCACGGAAGCGCTGGCTGCGCCGACGAACCGCCCGACGAAAGCTCAGCAATTCAGATCTTCGCCCTCGCATGGCGCTGCGTTCCCAATGTGAAAATCCGGTCCTCGGCCAATACATCGCCCGGTTCCAGATCGGCCTGGTCCTCCAGCGCGCGATAGAGGGGGGCGAAGTCGGTTTCCGCCGTCGCGCGCAGCAGGTCGTCAAAACTGTCGATGACGAAATAGCTCTGTTGAAAATCGTCGATCCGGTAACGAGTCCGCATCAGCCGCACGAGATCGAAACCCAACCGGTTGGGCGAGGGGTCGTCCAGCGCGAAGATCGATTCGCCATGCGAGGACACGATGCCCGCTCCATAAAGCCGAAGCGCACCGTCCCGACGGATCAGGCCGAATTCGACCGTGTACCAGTATAGCCGCGCCAGCCGGTCGATTGCTCCCAGTCCGTCGGCGCGCAGACCACCCTGCCCGTAGGCCTGCATATAGTCGGCAAAGGCCGGGTTCGAGAGCAGCGGGACATGGCCGAAAACATCGTGGAATACATCCGGCTCTTCAAGATAGTCGATCTGGTCGGGCCTGCGAATGAAGCGGCCGGCGACAAAGCGCCGGTTGGCCAGATGTTCGAAAAACACCCGGTCGGGTACGAGGCCGGGAACAGCCACCACTTGCCAGCCGGTCAGTGCCATCAACCGTTCGGACAGTTCGCGGAAATCGGGGATGCCTGGCTTCGTCATGCGCAGCACATCAAGCCCGTTGAGGAATTCGGGCACTGCGCGGCCGGGAAGCATCTTCGCCTGACGCTCGAACAACCGGTCCCACATCGCATGATCCTGCGCGGTGTACGATGCCCAATCCTGGGCAATGGTCCAGTCCGCAGCCGCCCCTTCGGGCCGCTCAAATTCTGCGTTCACCATGGTTCCAGTATAACAGGTCGGAGACGAGAACAGTTGCAGTTTCAAGCGCAATCCGCTGCCGCTTGCCCGATTCCCATCAGCGAGCGGCATTTCATGGGAAGCGCGACGACGCGCAAGGCCTCAACTGACAGCGGCGACCAGCGCATCGCAATCGGTTTCGATAGCCACATCGTCGCCATCGTCGATCAGCCAGCATTCTCCCTTATCGAACGGTGCGCCATTGATTGTGCCAATGCCCCGCAACGGCAGGAACCATAGTGGGCGTCCATCCAGCGGTAACGTAGCCTGGCCCGCTCGAAGATGGCAGAGGTTGACGGCGAATGGCGCCTCACCAGGAGACAGCAGCGATCGGCTTTCGCCGAGGTTCGCGTGCAATGCTGGTCGGTCGTAGGGCGCGAGGCGGCTGACCGCCTGCCCCTGGCGAAGATGCAGCTCTCGCGGCCGGCCATAATCGTAGAGCCTGTAGGTGACGTCAGCGTTCTGCTGGATTTCGGCCAGAGCGATATTCGCGCCGATCGCATGGACGGTGCCGGCGCGAATGAAATAGAAATCGCCGGGCTTTACCGGCTTCCATTCGATCAATTGCTCGATTGACCCGTCCCGTGCCGCTGCCGCGAAATCCTCGGGCGTGAGCGATTTTGTGAGGCCTATGCCCAGCACGGCGTCGGGCGCACAATCGAGGATGTACCAGCATTCCTCCTTTCCTCCGGCAAGGCCGGCGGCGCGCGCCTGAACATCGTCGGGATGGACCTGGATCGACAGCCTTTCGCTGGTAAAAATATATTTGACCAGCAGAGGCAGCGCTTCGTCGCCGTCGCGATCGAACCACACCTCGCCGATCCGCCGTCCCGCCGGCGGCGTGAACATGGGCGGAAGATCGTTCCGGCCCCAAGGCTTTTCGACATAGTGCGGCGATAATTTCAGCATAGATGTCCTGCGCTTGCGCTGCCCGCCTCAGGTCCGGTCAGGACGCGTCCCGATGTTCGCGCCGGGGATGGGCCAGCCATCCCTCCCTCGCACCGATCAAACCCGCAAGAGCATCTCGCAGTTCCGCCTCAGATCCCCTTGAGCGCGTCGAGCGCTTCATCGATCGGATAATGATGGTTGCCGATGAACAGGCCGTTGGCGTCGATATAATCGGCGTTGGGCAAGTCGCCGGCAATCTCGTGCGGCATATGCTGCATAACCGGGTTGCGAGCGAAATTGCCGGCCACGATCGGGCGGCATTCAAATCCATGTTGATTGAGCCTGTCGACCAGTTGCTTGCGGGTCAGGCTGGCCCCCTTGCGAATGACCAGGCTGAACCCGAACCAGCTCGAAGCGCCGATTTCCTTCTGGATCATGAGTTCGGGATGATCGCCCATGACCTGTTGCAGCAACGCGCCGTTCTTTCGCCGTTCGGCGATGATCATCGGCAGCTTCTTGACCTGTTCGATGCCCAGTGCGCCGGACATTTCGAGCGGGCGGACATTATAGCCCGGCAGGACGAACTTGAACGATTCTTCGAACGGGTCGTCCGACTTGGTGCCGGTAACGCGGTTGTGCTTTGGCAGGTTTCGGGTCCAGCCATGGGCGCGCAGCGACAGCAGGATATGATATAGTTCCTCATCGTCGGTGGTGATGAGACCGCCTTCCATCGTCGCGATATGGTGAGAGAAGAAGGAACTGAAGCTGCCCATCAGACCGTAGGACCCGGCCTTGCGTCCGCCGAACTCGGCGCCGAGCGATTCGCAATTATCTTCGATCAGAACGATGTCGCGATCACCGATCAGCTGCTTTATTGCCGCGAAATCATTGGGATTACCCAGCAGGTTGACCACCATGATCGCGCGTGTTTTGTCAGTGATCGCGGCTGCGAGCGCCTCCAGATCATAATTCAGCGTTGCCGTATCGATA
This sequence comes from Sphingobium anseongense, assembly GCF_037725245.1. Lineage (NCBI taxonomy): Bacteria > Pseudomonadati > Pseudomonadota > Alphaproteobacteria > Sphingomonadales > Sphingobiaceae > Sphingobium > Sphingobium anseongense. Next base: position 120,267 of record NZ_JBBJUL010000004.1, on the reverse strand, counting down.
TCGACGAACTTCTGTTTGAGGCCATATTGAGCCAGCGGGTAATAGGTCGTCGCCCATGATACCGCCGGCACCAGCACTTCGTCACCAGCCTTTAGCTTATGGCGTTCATTGCTGGTGTAGAACAGCGCCGCCACCATCAGCAGGTTGGCCGATGATCCCGAATTGACCATCACCGCGTAATCGCTGCCCTGATACTCAGCGAATGCCCGCTCGAACTCCGCGACGAGCGGCCCCATGGTAAACATGCCGCTGGCAATGACCTTGGCCATGGCGGCATATTCGGCCGCATCCCATGTGCTGGTGGCAAGCGGAAAACGGACGGTCATGATTGGCACTCCTGAAGAAAATAGGCGTAGGATGCGGCTAGTCCGTCCATCAGGCTGGTCGCCGGTTGCCATCCCCATGTCGTTTGGCTCGACACATCGACCAGCCGCTGCTTCGTACCGGTCGGCTTCGACAGGTCGAAGGTGAACGCCCCGTCCCAGCCCACGACCTGAGCGATCGCCTGATTATAGTCGAGCACGGAATAGTCGTGCCCCACGCCCATATTCATGAGCGGCGGCAGCGTATCGAACCACGCGACGGCCTGCGTCAATCCATCGGCCAGATCGCCAGCATACATGAATTCGCGGCGCGCCGAACCATCGCCCCATAGCTCCACCGTCAATGCCCCGGCAAGCTTGGCGTCATGTATACGGCGCATCACCGCCGGAATTAGATGCGGCGAGGCACCGTGATAATGATCATGGCGTCCGTAAAGATTGCAGGGCAGCAATGTCTTATAGGCGCGGCCAGAATATTGGCGGCTGACGAACTGGCACAGTTTAAGGATCATGATCTTGGCGAGCGCATAGCCTTCATTGCCCGGATCGAGCAGGCCAGTCATGATTTGCTCCTCGCGCAGCGGATTGGGGGCCTCGCGCGGATAGACGGATGAACTGGCGATATTGAGCAACCGCTCGACGCCTGCGGCGTGCGACGCCATCACGACGTTCCGGCCGATGTCGATGTTGCCGGTCAGGAAGCCGACCGGATCATCGCTGTTGGCCTGAATGCCGCCCACCTTGGCCGCGCCATGAATGACGATATCGGGCCGGAAGTCAGCCAACATGCCCAATACCGCTTGATAGTCGGTCAGGTCCAGTTCCGCGCGGGAGGGCGCGCATAGCGTCCAGCCGGAGGCTGCGCCGTGCTCCTGCAAATTGCGGCCGACCATGCCCTGACCGCCGGTAAGAAATATGCGCATGCCCCCGCCCCGTGGGGTTTAGAACCGCGCCAGTATCTCGGGCTTGCCCTTTTCGAACAACGCATCTTTGAGATCTGCGGCCGCCATTTCCTTGACCAGCGCATCGAAACTGGTGCGCGGCACCCAGCCGAGCTGTTCCTTCGCCTTGGTCGGGTCGCCGAGCAATGTCTCGACTTCGGTTGGACGGAAATATTTGGGGTCGATGTTGACGATAGTCTGGCCGATGCGGCCCTTAAGGCCTGCTACCGACGTTTCGGCAAGGATACCCACTTCCTGGGGCCCTTCGCCTTCCCAGCGAAACGTCATGCCCAGTTCCGCGCCCGATCTATCAACAAATTCGCGCACCGAATGCTGCTCGCCAGTGGCGATGACGAAATCTTCGGGCTTTTCCTGCTGAAGCATCAACCACTGCATTTCCACATAGTCGCGCGCATGGCCCCAGTCGCGCAATGCGCTCAGATTGCCCAGCGAAAGCGTCTGCTGCGTGCCCAGGCTGATCCGCGCCAGCGCGCGCGTGATCTTGCGCGTCACGAACGTCTCTCCGCGCAGCGGGCTCTCATGATTGAACAGGATGCCGTTGCAGGCATAGATGCCATAGGCCTCGCGATAGTTCACCGTGATCCAGTAGGCGTACATCTTGGCCACCGCATAGGGGCTGCGCGGATAGAAAGGGGTCGTTTCCCTCTGCGGAATTTCCTGCACCAGTCCGTAAAGCTCCGATGTGGAAGCCTGATAGAATCGTGTCTTTTCCGACAGACCAAGAATGCGGATCGCCTCCAGCAGGCGCAACACGCCAACGCCGTCCGAATTGGCGGTATATTCCGGCTCCTCAAAGCTGACCGCCACATGGCTCTGCGCAGCCAGATTGTAAATTTCATCGGGTTGAACCTGCTGGATGATTCGCAGCAGCGATGACGAATCGGTCAGGTCGCCATGGTGAAGGATGAAGGGCGCGCGTCCTTCCTCAGAAGCCGTCATCAGATGGTCGATGCGAGCCGTGTTGAACAGGGACGTGCGACGCTTGATCCCGTGAACCTCATACCCCTTGTCCAGCAGGAACTCGGCCAGATAGGCGCCATCCTGACCGGTGACACCCGTGATCAACGCAATCTTCGTCATGCAACAACCTCATTCAACGGTCGGGCGCGCGATGTCGACCCGACGGCATTGGCATCAACTCCGAGCGCGATGCGCGACGAAGTCCTCAATAAAAAACCATGCTGACACAATAGCGGACGATTCCAAGGACGCTAAGCACAACGGCGTTACAGTCGAGCGAACCGTCATTGCCTGAGCTTTGCCCCCCCACGTAAGATCATCAGCCTGACACCTCGTCAGTACAACAGAAAGGATAATGCAAATAAACATTCGCCCCCGGCCTGCCGAAGCGAGATCGGTTTGGCCCGAACCATTTTGCAATGCAACAATTTTCTTGAAACTGGAGTAGCCCGGGCGCGCAGTGATCCGGGTGACACATGCAAAACCCCACCGATCGGCTTGTCGTTGTTGCCGCGAAAGTCGGTGAAGTAAAAGCCGCCGCGGCTGTCTAACACCAGATCGTCGGGAATATAGCCCCTATCGGCAGCGATGATGGTTTCCATTGCCGTTCCGTCCGCCCGCACCGCGAAGACACAACCGCCACCCTTCAGGTCGCCGACCCGGCGACGAACAGGCGGCGATCCTTATGGATGGCGATCGCAGCGGACCCCCGCACATTCTTCGGCACGATGACGCGCACCTTGCGATCGGGCGAAATCCGCATCATCCGGCCCACCACTGTCAACCGGCGTGCACCCCCCCCTATCGGCGTCGAAGAGGGCCCCCCTTTTCACTTTTCTCGTTTGCCTGCTCGGCGGTCGCATTCATTCACGCCGAAAAGAAACGCTTTTCTGTGGACGAAGGGCCTCTGGTGAATTTAGACGGTCCGATGAATTCAGATACGCTCATTGCCATCGCCGGTCGGACGCTGCCGGGTTCCGCACGATATCCGGCCTTGGGTTGAAATGAACGTTTCCCCCCACGAACCAGTTATGACGGACGGACGGCGCATGCTGGCATGCTTCGTTCTGGCGCTCAGCAATTTCATGGTGGTGCTCGATCTCACGATCGCCAATGTTTCCGTCCCGCATATCGCAGGCAATCTGGGCATCGCGCCCGATCAGGGCACATGGATCATTACCTCCTACGCCGTGGCCGAAGCGATCTGCGTTCCCCTAACGGGTTGGCTCGCCCAGCGCTTCGGCGCCGTGCGTGTCTTTACCTTCGGCATGGTAGGGTTCGGCTTCTTTTCGCTGATGTGCGGACTTTCCAGCACGCTCGGCATGATCGTGGCGTGCCGTATAGGCCAGGGGCTGTGCGGCGGCCCGCTGATGCCCATGTCGCAGACATTGCTGCTTCGCATCTTTCCGCCCGAAAAGCGGGCCAAGGCGATGGGCATCTGGGCCATGACGCTGATGCTCGGCCCGGCGATGGGACCGATCATCGGCGGCTCGATCAGCGATAATTGGAGCTGGCACTGGATCTTCTTCATCAACATCCCCATCGCCGTGCTCTGTACGGTCGCCGGGCTGGCGCTGCTGCGGCAGGTCGAAACGCCTACGGTCAAGCGCCCCATCGATCTGGTCGGTCTGGGCCTCATGATATTCTGGATCGGGTCGCTCCAACTCATGCTTGACCTTGGCCGCGACCATGACTGGTTCGGCGACCCGTTCATCGTGACTCTGGCGGGGTGTGCGGCGATCGGCTTTCTGGCGTTCGTCATCTGGGAACTCACCGAAGAATATCCGATAGTCGATTTGCGGGTGTTCAGGCATCGCGGATTTTCGGCCGGCGTCCTCGCGCTTTCGCTGGGATTTGGCGCCTATTTCGCCACCATCGTCGCCATTCCGCAGTGGCTGCAATTATCGCTGGGCTATACGGCAACTCTAGCCGGCATCGTCACGGCCTTCACCGCCGCCGCGGCAGTTACGACCTCCACGCTCGCGGCTCGATCAATGGGCCGGGTCGATCCGCGGATCATGATGTCGGCGGCTATCGTGTGGGTGGGCTGCATGGCGCTGGTTCGGACACAGTGGACCACGGGTTCGGATTTCTGGACTCTTGCAATGCCCCAGTTGATCCAGGGCTTTGCCATGTCGTTCTTCATGGTGCCCGTAACCGCATTGACACTAGGGGCGGTCAACCCTTCCGAAACGGCCTCCGCCGCTGGCCTCCAGAACTTCCTGCGAACCATGGCGATCGCGATCGCGACATCGGTGTCGCTGACCGTTTGGGGCGATTCACAGCGGATCGCCTCCAACGAACTCGTCACCAAAATTCAGCCTGACGATGCGCAGCGATTGTTGGGCCAGTCGGGATTTTCGATGGAGCAAGGCCGGCAGATCATCGCCAATCTGGTCGATCAGGAAGCAACGACGCTGGCGATCAACCACCTGTTTCTCTTGTGCGCCGGTGTCTTTTTCCTGGCGGCCATCATCGTCTGGCTCTCGCCGGCTCCCAAGGTGCAGGCGAATATGCCCGGCGGTCATTAAAGCATCGCACGGTCAAGCGGGGGCACGCGTTTCACCAAAGGCGATGAGGCGATAAAGCCGGGCACTCTGTCTGCGTCCGGATTTTGCCGCGACGCTCGCTCGACGCAGCGCAGCGCGATACGCCTCCTTACTTCTCGGCCAGGACCTTGTAAGGATCGATTCCGTTCTCACGCCAGATGCGTATCACCTCATGATAGACGCGCGCCGGCGTAATATTGAGGCTTTCTCGCGCCTTGTCGATCGGCATGGCCAACAGGTCAAATATGGATCGTTCGGCAATCCGCCCGGATTTCTTGCCCAGCTTGCGGGATTCGCGGACCGCGCGCCATACAGGAGCGCCGGTCTTGTCTTTCGAGATCGTCAAAAGCGAGCCCAGATAGCCGACGGTAATGTGCCCCAGGCTGGGGCGCTGCTTGAACACGAATGTCAACAGACACTGTTCGCCCAGCGTATCGCGCCCCAATCCCGTCAGCAGATGAAGCAGGTCATGCGTATCGCGCAGCCGGTCATTATACCATTCGACCCGATCGTCGAGCCGCGGCCGATCGCCCCGGAACACGTCGAATTCGTGGACCAGTCCAGCGGCCGAAAGCCCCTCGCCTTCCATATAATCGCAATAATCATGGGCCAGCGAGCCTGCGGGCAGGCGACGAAGCGCATCATGATCGTCAAGAATATCGGGTAGATAAGGCTCGGTCCTGTAAATCCTCTGCCCCTCCGGCGTGGCAAGGAAAGCCTGTGTCCGTTCGCCGACCGTTGTCCAGGGCATGCACTCGAACACGTGAAAGACTTCGCTCGTCCGTTCCTTGTCCTGGCGAAAGGTCTGAAAATGGCCGTAAGCCTTGATCAGGTTGAAGCGCGGCTTGCGGCGATCGGGATGCATCAGCGGCAACTGGTCATGCGGCAATCTGCCGCCCTGACGAGGTGCGGTGTCAGCCGAGGCGTTCGCGCGTGCAAAGACCTCAGGCTCCGACGATGCAATGGCTGAATATGTCATGGCCGAAATCTATAACGAGGGGCGTATGACGTCAACTGACGTCAAGGTGGCAGCGATGACTTGGCGAGCGGCCTAATCACCAAACAGCATCACCGGTGTTTCCAGCAGCCGTCTGACCGCCTGCACGAAGCTGGCCGCGTCCCATCCGTCCACCACCCGATGGTCGCAACTGATCGACAGGTTCATCAGCTTGGCAGGAACAACGTCCTTCCCGCGGAAAACAGGGCGCTCGATTACCCGGTTGGGACCAATGATCGCCACCTCTGGCCGATTTATAACAGGCGTCGTCGCGATCCCGCCGAGCGCGCCCAGCGATGTCAGCGTCAGGGTCGATCCGCTCAGCTCCTCAACCTTCGCCTTGCCCGCGCGCGCAGCTTCGGCCAGTCGCCGGATGTCGCTGGCCAATTGCCACATATTACGATCCTGCGCGTCGCGGATCACCGGCACCATCAACCCCGCATCGGTCTGCGTCGCGACACCCAGATGGACCGATCCATAGCGCGTCACGATTCCCGCCTCGTCATCATATCGTGCGTTAAGCATCGGAAATGCAGGCAATGTCTTGCAGATTGCGACAATTAGCAGCGGCAATATCGTCAGCCTGGGTCGATCCCCACGCGTGGCGTTCAGCTGATCGCGCATCTCTTCCAGCCGCGTAACGTCGATTTCCTCGACATAGGTGAAGTGCGGAATATGCCGTTTCGACGCCGCCATATTTTCGGCGATGCGACGGCGCAGGCCGATGACCTTGACCAGCTCATCTGGCCGCGCGGCGCCGCGCCCCGCTGGCCGATAGCCCTGACCGGCGCGATAAAGCAAAAAAGCGTCCAGATCGGCGTGGCGAATGCGGTCGCCTGACGGCTTTACCTGCGCCAGATCGATGCCCAGATCCTTCGCCCGCGCCCGCACGGCGGGGGACGCCAAAACCTTGTCCTCTTGGGATCGGGTACGGGAATCTGCCGCAAGCTGGCTCGAGACGTCGCTTCGCGGCATCCCGGACGTCGCCTTTTCACCTGCCTCCGGCTCGTCGCCAGCAGACGCGGGCGCTCCACCATGGGCCTCCCTTCTTTCCGGTTCGGGCAAAACAGCCGCGCCTCCCCCCGTCGCGGCTTCGATAGTTCCGTCTGAAGGCCGCTCTACCTCGGCGCCGGCGCCAGTTCCATCTTCTACCTCGATCTCCACCAGCATCGCCCCGATCGGCACGCTGTCGCCCGGTTCACCGGCCAGCCGCACCACCGTTCCCGCCACCGGGCTTTCCATCTCGACCGTCGCCTTGTCGGTCATCATGTCGGCGATCGGCTGATCCTCCCCGATCACATCGCCCGCCTGGACATGCCAAGCGACGATCTCGGCCGATGAAATGCCCTCGCCAATATCGGGCAGGCGAAATGTGAACAGGGCCATGGCGCTCAATCCTTCATGATCTGGTCGATGGCTTGGCGGATACGCACCGGCCCGGGAAAATAGGCCCATTCCAGACTGTGCGGATAGGGCGTGTCGAACCCGGTCACGCGGCCGATCGGTGCTTCCAGGTGATGGAAACAGCGTTCCTGCACCAGCGCCAGCAACTCCGCGCCGAACCCGCTCGTCCGCGTCGCCTCATGCACGATCAGACAACGACCCGTTTTCTTCACCGAGGCTTCGATCGCGCCGATGTCGATCGGCACCAGCGTGCGCAGGTCGATGATCTCCGCATCCGCCCCCATTTCGGCGACGCTGTTTTCGACCACATGCACCATCGTACCATAGCACAGGATGGTCAGCGCCTCTCCCGCCCGCACGGTGCGCGCTTCACCCAGAGGCACGCGGTAGTAGCCGGCCGGCACCTGCGCATCGCGGTGTCCCGCCCAGCTTCGTGCCGGCGTGTCATAATGGCCATCGAACGGCCCGTTATAGATGCGCTTGGGCTCAAAGAAGATGGTCGGATCATTATCCTCTATCGCCGCGATCAGCAGCCCCTTGGCATCATAGGGTGTCGATGGGATCACCGTCTTGATCCCCGACACATGGGTAAAAATGCCCTCTGGGCTCTGACTGTGAGTCTGGCCGCCGAAAATGCCGCCGCCGAATGGCGACCTGACTGTCATCGGCGCGATGAACTCGCCCGCCGAACGATAACGCAGCCGCGCCGCTTCGCTCACCAACTGGTCGAGGGCGGGATAAATATAATCGGCGAACTGGATTTCAGGCACCGGCCGCAGGCCATAGGCCCCCATCCCAACCGCAACGCCGATGATGCCGCATTCGGTGATAGGCGTGTCGAACACCCGGTTCTTGCCATATTTCGCCTGCAAGCCGGCGGTGGCGCGGAATACGCCGCCGAAAAAGCCTACATCCTCTCCCATGACCACGACATCGGGATCACGTGCCATCATGACGTCCAGGGCGCTGTTGATCGCCTGAATCATGGTCATCTGCTGAACGTCAATCATCCGACGCCCTCCCCTCGTGCGGAACAGCGGTCGAGAAACGGGTGAGGCGTGCCGCATTCCATTCATCCAGCATCTGTTGCTGCTGTTCCTTGAGGTGCCAGGGCATCTCCTCAAAAACCTGTTCGAACATGGATTCCATCGGGTGATGCAGGCCGTGCCCCAGAATGCCGTTCTTTTCCGCCGCCCGGGCGGTGTCGCGGACCAAAGTGGCCAATTCCGCGTCCATCGCGGCGTGCCGCTCATCGTCCCAGATGCCGCGCACGATGCAATGCTGTTTCAATCGCGCGATCGGATCGCCCAGCGGCCAATGGCTGCCCTCGTCGGCGGATCGGTACTGACCGGGATCGTCCGAGGTGCTGTGGCCCTCGGCCCGATAAGTGAAATGTTCGATCAGCGTCGGTCCGGCATTGCTGCGTGCCCGGTCGGCCGCCCAGCGGGTTGCCGCATGGACCGCCAATATGTCGTTGCCGTCAATCCGCAGCCCCGCGATGCCATAGCCGATTGCGCGCGCCGCGAACGTCGTCGCCTCGGCCCCGGCAAACCCTGAAAAACTGCTTATAGCCCATTGATTATTGACAATATTCATGACGACAGGTGCGCGATAGACGCTGGCAAACGTGCAAGCCGAATGGAAATCGCCCTCCGCCGTCGATCCTTCCCCGCACCAGGTCGCCGCAATCCGCGTATCGCCCCGCGCCGCACTCGCCATCGCCCAGCCGACCGCCTGGGGATATTGGGTGGTCAGATTGCCGGAGATCGAAAAGAAGCCCGCGTCGCGCGCGGAATACATGATCGGCAACTGCCGGCCCTTGAGCCGGTCGCCCCGATTTGAATAGATCTGGTTCATCATATCGATCAGCGGCCAGTCGCGTGCGATCAAAATCCCCTGCTGGCGATAGCTTGGGAAACACATGTCGTCGCGCTGGAGAGCGAAGGCCGCGCCGATCGCCACCGCTTCCTCCCCGGTCGATTTCATATAGAAGCTCGTCTTGCCCTGCCGCTGGGCGCGGAACATACGCTCGTCGAAGGCACGGGTCAGGGCCATCGCGCGCAGCATCTGCAACAGCGTCTCGTCGGGCAGGCGCGGGTTCCACGCCCCCACCGCCTGGCCCTCTTCGTCCAGCACCCGGACGAGGCCATAGGCAAGGTCGCGGATCTCGCCGGGCGCGGCTGTCTCGTCTGGACGCGGCGCCGTGCCGGCGGCGGGAATATCGAAATGGGCAAAATCGGCGGTATCGCCGGGCCGAAATCTGGGCTCGGGCACATGCAGCCGTAACGGCGGCAGATTACGCCCGCCGCCTTGCCCAATCTCGCCCGTATCGCTGCGGTCGCTCATCCCGGCTCCATTGTTGCTTTGCAACATTATTACTGGATCGAGACATTATATTATAACGGCTAGCGAGGCAAGACCGTGCGCCTAGACCGCGACGGGCGCCGCGATATGGGCCTGGGGCGCATAGTCGATCACTTCGAAATCTTCGATCCTGTAGTCGAAAATGCTCGGTGGCCGCCTTTGTATCCGAAGCTTTGGAGCGCCCTGCGGCGCCCGCAACAACTGGGCCTCCACCAGTTCGGCATGGTTGAGGTACAGATGCACGTCGCCGCCCTGCCAGACGATTTCGCCGGGTTCCAGATCGCATTGCTGTGCCAGCATCCGCGTTATCATGGATAACCCAAAGATATTGAAGGCAAATCCGAGGCCAAGGTCGCAACTGCGCTGGAACAAAAGCCCGTTGAGTTTGCCATCGGACACATGAAATTGATACGTCATGTGGCAGGGCGGCAACGCCATTTTCCCGACTTCCGCGACATTCCAGCCGGTAAACAACAGCCGCCGCGATTGCGGAGTCTTGCGGATATTTTCAACCAGCTCCGCGATCTGATCATGCCCCTTCGCCCGCTTGCGATACAGCCCGTTGCCCGCCGGTTCATAGACCGGCCAGTTCACCCACTGCGCCCCATAGACCGGGCCGAGATCACCCCAACGCAGGGCGAAATCCTCGTCTTCGACAATCCGAGCTTCGAACGCATCGCGGTCGATCGCGTCCCCCGTCGCCCGGCGATAGGCATCGAGCGGCCAGTCGGTCCAGATATGGACGCCCTGTTCGACCAGCGCCCGGATATTGGTGTCGCCGGTCAGGAACCACAGCATTTCCCGCGCCGCCACTTTCCAGTAGACGCGCTTGGTCGTCAGCAGCGGCACCGCGTCGTCGGCCAGCGAAAATCGCATCGTCGCGCCCAGTATCGACCGGGTGCCCACGCCCGTCCGGTCGATTCGTTCGCTCCCGTGCCGCCAGACATGACGCACCAGGTCCAGATATTGCTGCTCATAATGAAGGTGATCAGTCACGACATCTCGCTGGGTGAGCGCCGACTCTGCTGGCGCGGCACGAAACTAGCCCAGCCTGCCGCCCGACGCTATTGCCGACAGGCCGCTTTGGCGGCCGCACAAAAAAGCCCGCGCGCGGCGCTTGCCAGTCCCGCATAGCGCAACTATAGACCGCCGCCTGCCTTACGGGATCGCCCCAAAGCGATTCCGGCATCGGTCGGGGAATAGCTCAGCCTGGTAGAGCACTGTCTTCGGGAGGCAGGGGCCGGAGGTTCGAATCCTCTTTCCCCGACCAACTTGCGTTCCATGCGTCGATCGGCCTGCTTCACCAGGAAGCAACCCGGTTTCGGTCGTCGCCTGCAACATTGGGAAATAGCATTCCCAGGCGCAGAACCTGCGCATCCGCCTGTCGCCATCCTCTGGCGATGGGGGACCCAATCTGTCCCGTTTCGGCGCAGTTTGTGCGACGGTGAAAACGGGTGGGACATGCCCCGCTTCTATGGTTAATGAAACGCATGTCCGATGCGCGGCCCCGATCTGCGACCCTGTTCGCTTCAGAATGCCCAAGATCGAAATTCTTCGGCCCGCTGCGCCATCTGGTCGCGATGCTGTTGCTGTGCGCGGTGCCCGGTGCCGCGGGAAGCGCCAGCGTTTCGGCGGTGGCCCCGGACATGTTGAAGCCGGGCGGCTATAAATGGCTCAGCACCGGTCCCTGGGACGGGCCGCTCTATATGGTGGTCAGCATCCGGCACCAGCAGGTGCATGTCTATAGCGGCGATATGCTGGTGGGCATGGCCGCGGTGTCGACGGGGATGACGGGCCATCGCACGCCGACCGGGGACTACCCCATCCTGCAGAAACGCCAGTGGCACCGCTCCAACCTCTACAGCAATGCGCCGATGCCCTTCATGCAGCGGCTGACCTGGGACGGGATAGCGCTCCACGCCGGGCACAATCCGGGCTACCCCGCCAGCCATGGCTGCATCCGCCTGCCCTACGCCTTTGCGCAGAAGCTGTTCGCGCTGACGCGGATGGGAACGCTGGTCACGGTGTCGCCCGACCGCCTGAGCCCCATGCTGGCGCTCGATCCCCTGGTGGTGAGCGATGCCAGCAGCGCTGTGGTGGGATTCACGCCCCGTTTCGAGCCGTTCCCCGGCCCGCCGCCACGGGACATTCCGCGACTGGAGATCGACCCGGCGATTTTCGGGACCTGGGGCCGACGCTGACGGACCGGGCGCGTCCCAGGCGCGCTTGCCAAATCTGCAAAGTTCACACCGTTGCAGGCTTTGCAATTGCGCGGGAACGGACCCGTGGCGCGGACTTCGCAATAGGAGAATTTTTGCAAAATGCGCCGCGACGCACAGGGGCACGCGGATAGGCGGAGACGGACGGGGAGAAAGAACAGGGCGATCATGCCATGGGTTGGGGGGTGTAGGACAGGGGGTGTGGTCGGTTGCTGTCCGACCGGTTTGGAACGGGCATGCCGACATAGCGGCCGATACCCACCGGCGAAAAACCCTCCCTCAGACGTTGCCGGTCGCTTACGCAATCCGACAGCGATTGCCGGACAATCCCCGCGCATGACGGCCGCAGAACATGGTGCGCGATACGATCAGCATGGTTTTGCGCCGTGCACCGTCAGGATTCATGTGATTCCCGTGCGATCTTCACTTGGCTTGATCGGGACCGATCCTGTTTTCGTAGATGATGGCCCGATGGCGATTGCTGACCGAGGCGAGCGGCAACCGTTGGAAACAGGGGAGCGCATCCGCCAACTTCAACCGGCTGATCGCTTCTGCCTTTTTCATAGCGCCATTATGCATCAGCCTTCTGCAACACGCAATTTGCCAACTGGCCGGCGGTTCTGCCGTCGATAGCAAGGACGGCCGACCCGTCCCCGGATCGGCCGTTTCTCACTTTGTCCAGCTCGCAGCCCCGCTCAGCGCGTCATGCCGCCTGCGCCGCTTCCTCGCTGGCGGGCAGGCGGATCAGATAGTCGAACGCCGACAGGCCCGCGGTCGATCCCGCGCCCAGGGCGATGACGATCTGCTTGTAGGGCACCGTCGTGCAATCGCCTGCCGCGAAGACGCCCGGCACGCTGGTTTCGCCGCGCGCGTCGATTTCGATTTCGCCGCGCGGGGACAGGGCGACCGCGTCTTTTAGCCATTCGGTGTTGGGGACCAGGCCGATCTGGACGAAGATGCCTTCCAGTTCGATGTCATGTTCGGTGCCGCTGTTGCGGTCCTTGTAGGACAGGCCGGTGACGCGTTCGCCATTGCCGTCGACCTTGGTGGTCAGCGCCGAAGTGATGATCCTGACGTTGGGCAGGCTGGCGAGCTTGCGTTGCAGCACGGCGTCGGCGCGCAGCTGGCTGTCGAATTCGATCAGCGTCACATGGGCGACGATGCCGGCCAGGTCGATCGCGGCTTCCACGCCGCTGTTGCCGCCGCCGATCACCGCGACGCGCTTGCCCTTGAACAGGGGGCCGTCGCAATGCGGGCAATAGGCCACGCCCTTGTTGCGATAATCGTCCTCGCCCGGCACGCCCATCTGCCGCCAGCGCGCGCCGGTGGAAAGGATGAGGGTGCGGCCCTTGAGGCTGGCGCCGTTTTCCAGCACGACCTCATGATAGCCGCCTTCGGTCCGCGCCGGGATCAGCTTCGCCGCCTTTTGCAGGTTCATGATCTCGACATCATAATCCTTGACGTGCGCTTCCAGCGCGGCGGCGAGCTTTGGCCCTTCGGTATGGCTGACCGAGATGAAATTTTCGATCCCCATCGTGTCGAGCACTTGCCCGCCGAAGCGTTCGGCGGCGATGCCGGTGCGGATACCCTTGCGCGCGGCATAGATGGCCGCCGCCGCGCCCGCAGGCCCGCCGCCGACGATGAGAACCTCGAACGGGTCCTGGGCCTTGATCTTTTCGGCCGCGCGTGCGGCCGCGCCGCTGTCTATCCTCGCGACGATCTGCTCCAGCTCCATCCGGCCCTGACCGAACAGTTCGCCATTGAGGAAAATGGTCGGCACCGCCATCACCTTGCGCGCGTCGACCTCATCCTTGAACAGCGCGCCGTCGATGGCGACGTGGCTGATCCGGGGATTGAGGACGCCCATCAGGTTCAGCGCCTGCACGACATCCGGGCAGTTCTGGCACGACAGCGAGAAATAGGTTTCGAAGGCGAAATCGCCGTCGAGATCCCTGATCTGCTGAATGAGGTCCTGCGCGACCTTGGACGGATGGCCGCCGACCTGGAGCAGCGCCAGCACGAGGCTGGTGAATTCATGGCCCATCGGCAGGCCGGCGAAGCGGACGCCGATGTCCGTCCCCACGCGACGGATGAGGAAGCTGGGCTTGCGCACGTCCTCGCCCTGCGCCACCGACACCTTGCCGGACAGCGCGGCGATTTCATCGAGCAGTTCGCGCAATTCGCGCGACTTGGCGCTGTGGTCCAGCGAAGCGACCAGCTCGATCGGCTGGGTGATGTTCGCCAGATAGCCCTTGAGCTGCCCCTTGAGATTTGCGTCCAACATTTTTGGCTCCATGAAGAAAACGGGTCACCGCACTCCGCGCGCAAGCGACCCGCTCCCGAGAATGGTGCGACCCAAAAGCTCGGAAGGAATGTTTCGATCGGTCCGTAACCAAGCCGCCGGGCTTGCTTTTTTCGTTGCAGATGCCCGGCGGAAAGGCTTCAGATCTTGCCGACGAGGTCCAGCGAGGGAGCGAGGGTTTCTTCGCCCTCTTCCCACTTGGCGGGGCACACTTCGCCCGGATGCGCGGCAACATATTGCGCCGCCTTCACCTTGCGCAGCAATTCGGTTGCGTTGCGGCCAACGCCTTCGGAGGTGATTTCCATGAACTGGATCACGCCTTCGGGATCGACCAGGAAGGTCGCGCGGTCGGCCAGGCCGACGCCGGGGCGCATCACATCGAAATTGTTGGTGATCGTGCCGGACTGGTCACCCAGCATATAATAGCTGATCTTGCCGATGGCGGGCGAGGTGTCGTGCCAGGCCTTGTGGCTGAAATGCGTGTCGGTCGACACCGAATAGACTTCGACATTCAGGCCCTGAAGCGTCGGGTAGATGCTGGCGAGGTCTTCCAGTTCGGTCGGACAGACGAAGGTGAAGTCGGCGGGGTAGAAAAAGAAAATGGCCCACTTGCCCTTCACGTCGGCGTCGGTGACGTCGACGAACTTGCCTTCCTTGTAGGCGGTGGCCGCGAAGGGCTTGATGGTCGTGTTGATGAGCGCCATGAGCTGTCCAATTCCTGTTCTGTTGCTGTTGCCGACCCTATCTAGGGACAAGCGTGACAGTAAGGAAATTGGTTTTTTTGGGAAAGACGATAGAGAAAATCGATCAGTCGGCGTGGCGACTATGGCCGCGTCCGATCAGGCGGGGAAGGCGGCGGCCCGCAACGATGAGGGAACCGGCAAGCGCCGGCCCCCTCACCTTGGCAATCAGAAGCGATAGCCGACGCTGGCCACGACCTGATGGCGATCGGTGTCGACGTCGAATTCGCTGCTCGTCGCGCCGTTCATATAGTCGAGCTTGGCTTCGTTATATTTGGAATAGCGATATTCGACCTTGGCGAAGCTGTTGGAGGTCAGCGCCCGTTCGACGCCCGCACCGATGCGCCAGCCGTCAAGCTTGAAGCTTCTGTTCGTTTCCTGGTTGGTGTCACCGGCCAGCACGCCCAACTTGGCGTTGGTATAGCCGCCCTTGACGTAAACCAGGGTCGCGGGATTGGCGAGAATGCCGGCGCGCGCGCCGACATATAGGTCGCGCTTGGCATCGACCCGGCCGAAACCGAAGGTGTCGGTATAATCGAACCGGTCGCTCTTGGCGGTGGAATCTGTATATTCCGCCTCCACGCCCAGCACCGCACCGCCCACGGCGACGTCATAGCCAGCGCCGACGCCGTAGAGCAGGCCGTCGATCGACTGGTCGTCGCGGCCATTATTGTTGTCGACGTCGCTGCCCGCGCCGACATGATCATAGCCCAGGATGGCTTCCACCCGAGGTCCGGTGAAGGACGAGTTGATGTCCTGCGCGAGGGCCGGCGTCGCGAGCGAGGCGCTCGTCATAAGTGCCGCGACCAAAATCTTGTTCATCAGATGCTCCATTCGTCATTCTCCCCTGTGCGGGGAGCACGCTCAAGCGCGGAGAGCGCGGTTGGTTTCATGAACCTGAGATAAACGCGCATTCCTGTTGCATATTTGCCACGAAATAGAGCAACTTACCGCAGTTGCGAGCCTTTGCCGCGATGAGCCGAACCGGACGATCAATAGTCTTTCGACACCCGCACATTCGCGCTCTGCCGCCCGAGCGTCGAGATCGCCCCCAGCAGCGAGAGCCAGCGCGTAACCTGATATTCGATCCGGGTCGCCGAATAGCCCTGCCCGTCGGTGATGAGTTCGACATAGGTTTTGCGGGTCAGATATTTGCCCGCCGCGATCGACGTGCCCTGACCCTGCGCCGGGTCCGCAGCGATGATCCGCAGGCGATCGAGACCCGCCGCCTTGCGCACGGCGTTGATCGGGTCAAGCCCGCCGCCGCCCTGCAACGAACCGACAGCCGAGGCCAGTTGCAACGCTTCGGGCGCGGACAGGTTGGTGATCGAGGTGCCGAACAGAATGCGCGAGAGCAGCTCATCCTCGGGCAGGGCGGGAATGCTGGTAAAGCTGATGATCGGCGCAAGGCCGGTCCCGGTCACGCGGATTGTCGCATTGATATCGTTGACGTTGGCTTCCGCCTCTATGTCGAGCCTGGGATTGACCGGCGTGCGCCCGTCAAATTCGATCTTTCCTTCACGAAGATCAAAGCGCCGCCCGGCAAATTCATATCCGCCGCGCACCAGTTCCGCGGTGCCGCCGATCGCCGGGCTGGTCACGGTGCCGCCGATGTCGAGGTTGGCGCGCCATTCGCTGTCGAGGCCAAGGCCGGTGACGGTCAGGCGGTTGCGCGCGCGCGCCTTGATCGCCAGCGCCCATGGCGCAGCCGGGGTGCGTTCGAACTCTTCGCCGCGCCGATTGATTTCGACGACATTGAGTTCGGGGATCTGCGCCACCGCATCGGCGCGGCCCAGGGTGAAACGGCTGCGGTCGAGAATCAGGTCGCCGCCGATCGTGCCGCCCACGCCGCTGGATCGCAGCGTCAGCGGGCCGGTGACGGTTGCGGCGATATCGTCGCGTTCAAGCAGCGCGGCATTATTTGCCTGAAAAGCGAGGTCCAGCCCCACGCCCCTGATCCCGCCGAAATCGAAATGGCCAGCGCCGGTGACAGTGCCGCCATTTTTCGCGGTCCCGCTGAAGTCGGAAATCGTCAATTGCGAGCCTGAAAAGCGTCCCCGCGCCTTGACGTCCTTCAATCGCATGCCCGTAACCGGGCTGGCAATCGATGCGCCATCGGTGACCAGATTGCCGCCGATCACCGGATTAGCGATGGTTCCGCGCGCGTCCGCGGTCAGCGACACCTGGCCGGCGATGTCGACGATTTCCACCCCGGTCAGCCGCCACAGCGTATCGGCGGCGCCATTATAGCGTAGCTGCGCAAACAGCGGCGCATTTTCGATGCGCGTGACGAACCCGCCCTGCCCCAGCGGTTTCAACAATGCCTGACCCCGGCCGATCGTCTGCCCGTCCGCAACGAACAACAGCCGCGCCGCGAGCCGGTCTGCCGTCAGTTGAGCATTGAGGCCGACATCGACCGGACGGGAACTGAGCGACAGGCCCGAGCGCGAAAGGCCGCGCAGGCGCAGTTCCGCGCGGCCCGAGGGCACGCCGCCGCGCGGCTGGCTGTAGCTCAAGGACCCGGTCGCCGTGCCGCCAAGCCCCAGATCGTCGTAGGCAATGTCGAGCAGCGAGAGCGGCAGCCTGGCCAGCCGCGCCTCGATCTCGACCGCCTCGCCGCCCGCCCGCCCGGCCAATTGGGCGCTGCCACCGCCAAAGCTGATGGTGACGGGCGACAGGCGCCAGCCATCGTCGGTGCGGGTCAGGACGGCGTTGCGCAGGATGCGGATCGGACGGCGATCTATCATGCCGCTCGCCGACAGGTGAATACGATCGGGTTCGACCTGCGCTTCGGCCTGGACATCGAACAGGCGACCGCGCTGGCCGCTGAGATTCGCGCGCACCTTGCCGCGCCCGTCCACCAGTTCCGCATTGGCGGCGAGGCGACCGATGCGAACGCCGCCGATCTGGAGGCCGCGCGCCTGCGCCGTCGCATTGACCGACGTGCCAGCGGGATCGAGCAGCAATGTGGCGTCGAGCTTGCCCTGGCGCAGGTCGATGCGGCTGGGACCATCGAACCGGGCGTTGCGCGCTTCGAGCGCCAGCACGACCTGTTGCACGGCACGCACCGGCGACAAAATGATGGCGCCGGTGACCGGCCCCGCCACGGCCAGCCGCCCGTCCAGTCCCCCCGGCACCGGGCGAATATCGCCGCTGGCCGTGACGGCCGCGACGTCCAGCCGGGCGACACGGATCACCGCCTGCCCGTTCCCCGGTGGCAGGAGCACCGCGCCCCGACCGGTGAACGCGCCCAGGGCAGAACCGCCTGTGGTCGTGAAGACATAACCGGCGGCATCGGGATCGAGCAGCAACCGGACATCGCGCAGGCCGAGCGCATCCATCGGCCGCGCCAGCAACGCATCGACCCTTGGCCGGTCGATCCGTCCATCGAGCGTCAGTCGCACCGGGCCGTACCGCGCATGGCGGCCGCCGCCTTCGATATGGACCGTGCCGTCGCGACGACGATAGCCATCCGCATCCAGCGTCAGTTCAGGCGCGGTCAGGCGCATGCCATCGAGCGCCAGCGCTCCGTCCGGGCGCAACGCCAGCCGGCTGGTCAATATCGGCAGGCCGCCCGCAAGCCCCCGCAGAAAGCCGTTGTCGAGCCGGCGCACGCGCGCCTGCGCCTGACCCGTCAGGCCGAACGCGCCGCCGGGGCCGGGCACGGCGCGCAGCTTCGACGTCAGGTCGACGATCCCCAGGCCCCGGATCGCCAGCCCGTCGATCCGCCCGGTCAGGCCGAAATCATAGCGGCCGGTGCGCAAGTCGGCGATCATCACCAGGTCGCCGCGAAGCTTGTCCGAGCGCACCTGCATCGGGTTGCTGACGATTCGCTGGTCTTCAAGCCTGAGCACGCCGTCCAGCGTGAAGTTGCGGACGATGCCTTCGACCAGGTCGCCCTGCCCGTCCAGCCGGCGCGCGCGCAGCCGCACCGGGATCAGCGCCGGGCCGTTCGCCGCCTTGCGCCCCTTGCCATCGGCCCGCAGGTCATGAATGACGGTGCGATCGAAGGCGAGCATCCTGGCCCGCAGCAGATATTCATAGCCGGGCGCACCGAGCGGCCCGTCCAGCCGCAACCGCGCCGCGACATCGCGCCCGCGCATATTTTTGAGCAGCGCCTGCGGCCGGGACAATGTCAGATCGACCAGCATGTTATCGAAGCTGTTGTTGCGCAGGTCGATCGCCCCATCCGCCGACAGGTCGATCGCCGCCGACCGCAGCGCCAGGGCGCCGTCGATCACCCGGTTCGCCATCGTGCCGCGCGCGCGGACGTGCAGGCGCGGCGCCGAAAGACGCTGAACAAGCCCGCCGCCGGCAATCGCGGTTCCCTCGACCGTGCCGTCCACGGCATAGACGCCCGCGCGCGCCGCAAGGTTGAGCGCCACCACCGGGCGCGCATCGAGCGTACCGGCAAGCTGACCGTCCCAGCGGCTCCAGCTGCCCTTGCCGCGCACGCGCATATTGGCGTCCTGCCGGGTGCCCAGAATGGCCGCCAGAACCCCGCCCGCCGGTGCGTTGACGGTCAGGTCGAGATCGAAGCGATCATCGTCCGGCCGACTGTCGAGCGCGAGACTCAGTGCATCTTCGCCGTCCAGAACATGCGCCGACAGGTCGATGACCGCGCGGCCCGAACGGATATCGGCATCGCCCGAAATGGTCGCGACCTGGCCCCGCCCGGCGACATCCCGCAAGATGGTGAGGCGGCCGATCGAAAATTGCATCAGCCGGATGTCGAAGCCGGGCAGGATAGGCCCCTGGCGCGCGGTCGGCTTGAGGCTGGGCAGGTTGTAAAGCGTGGCCGCCGGAATCGAGAGCCGGTCGATATCGAGCCGGTTCGACAGCCAGGCCAGAGGCCACCAGTCCAGTTCCACCCGTGGCGCGGCGAAAAAACGGCCGCGCGCGTCATACAGGGTCAGGCCGCGCAGCACCGCCTTGCGATAGATGCTGCCGTCGATCCGTTCGACCCGGATGCGCAGGCCCGATTCGGGCGCGACCGCCGCGATGCGGTCGATGAGGAAGCGGTGGCCCGCGCCCGTGTCGAGCCAGGCCAGCGCGCCGGCGATCACCAGCGCCGCCGCAACCAGCAGGCCCACCAGCCATGCCTGCCAACGGCCGTTCCAGAAGCGCCGACGGGGCGGCAAAGGCGGGGCATCCTCCATCAGAAGGCCTGCCCGAGCGATACATAGACCGCGACGCGCGGGTCGCCGCGCTGGGGATTGATGGGAGTGCCGACATCGACGCGGATCGGGCCGAAGCTGCTGTAATAGCGCAGTCCCATGCCCGCACCGACGCGCAGGTCGCGGAAGCGCGGCACGAAGCTGGTCGAGATATTGCCGGCATCGACGAACGGCACGACGCCGAAATTGCCGAACCGCACCCGCGCCTCCAGCGAGAATTCGGCCAGGCTCTTGCCGCCGATCGGATCATTGTCGGCGTCGCGCGGGCCGATCGCCTGATAGCCATAGCCGCGCACCGACCCGCCGCCGCCGGCATAGAAGCGCCGCGAGGGTGCGATACGGCTGACCTGCGACCCAAGGATGCTGCCCAGCCGCGCGCGCGCGGCCAGGACGATACGATCGCCGGTCGGCTGGTAGAAACTGCCGTCGAGCTGTACCTTGGCATAGCCAAAGCTGCTGCCCTGGAACGAGAGTTCGGGGCTGATCCGGCCGCCGAGGCGAAAGCCGGTCGTGGGATTGAGCAGGTCGTCGCTGCCGTCATAGCTGAGGCTGAGCGGCAGCGCGCCGATCAGAAACGTGCGGCGGCCGCCGGCGATGGCGCTGAAAAAATCAGCTTCGTCCGAAGCGATCAGTTCAGCACCGATGCGCCAGACCCATTTTTTCTGGAAGATGATATTGGTCTGCCGCTCCAGTCCGCCGGCGAGCGTCACGGTGCGCGCGTCATAAGCGTCGCGCTGCACATCGCTGTAGGAGAGCAGGCCGGTGAGGATATTGTCGCGGCGCAGGAAATTGTTGCGGCGATAACCGACCGAGGCGGTCTGTTCCTGCGTACCAACGACGCCGCGCAGCGTCACCGCGCCTTCGGGCGGAAAGAAGTTGCGGTGCTGCCAGCTCACTTCCGCGCGATAACCCTCGCCAGTGCCGTAGCCCAGTTCGCCCGCGATGGTGCGAAGCGGCGCGGGGCGCGCATCGACGGCTATGTCGACATGGGCGCCGTCACCCGCGTCGCGCGGCTCCAGCCGAAGCGAGGAGATGAGGCCCGTCTGCACCAGGGCGCGGCGCAGATCCTCGACATCGGACGCCTTGTAGACATCCTCCGCATCGAAACGCGCGATGCGCTGGACATGGCGGGCGGTGAACAGGCGATCGTTCGCCATGACGATGCGACCGAAGCGGCGATAGCCGCCCGGCGCGACGACGATGTCCAGATCGCCCTTGCGCTCCTCATGGTCGATCCGCACCTGCGGCTCGTCGACACGGGCAAAAGGAAAGCCGTTTTCGCCCAGCGCCAGCGCCAGCGACCCGCGCGCGGCAAGGATGCGATCGGCATCGACCGGATCGCCGGGGGCGACGGGAAAGACATCGCGCAGCGTCGGCTGTCGCTCGCCCGCCGCTTCGAGGCCGTCGATATCGACCGACGACAGCAGATATTGGGTGCCCGGCGCAATGTCGAACGTCACCGCCAGGCGATCCGACCCGGCAGGCGGGGCCGCGACCGAACCACGCACGCGCGCGGCATAATAGCCTTTGGCGCGCAGCAGGCGATCGAGCAGGTCGCTGTCCTGCTTGATGCGGCGGTTGACCTGGGCAAGGTTGGCGAGCTTGCCCTCGCCTTCGCGAAGAACCGATGCCTGATCGAACCGGGCGTTGAACGCGGCGTCGGCTATGGTGTCGAGGCCCGTGATGGCGACGGTGTAGCGCCGCTCCTCCCCGGTATCCGCGACGATGACGTCGGTGTCGTCCGTCGTGGGCGGCGGCGTTTCGATTTCGGCCATGTCCGCCGGCTGATCGACGGGGTCAGGCGCGATCGGCCGGGGCGCGATGGGCGCGTCCATTTCGGGCCAGTCCAGGCCGATGTCCGGCATCGGATCGAACGGCGCGGGATCGACGGGCGACTGCTGCGCCAGCGCCAGCGCGGGCATCATCGCGAGCGGAGCGGCGCACAGCCAGGGAGCGAGCGGACGGCCGACAAGACGGCGACAGGTCCGCATGACGTGATACATGGCGCCTGTTTAGACCAGGAACCGCGCACCGCGCCAGCCATGATTGCCGGTCGATGCGGTCAGAAGGATATCTGGAGCCGATCCATCAGCGCACGCGCCGGGCCAGGCTCGGGCGCATGTCCTCCGCGCGCGGCGCCCAACATCCGGTCTTCCAGCCGCGCGACCCGGTCATACAGTTCCTCGCTGCCTTCGACCAGCGAGCGGGCGGCGAAGGGAAACCCGGCGATAACCGCAGGATCGCTGACCTGGGCGCTGCCAAGCTGATATTTTTCGCTGATGATGTCGCTCGCGCCGATTTCGCCGCGCTGCCATGCGCGCTGCGACAGCAGCCAGGCGATGACGTGCATCAGGCGGGTGGTCACCTTGAGCGATTCACAGGTGAAGGCAACGCGCTGAAGCGGTTCCAGCATGGCGACCTCGTCCGTCTGCCCGCCGTCGAAATAGGAGCGCGCCTCATCGGCCATGACCATCGCCTCGACATAGAGGCTGTCCACCAGACGGCGGTGCAGGTGAGGATCGAGGCGGGCGGCAAACGGCATCCCGTCCTGCTGCCACAATTGCGTAACCTTGTCAGGCCCATTGTCGCGCCGTTGCGCCATCTGTCCCAAACAGGGTCGGTTACCGTAACGTTAACCATGGCGCCGACGCCGATGCGTCAGGCGATGATGTCGGGGACCAGCGCGTCTTCAAGAATGGCGATTTCGTCGCGCAGGCGCAATTTGCGCTTCTTGAGCCGCGCAAGCTGCATCTGGTCGCCCGATCCGCCTTCGACCAGCGCCGCGATGGCGGTGTCGAGATCGCGATGCTCGATCCGCAGCAATTCCAGCCGGCGCATGATCTCTTCCTGGCTCAATGGATCTGGCGTCCCCCAAACAGCGGTTGCTGATAGCCCTCCCGGCGGCAGCGGACCACCGCAAATTCGCATGCAGTCATCGCAAGGCGCGAATCAGGAGCAGACAGCCTGCGCATTTCATGATTTACTCCAACATCCATCACCCTCGTAAGGAGAATGTTATGGAAAATGGCCATATTTCAGCTCTGGTTGCAAAGCATGCAGGCCTTGACGCACGAATCAAGGCGGAGACGAGTCGTCCCATGCCCGACGCGATCCTGGTCGCCACGTTGAAGAAGCAGAAATTGCGCCTCAAAGAAGAGTTGCGCCAGGATCATTGATCTGGCGCCACGCATTTCTGACAGCAATTCGCAAGCTCCGCGCGCCAACAGGCGCGGGGCTTGTGTCATATAATATTTTACTGGCGGCAGCGCCCACCGGGACTTTTGGCGCTGGCGATGGCACATACGATCTGAATGTCCAGGCGGGTAGCAAAGGGTCAGGCGACCTTCGAGTCGCCAATTATGTTCCCGCTGAATGATCGTCGGACGCGGTGAACTTGGCTAATCCTGCACCATGCCATGTATATCTGGCAAAACCGAAAACGCAAAAATCCCGGCGCAACTTGCGACCGGGCGGCTTTAGGTAACGCTGAATGAAATTCCGGCTCAGCGCTTGAAATTGCTGCGCAGATAGTCGGGCAGCTGGGAGCGCGCGGCGCCCACGCCAACGGGTTTGCGAGCCAGTTGCGGGTCGATGGCTTCGTCGAAGGCCATGCCGATCATGTTGTTGCGCGACCAGGCGACATGGCCGGTGACCTGCCCGACGCCGCG
The DNA here is from genome assembly GCF_037725245.1 of Sphingobium anseongense. NCBI lineage: Bacteria > Pseudomonadati > Pseudomonadota > Alphaproteobacteria > Sphingomonadales > Sphingobiaceae > Sphingobium > Sphingobium anseongense. The sequence goes on along the minus strand of NZ_JBBJUL010000004.1, from coordinate 96,602 downwards.
CAGTTCGACCGATACGGCGATCCCGGCCGGAATGGCGCGTTCGCAATCCGCCATCAGCCCGGTCGCCGAAAGATTGCGAATCCGCGCCTTGCCCAGATTGGCCCCTTCGGCGCTGGAAATCGTCGTCAACAGAAACAGGCTGTCGCGCGCCGCAGAGCGCGCAGGCCCACGATCGACCGAAAAACCTTGTTCTCTATTCATATGCGCGACAACCCGTGCAGAAGAAATCTGCCACTGGATTGCCACGCAGATGTGGAAAAACAGTTAATCGTCGCGGGAGATCTTCTCTTGCCGTTCGTGCCGTTCCTGCGCCTCGACCGTCATCGTCGCGATCGGCCGGGCTTCAAGGCGCCCCAGCGAAATCGGCTCGCCCGTCACTTCGCAATAGCCATATTCGCCGTCCTCGATCCGGCGCAGCGCCGCATCGATCTTGGAAATCAGCTTGCGCTGGCGATCGCGCGTGCGCAGCTCGATCGACCAGTCCGTCTCGCTCGACGCGCGATCATTGAGGTCGGGTTCGCGAAGCGGCTCATTCTGAAGCACCGCCAGCGTGCCTTCCGCTTCCGACAAAATCTGCTTCTTCCAATCCCATAACCGCTGCCGAAAATATTCGAGCTGACGCGGATTCATGAAATCTTCTTCGGCGGACGGACGATAATCTGGCGGCAGGTCGGCAATTGATTTGGACGGCGAGGTGCCATCATTGTCGGAATTAAGGAGCGATGCCATCTGGCTCTCCGATTCGATGAGGCCCCGCCTTTTCACGCGGCGAGTGCCATGCCTGATATTGACGCGGCCTATAGCCAGCGGCCCGAGCCGACACAAGCGCGATTGATCGCCAGATAGCCGGTATGAGACATACGGATTCCGGCGGGCTTGAGAAGCCGGGCGGCCGCAGCATATGACCGCGCAAGCGTGTCCGGCGCATCGCCGCGCGCCGCTCCGTTCATACGGCCCGTCTGTTGGCGCATATGGTCGATGGCGACCAGGTCCTGACATCCCCATCGCGCAAAGACCCGGTGCGCCCCCATCGCGCAACGAGGACTTGCGACTCCGGCGCCGGCATTTCGTTACGGCGCGACTATGTTGCACCAGCTAAATATTGATCCAGATTTACCAAGGTCACAGCCGTCGTATCAGAATGGGACGTTAACCTTGCGCCTTCATGACTCATCTCGATTTGGCTCGACTTGCACCATAGTTTCAGAGTTAACGGCATTGAAGTTAACGCGTTATTTTGCGTTCTTGGGTTTAGGGAAATGCCACGGCCCGTTTCTGGAACCGCCAGCAGCGGCCAAGGCATGATAGCATAAGAGTAGATCCTATGTCGGTTCGGATGGCGTTGGCTAAATTGTGCGCATGCACCTGCGGCGGGGCGATCATCGGCGGCGGCGCCGTCCATGTCGCGCAAACGCCGCGCCCGGCGGTGGTGCATGCCACCAAGGGCGTCAAGGCGGGCTATGCCAAGAAGCGCTATGCCGTCCGCACGGTCAGGCCGCGCATCGTCAAGACCGTCACCGCCTGCGCGCCGCAGACCGTGACGGTCACCAGCCAGGCGGCCCCCATTCCCCTGCCCGCGCCGATGATCCCGGCTGAAATGCCGGCGATGTCGGGCGGCGGCGGCGCTGTTCCGATCGTCATGGGTGGCGGGGGCTTTGGCGGCGGCGGCTTCATGGGCGGCTTCTTCGGCGGCAGCGGCGGCGGCGGCGGCGGCAGCGTTGTCATCTCTTCGACCAGCAGCGGCAACGTGTCGACCTCATCGGGCGTCAGCAGCAGCAGTTCGTCGTCCTCGTCCAGTTCGTCCTCTTCATCCTCCAGCTCATCGTCGAGCAGTTCGGGCGGATCGAGCGGCGGAAAGCCCGACAAGCCGGGTCATGGATCGAACGGCGGGCACGGGTCGAACGGCGGCCACGGCGGATCGTCCGGCAGCAGCAGCACATCGTCCGGCTCATCCTCGTCCAGTTCGTCATCGGGCGGGTCGTCGAGCTTTGGCAGCACCGGATCGTCGAGCGGCTCCAGCAGCACGTCCAGTTCCTCGTCCAGCTCGTCCAGCAGTTCCAGCTCGGGCGGCAGCTCTTCAAGCGGCGGCACCGACGTGCCCGCACCGCCGATGGTCCTGCTGTTCGGCGCAGCCGCGGCGGCACTGGTGGCGCGGCGCAAATTCGGCAAGGCCAGGCAGGCGGCCTGATCCTTGCCAGGCCGGGCTGCAAGAAGGGCGGACCTGCGATGCAGGCCCGCCCTTTTCATTGTGCGGCGCCGGTCGCCCGATCAGGCGGCGGCAATGATCTTTTCGATTTCCGGGACCGGATGATTGGAAAGATCCTTGGCGATTTCCCCGACCAGCCGGGCAGAAACCTCCTTGTGATAATGTTTGCGGATTTCGCCCAGCGCGGTCGGCGGCGCGATGACGATCAGCTTTTCATACTCATTGGCAAGCGCCCTTTTGTTGAGCATGGCGGCAGCCTCCGCCGCGAAACGCTGCTCCTCAAGATCATGGAAATTGGTTTGCTCCATCGCGCTGCGATGGCTTCCGGTCGAGGAGAATGACCGCCCCGGCGCGTCCGAAGCCTGATCGCGGTTGGGCGGATTGTCCTGCACGCGCACGACATCGGCCTCCAGTTGCGGGAAAGCCCTGTCGCCCCTATTACGGAACAATAGCAGTTTCCGTCCGTCGGCAACCAGCACCAGCGCGTCATGATCGATCTGCATCTTTTTCTCCTTCTTGGTGGCTGGCCCATCAACGGCTGGCGCGCGCCGGGGTTGCACCGCCGCGCGACGAGCGGCATAGGACGCCGATGCATGACATCCGCTTTATCCGCGAAAATCCCGAGGCTTTCGACGCGGGACTCGCCCGGCGTGGAGCCGCGCCGCTGAGCGCGGAAATCCTGGCGCTGGATGCCGCCAGACGCGCGGTGGCGACCGAATTGCAGCAGGGGCAGGCGCGCCGCAACGAAGCGAGCAAGGCGATCGGCCAGGCGATGGCGGCCAAGGACAGCGCGGCGGCCGACGCGATCAAGGCCGAGGTCGCAGCGCTCAAGTCCCGCCTGCCCGAACTGGAAGCGCAGGACCGGGCGCTTGGCGAGGCGCTGGACGCGATGCTGGCCGCAATCCCCAACATGCCCGCCGACGACGTACCCGAAGGCGCGGACGAAACCGCCAATGTCGAGGTCGGCCGCTGGGGCGAACCCCGCCGCTTCGCCTACAAGCCGCAGGACCATGCCGATTTCGGCCCGGCGCTGGGCATGGATTTCGAGGGCGGCGCGGCGCTGTCCGGCGCGCGCTTCACCGCCTTGCGCGGACAGATGGCCAAGCTGCACCGCGCGATTGCCCAGTTCATGCTGGATCGCCAGACAGGCGATAATGGCTATGAGGAAGTCAATCCGCCGCTGCTGGTGCGCGACGAAGCGCTATTCGGCACCGGCCAGTTGCCCAAATTCGCCGAGGATCTGTTCAGGACGAGCGATGGCCGCTGGCTGATCCCGACCGCGGAGGTGAGCCTGACCAACCTGGTCGCGGGGCAGATCGTGCCGGCCGACAGCCTGCCGATGCGGCTGACCGCGCTGACCCCCTGTTTCCGGTCCGAGGCGGGGTCCGCCGGGCGCGACACGCGCGGCTTCATTCGCCAGCACCAGTTCGAAAAGGTGGAACTGGTCGCCATCTGCGCGCCCGACGGTTCCGAAGCGGAGCATGAACGGATGTGCGCGGCGGCCGAGGGGATATTGCAGGCGCTGGGCCTGCCATATCGCAAGATGCTGCTATGCACCGGCGACATGGGCTTTGGCGCGCGCAAGACGTTCGATCTGGAAGTGTGGCTGCCGAGCCAGCAGACATGGCGCGAAATCAGTTCGGTGTCCAACTGCGGCGATTTTCAGGCACGGCGGATGAATGCGCGCTACAAGCCCGAGGGCGAAAAGACGACCCGGTTCCTGCATACCCTCAACGGTTCTGGCCTGGCGGTGGGTCGGACGCTGGTGGCGGTGCTGGAAAACTATCAGCAGGAAGATGGCAGCGTCATCGTGCCGGAAGCCCTTGGCCCCTATATGGGCGGATTGATGCGCCTGGTGCCGAACTGGTTGCCGGCGGGCGTCATGCGGGGCTGGCAAGCGCGGAGCGATGCGTTAGACGGGGCATGATGTTGCGCACCCTGTTCCGGCCTGTCCTGCTTCTGCCGCCACTCATGCTGAGCGCCTGCATCCCCTATCAGGCCGAAAGCGACCCGAGCGCCATCACGCCCCCCGCCGCCCCGCCGCAACTGGACGCCGACGCGGCGATCGTCGATCTGGCCGAAGCCGAGCCGGTGTGGACCGCGCAACAGGTGGTCGCCAATGCCCGCACCGTGAACGAACCGCCCTATATCGTGCAGGCCGGCGATACGCTGCGCGGGATCGGCAACCGTACCGGCGCGGGGTCGGAGATGATCGCCAGGGCCAACGGGCTGACGCCGCCCTATGCGATCCGGCCCGGCCAGCGGCTGACCATTCCGGCCGGCCGCTATCACCTCGTCGCCGAGGGGGAGACGGGGATCGCGATCGCCGCCGCCTATGGCGTGCAGTGGAGCCGGGTGGTGGACATCAACGGCCTGCAAGAGCCGTTCGTGCTGCGCCGGGGGCAACGGCTGCTGTTGCCCGACGACGCGCCGCGCCAGCCGCCGGGGCTGGAAGAGCGCGCCGCCGCGTTCCGCATCGACATCGACGATGTGCTGACCGGCGGGCAGCCGGCGACCGCCGACGATGCGCCGGTCGCGGTCGCGCGCGCCGAAGCGCGGCCGATCCCGACCAACGTGCCCGCCGCCACCCCGGCCCGCTTCGCGGGCACCTTTGCCTGGCCGGTACGCGGGCAGATCGTGTCGCGCTTTGGCCCCGGCGCCAGTGGCGCGCGCAACAACGGCATCGACATCGCCGTGGCCGCCGGCACGCCGATCCGCGCGACCGCCGACGGCGTCGTCGCCTATGCCGGTGACAAGGTCGCGGTATTCGGCGGTCTGGTCCTGATCACCCATGGCGGCGGCTGGGTCAGCGCCTATGGCCATGCGCGCCGGGTCGACGTGGTGCGCGGACAGAAGGTCAAACGCGGCGAGGTGATCGGCCTGACGGGCGACAGCGGCTATGCCAGCAAGCCCAAGCTGCATTTCGAGCTGCGCAAGGACCGCGTACCGGTCGATCCCGCCGCGCATCTGCCGCCGGCATGAGGATCGACCAGCAGCCGCAGCGCAGCCAGACCGGATTTCTGCGCCGGCGTTCGTCGATGCCGGTCTGGGCCGATCTTGCCTGGCGGGTCGCGCTGGTCATCGGGCTGATTGCGCTGGTGCTGGCGCTGCACTGGATCGGTCGCGAGGGCCTCAAGGACAATCTCGACAATCATATCAGCTTCGTCGACGTCCTCTATTTCACCACCGTCACGGTGACCACGGTCGGCTATGGCGACATCGTGCCGGTGACCCCGGCGGCGCGCCTGTTCGAATCGCTGGTCGTCACGCCGATCCGCCTGTTCGTCTGGCTGATCTTCCTGGGAACGGCCTATAGCCTGTTCCTTCGCAACATCGTCTACAGGTGGCGCATGGCACGTATTCAGGCCGATCTGCACAATCACATCATCGTCACCGGATTTGGCACCAGCGGGTCCGAGGCCGTCCACGAACTGCTGGCGCGCGGCACAAGCCCGAGCGAGATCGTCGTCATCGACCCCAGCGAGGCGATGCTCCAACAGGCAGAGGAACTGGGCTGCAACATCATGTGCGGCGATTCGACTCGCGACCGGACCTTGAAGGATGTCGCGATCCATCGCGCCCGGTCGATGATCGTGTCGGCGGGGCGCGACGACACGTCGATCCTGATCACCCTGACCGCCCGGCATCTGGCCCCCCGCCTTCCGATCAGCATCGTCGTGCGCAACGAAGACAATGAATTGCCAGCGCGGCAGGCGGGCGCGACGACGGTTATCAATCCGGTGAGCTTTGCCGGACTGCTGCTGGCCGGCAGCACCAATGGCCCGCATATCGCCGACTATATGGCGGATCTGGCGGCGTCGGGCGGACGGGTGAAGCTCAACGAGCGCCCAGTTCTGCCGCGGGAGATCGGCAATCCGCTGTCGGCGATCACCACCGGGCTTGGCGTGCGCGTCTATCGCGACGATCGCCCGATCGGCTTTTGGGAAACTGAAGCGCGATCGCTCCAGACCGGCGACATGATCGTCGAAATCGTCGCCGGGGACGGCGCGGGCCACGCCAAAGAGGATGCGCGCTGACGCCATTCCACCGCCCGCGTGACATTGGCCGCAACAATCCCTATGTGCGCGACCATCATGGCAACCAAATTTCCTGACGCGCCCAAGGTCGGCATGGTTTCGCTCGGCTGTCCCAAGGCGCTGGTCGACAGCGAACGCATCCTGACCAAGCTGCGCTCCGATGGCTATCAGATGTCGGCCGATTATGCCGGCGCGGATGTCGTGCTGGTCAATACCTGCGGCTTCCTGGATTCGGCCAAGGAGGAATCTTTGGAAGCGATCGGCGAGGCCATCGCCGAAAATGGTCGCGTCATCGTCACCGGCTGCATGGGCAATGAGGCGGAGATGATCCGCCAGCGTTTTCCGTCGGTGCTGGCGGTTACCGGCGCGCATCAATATGAGCAGGTGGTCAACGCCGTGCATGAGGCGTCGCCGCCGGTGCCCAACGCCTTTGTCGACCTGGTGCCCGAAGGCGGCCTGAAGCTGACGCCGCGCCATTACAGCTATCTGAAGATTTCCGAAGGCTGCAATCATCGCTGCTCCTTCTGCATCATCCCGTCGATCAGGGGCGATCTGGTCAGCCGCAGGATCGACGCGGTGTTGCGCGAGGCGGAAAAGCTGGTGTCGGCCGGCACCAGGGAGTTGCTGGTCATCAGCCAGGATACATCGGCCTATGGCGTCGATACCCGGCACGAGGCGCGCCCGTGGAAGGGCCGCGATGTGCGCGCGCACATGACCGACATGGCGCGCGAACTGGGGCAGTTGCGCACGCCCGAAGGGCGCGCGCCGTGGGTGCGGCTGCACTATGTCTATCCCTACCCCCATGTCGACCAGGTCATTCCGCTGATGGCGGACGGATTGCTGACGCCCTATCTCGACATCCCCTTCCAGCACGCCGCGCCCAGCGTGCTGAAGGCGATGAAGCGTCCGGCCAACGAAGCCAAGGTGCTGGACCGCATCCATAAATGGCGCAGCATCTGCCCCGACATCGCGATCCGTTCGACCTTCGTGGTCGGCTTCCCCGGCGAAACCGAAGCGGATTTCCAATATCTGCTGAACTGGCTGGACGAGGCGCAGCTGGACCGCGTCGGCGCATTCCGCTTCGAGCCGGTCGAGGGTGCTGCCGCCAACGCCCTGCCCGGCGCGGTGCCGGAAGAGGTCAAGGAAGAACGCTATCAGCGGATCATGGAAAAGACCGCCGCGATCAGCGCCGCCAGGCTCGCGGCCAAGGTGGGGCGCGTGCTGCCGGTGATCGTCGATGAAGTGGGCGAGCCGGACGAGGAGGATGGCTCGATCGGCGCGACCGCGCGCAGCCAGGCCGACGCGCCGGAGATCGACGGCAATGTGTTCCTGCGCGATGTCGGCGAAGGGCGGAAGGCTGGCGACATGTTCGACGTGATGATCGAGGATGCCGACGAGCATGATCTTTATGGCGTCCCCCTGGACTCCTGATCAGCGCCACCGGCAAAGCCGTCCTGATATTCGGTCTTGATGGTGGCGAATATCGCGGGCGTCACCGGTATCGTCACGTCATAGCTGCCCTCGGCATAGGGACCGGCGGCGTAGGGACCGATCAACACGGTGATCGCGTCGATAAGCTTCCCATCCCTGGATGTGGGCACCAGCACCTGTTCCATCGGGTCGATGCAGTCGGTGAAGGGATCGTCGCCCCGCACCACCGGGCCGCCACGCTTGACCGCGCGCTCCCGATCCAGCCGCTCGCAGAATGCATCGCGGATCGCATCGGCAAAATCGGCGGATGACGTCATCAGCGCCGCCATGCTGGTTTCACGCTTGCGCGCCTTGTCCCAGATCAGCGCTTCATAGCCGGTCATGCCGTGCGCGCCGCCGGTGAAGACATAGGTTTCCGACCGCAGGGCGAGGAAGCGGGGCGTGTCCGCCGCGACCGTCCAGCGCGTTTCCAGGCTATGCCCCCGGAACGGGAAATCCGCCGCTTTCGCCGCGTCGCGATCCTCGCGCGCCATCTTGAGAGCATCGGCGCGAGATGTATCGATGTCGCGCCTGAACTTGCGAACCAGCCTGGGAATGGCCGCCGCCTCCGCCGGATAGGCGTAAACGAATTCCAAGAGGTCGGTCTTTTCCGACAAGGAAAAGGGCACGCCAGCCGGTGCCGCCGGCGGCAACCCCGCCATGGCGTTGACGAAATTGGCGGCGACGGCTTCGTTCACGGCGTCGCCCGCGCTATCATTTCCGGGGTTGCCGCTCGAAGAGCAGGCGGCCAGCAAGAAGGCCGGCACCGATATGGCCAGCACCGTGGATGTGGTTCGTCCTGGCGTCCGCCTGCCTGTGGTCAATGCGTTCGCGCCGCCTGGCAGCGTTCAAAGATCGCCTTGCGCGCGAAACTGCTGTCCAGCGCGATCCGGGCGTTGGGCCAGCCTTCCGCTATCAACGCCTGCTCGACCGCATGAACATCGTCGAACCTACCGGTTTCGGCGAGAGCATAGGCGCGGTCGCGCATCGCCTGCATGCCCCTGTCATCTGCGTTCACCATGGCAATTCTCCTTTTTGGCGTGTCCGCCAGTCTAGGCTTCCCCATTCCGCTATGCAAACGGTGCGGGGGCGGACTGCCCATTCAACGCGATGAAAAATTGCGCGTTCCCTCGGTTCGCCCTTTTATCTAAAGCGCGGGGGATGATCGATTATGCCGCGCTCCTGCGACCCGACTCCGGCCAGCCGGCCACCAACATCCATCTGGTCGACGTGGCCGGACTGGACGGCTGGATCGCGGGCCAGCCCGAACGGGTGCGCACCACCGTCAGCGCACAGCGTTTCACCGGCAAGCCGGCGGAATATGCGATCCTGCCGGGCGACGGCGCGTCGGACTGGTCGGTGGTGGCGGGCGTGCGGAACGCCGAAGCGCCCGGTTGCTGGTGCCTAGCGCGGCTGGCGGAAGTCCTGCCCGAGGGCAGTTACCGCATGGCGGGAGGGACGCCCGGCGCAAGCGGCCTTGGCTGGTTGATCGGCCAATATCGGTTCGACCGCTATCGCAAGGGCGACGAGAATCAGGGTCCGCGCGTGCTGTTGACCAACGATGTCGCGCGGATCGACGCGACCGTTCGGCTGGCCGAGGCGACCGCGATGGTCCGCGACATGGTCAACACCCCCGCCGCCGACATGGGACCGCCCGACCTGGAAGGCGTTGCACGCGACCTGGGCCGGCGCTTCGGCGCGCAGGTGACCGTTACGCGCGGGGACGATCTGGCGACGGGCTATCCGATGATCCATGCCGTGGGCAGAGCGGCCGACCGGCATTTCGCGCCCCGCCTGATCGAACTGCTATGGGGCGATCCCGCTCATCCGCGCATCGCGATCGTCGGCAAGGGGATATGCTTCGACAGCGGCGGGCTGGACATCAAGCCGTCGAGCGCCATGCGTCTGATGAAGAAGGACATGGGCGGCGCGGCGCACGCACTGGCGCTCGCGCGACTGGTCATGGGGGCGAATCTGCCCGTGCGGCTCCACCTGCTGGTGCCTGCGGCGGAAAATGCGATCGGCGCCAACGCGTTTCGACCCGGCGACATTCTTGCCAGCCGCAAGGGCATCAGCGTCGAAATCGGCAATACCGATGCGGAGGGGCGGCTGGTGCTGGGCGATGCGCTGACCCGTGCGGGAGAGGAGCAGCCCGAAGTCATACTGGATTTCGCGACGCTGACAGGCGCGGCGCGCGTGGCGCTGGGGCCGGACCTGCCGGCGCTGTTCACCAATGGCGACAGGATGGCCGACGGCATCGCACAGGCGGCGACCGCCATCGACGATCCGGTCTGGCGGCTGCCGCTATGGGACGGTTATGCCGAAATGATTAAATCGGATGTCGCGGACATCAACAATGCCGGCGAGGGCGGATTCGCCGGTGCGATCACAGCAGCGCTGTTCCTGCGCCGCTTCGTTCCCGATGACGTCGACTGGGCGCATTTCGATACGTTCGCATGGCGCGCATCGGCGCGGCCGGGGCGCCCCAAGGGCGGCGACGCGCTTGGCCTGCGCGCTGCCTTTGCCTGGCTGCAAGGGCGATATCTGCGGGAATGACGCTAATTTACCGCCGGTCGACCCGTTACGCAACCGGATAGGTCATCGTGCGTTACCCCGCAATGACCGCCCAAATCGCCACCGACCAGAAGATACAGCCGCAACGGCGCGGGCTTCAAACGCTAACCCAATGGATGATGACGCTGGTCGACTATGTCCGATCGGGAAAGCCCGATCTGACCAACCGGCAGATGGCGCTGATGATGACGGTCTATATCGACGCCGGACCCCATACCGTGCGGGGCCTGGCCGAAGCGCTGAACGTATCCAAGCCGGTGATAACGCGCGCACTTAACAAATTGTCCGCGCTGGGCTATCTGCGCCGAGAGCGGGATGCGACGGACCGTCGTAATATTTTCGTCGCTCGGACGCCGAAAGGGGCGGAATTTCTTGACGGATTTCATGATTTCATCGCAGGAGCCGGCCGCGATGGAAGTAACGGACACAGCCGCGCGGATCGCACCGCCTGAACGGACCCGCTTCAAGCTGGACGGCCGATCGGCCGTGCTCGACACCCGAATTCACGCGATCCGCGGCGATCTTGCCGATGTATCGCTCGCCGGTATACTCTTTTCGGCCCATTATGCGCGCGCGATCGAACTGACCTGCGTTGTCGCCGGCGCGCCGGTTCTTTCCTGCCCGCATGCCGCGGCAACGGCGACCAGCGAATTGCTGCGCGGCGAATCATTCCATGCGCTGGACGTCACGACGCAGTGGGTATGGGGCTTTTGCGGCCATGACGGCTATGTCGGCTATGTCCGTCGCGACGCACTCGACAAGCAGGAGATGCGCGAGTGGCGCGTCATCGCCCGTTCGGCGCCGATATTCAGCGCCGCCGACATCAAGTCGTCGATCGTCGACCACTGGCCCGCGGGCGCGGCTTTCGATGGTGAGGCGGAGGGCGATTTCGTCGCCTGTGCCGAAGGGTTCGTCCACATTCGCCATGTCCGGCCCGATGCGGACCATGACCGCGATTGGGTGGCGGTCGCGCAGGATTATCTGGGCCAACCCTATGTCTGGGGCGGGCGCGGTCATCATGGCGTCGATTGTTCGGGTCTGGTGCAGGTCGCGCTGGCGCGGTGCGGCATTTCAGCGCCGCGCGACACCGACATGCAGCGCGAAGCCATTGGCGAGCCGCTGGGCGACGATGCCGCGCTGGAGCGTGGCGACTTCATTTTCTTTCCCGGCCATGTCGGCATGATGGTGGACGACAGGCGGATGCTGCACGCCAACGCCTTCTGGATGACGACGGTGATCGAGCCGCTGGCCGACGTGATCGCGCGGCTGGCGCCCGATCATCCGCAGCCCGTGGTCGCGCGGCGCAGGATCAGGTCATGACCACCTGCGTCTTCATCGACGGCGCGGTCGGCACCACCGGACTGGAAATCGCCGATCGGCTGGCGGGCCACCGGGACCTGAGCTTCATCACCCTGAGCGACGAACAGCGCAAGGATGCGGCCGCGCGCCGCGCCGCGCTCAATGACGCCGATATCGTCATCCTGTGCCTGCCCGACGACGCCGCGCGCGAGGCGGTGGCGCTGATCGACAATGACCGGACCAAGGTCATCGACGCATCGTCGGCGCATCGTGTCGCCGATGGGTGGACCTATGGCTTTCCCGAACTGGAACCGGGACAGCGCGACCGGGTGGCGCGCGCGCGCTTCGTGGCCAATCCCGGTTGCTGGCCGACCGGCTTTCTGGCGCTTGTCCGCCCGCTGGTGCTGGCCGGCCTGATCCCCGCCGACTGGCCGGTGACGGTATCGGGCGCATCGGGCTATTCGGGCGGCGGCAAGAGCATGATCGCGGAATATGAAGCGCAAAGCGCCGCGCCGACCGGCTTTCGCGCCTATGGGCTGGGCCTGGCGCACAAGCATATCCCTGAGATGACGCGCTATTCGGGGTTGGCCCATCCGCCATTGTTCGCGCCCGCCGTCGCCCATGCCTATCGCGGCATGATCGTGGAGGTGCCGCTGCAGCTGCGCGCGATGCCGGGTGCGCCGTCGCCGGCCGATATCCATGCCGCGCTGGCCGCCGCCTATGCCGGGTCGAACATCGTGTCGGTCGCCACGCTGGAAGACAGCCGGGCGATGAGCCAGGTCGAGATCGAGCGGGTGGGCGCGACCGACCGGCTGGAGCTGTTCATGTTCGGCAATGCCGAGACCGGCCAGGCGCTGCTGGTCGCGGCGCTCGACAATCTGGGCAAGGGCGCGGCGGGCGCGGCGGTGCAGAACCTCAATATCCTTGCCGGCCTGCCCGAAACCGAAGGCCTGCGGCTTTAGTGAACGGTGCCGAGCGGCTGGTCATATGCCAGCAGCACGATCAGCCGCTCGATCTGGCGCCAGTGGCAAAAATGAACGTGATTGCCAAGATCCCGGCTTCGGTCCGCGCGGGCCGCGGCTTCGTAGCCCGCATTTTCGCCAAAGCGGCTGATCAGTTCAGCCGCATCCTCATAGCTTTGGCGGCTCGACAGAAATGGAAGTTGCATGAGTCCCCCGACCTTAGGGCGCGCCGTTCGCCGGCGTCGCATGTGGGTTTACCGCCGCAATGCGCATGCCAGTTCAGCCGCGCGACGCTCCGCTGCGGCTTGCGAGGGTGAATGGCACATTAGCCATTTCCCAGGTCGGGACGATCATCCCGCTTTGGCACGATACGTCCCCTTTCGGGCCGGGACTGGCGCCGCCGGGCAGAGCGTGGCAAGGCGGGACGCATGACGAAGCCAAACAATGGGAATGACAGGAAGCACACCATGGGCGGGGGCGCGCTCATCGCGCTGTCGATCATGGCCGGGACCATCGGCGGCGGCCTTATGGGCCAGCCCAGCGCCGGGCTACTGGCGGGCACGGGAATCGGAACAGCCCTTGCCCTGCTGCTGTATCTTTACGATCGGTCGCGCGGCGCCTGACGGCGCGAGGCTTGATCCGGTCATCGACGGAACCTAAGGTTCGGGCATGAAAAAACACATCATCGCCCTCACCCTGATCGTCCTCGTCCTGTGCGCCGGCGTGATCGTCTATCTGGCAAGAGGCGACACCGCGCGACTGGCCGCGGGACAGGATGTCGGCCGCGAGCCGGTGTTCACCGCGCCGCGCAGCGAGATCATCCCGACGATCAAGGTGGCTGAAGTCGACCGCTGGGCGACCGGCGAAAAGCCCGTCGCGGCGCCGGGGCTGAAGGTCGAGCGCTTCGCCGAGGGGCTGGACCATCCGCGATCGCTGCTGCGCCTGCCCAATGGCGACATATTGGTCGCCGAAACCAACAGCCCGCCTCGTCCCGCCATGGGCATCACCGGACGGGTCATGGCCTATCTGATGAACAAAGCGGGCGCCGGCGGGCCGTCGGCCAACCGCATCACCCTGTTGCGCGACGCCGATGGCAACGGGCGTGCGGAAACGCGCAGCGTACTGTTGAGCGGGCTGCATTCGCCCTATGGCATGGCGCTGGTGGGTGGCACTTTGTACGTCGCCAATACCGATGCGCTGATGGCCTATCCCTACAAGGCGGGCGAGATTCGAATCACCCAGAAGGGTCGCAAGATACTCAAGCTGCCCGCGCAGGCTCCCAACATGCACTGGACCCGCAGCCTGGTCGCCAGCCCGGACGGCAATCTTTTGTATGTGGGTGTCGGATCGAACAGCAATATCGGCGAGAACGGTATGGAGACCGAGGCCAACCGCGCGAACATATTGGAAGTCGACCCGGCAAGCGGGAACTATCGCATCTTTGCCGCCGGCATGCGCAATCCCGTCGGCATGGCGTTCGAGCCGAAAAGCCAGCAGCTTTGGGCCGTGGTCAACGAACGCGACATGCTGGGCGCGGATCTGGTGCCCGACTATCTGACCCGCGTCGAATTTGGCGGATTTTACGGTTGGCCGTGGAATTACTGGGGCGGATATGAGGACCGCCGCGTCCAGCCGCAACGCCCGGAACTGCGCGAATATACCAAACGCCCCGACTATGCGCTGGGCAATCATGTCGCGCCGCTGGGCCTGACCTTCGCCAGCGCGGCCAAATTGGGCAAGCCGTTTGAAAACGGTGCGTTCGTCGGCCTGCACGGCAGCTGGAACCGCAAGCCGGCGGCGGGCTATAAACTGGTGTTCGTGCCCTTCGACGATGCGGGGCAGGCGGGCAAGGCCAAGCCCGTCGATGTCCTGACGGGATTTCTGAGCAAGGAGGGCAAGGCCCATGGCCGCCCCGTCGACGTGACGGCGGACGCGGGCGGCGCGCTGCTGGTCAGCGACGATGTGGGCGGCGTGATCTGGCGGGTGAGCCGCTGAACCTGCCGATCATGCAGGTGCAGCGTTCGGCCCGATTGCGTCAGCGGGTCGGCACCGGCTCCGGCCCCGAATAATCGTAAAAGCCCCTGCCCGTCTTGCGACCGAACCAGCCGGCTTCGACATATTTGACGAGCAGCGGCGCGGGGCGGAATTTGGGATCGCCGGTTGTCGCCTGCAACACCTTGAGTATCTCAAGGCAGGTGTCGAGTCCGACAAAGTCCGCCAGCGTCAGCGGCCCCATCGGATGGTTGAGGCCAAGCTTTATGCCCGTGTCGATATCACGGACATTGGCCACGCCTTCGCCCAGCGCAAACATCGCTTCATTGATCATCGGCAGCAGGATGCGGTTGACCACGAAGCCGGGCGCGTCGAAGGCGTGGACGACCTGCTTGTCGAGCCGCCGGGCGAACCCTTCGACCGCGGACACGGTTTGCGGCGAGGTCGCGAGGCCCCGAATAAGCTCGATCAGCCCCATCACCGGCACCGGATTGAAGAAATGCACGCCGACAAAGCGCCCCGCATCGGGCGCCGCCTGCGCCAGCCGGGTGATCGGGATCGAGGAGGTGTTGGTGGCCAGGATCGCGTCGGCACGAAGCAGCGGCCCCAGATTAGCGAAGATGGCGCGCTTGATTTCCTCGCGTTCGGTCGCCGCCTCGATCACCAGCTGGGCCTCGCCTAGCGGCGACACGTCGCCCACGGCGCGGATGCGCGCCAGCGCCGCATCGACGTCGGCCTGCTCTGCCTTGCCCTTTTCGACCGCCTTCGCCAGCAGGCGCGCGATGCCATCACGCCCTTTTTCCGCGCGGGGCAGATCAATGTCCGACAGGATCACATCATAACCGGCCTGCGCCGCGACCTGAGCGATGCCCGCGCCCATCTGGCCCGCACCGATCACGCCGACCGTGGTGATATCGACCATTGCTTGTCTCCCGTCCTCAATCGATTCTGATCACAACCCGTAGCGCGAAGGACGGGCGGGAGCCAGAGAGGCCGAACCGCGCCGTACAGACCATGAACATATCGGCCGCCTGGCACGGCGAAGCGCACCGCTATGGCGGCGACATGGTGGTGTCGCGGTCATTTCCGCCTTTGCGCGTTCCTCGCATCGTGGTTAAAGATGAAGCCATGCCCGTTACCGACCTGCCCATGCCGGCAACAGGACGCTTCATCGCTTCTGTCCATTATTTTCCGCTGCGCGTTTATTTCGAGGATACCGACCTGTCCGGTCTTGTCTATCACGCCAACTATCTGCGCTATATGGAGCGTGCGCGATCCGACATGCTGCGCGCGGCGGGGATCGACCAGCGCGCCCAGGTCGAAGGCGGCAGGGGCGTCTATGCGATCGCCGACCTGACCATCGCCTACAAGCGGCCGGCCCGGCTGGACGACGATCTGATCGTGCGCAGCCATGTGACCGCCGTGGGCGCCACCACCTGTTCGATTCATCAGTCGGTCATGCGCGGGGACGACATGTTGACCGACGGCGAGGTCACCGCCGCCTGGCTGACGCCAGGGGGCCGGCCGCAGCGGCAGCCCAGGCCCTGGATCACCATTTTCACATCGCTTGCCCAAGGGGAAGACTTCCACCCATGAACCTGCCCATTCCCGCCGTAGGCTTGGCGGCCGAAGCCGCCACCATTTCACCGCTGGCGCTGTTTCTCCAGGCCGACATCGTCGTCAAGGGCGTGATGGCCGGCCTGTTGCTGGCCAGCATCTGGACCTGGGCGATCATCATCGGGTTCAGCTTCACCCTGCGCCGCGCGTCCAGGGACAGCCAGTCGTTCGAACATGACTTCTGGAAGGCCGAGGATATCGACCGTTTCTATGAAGCGCGCGGCAAGGGCGAATTGCCCGCCGCCAAGGTGATGGCCGCCGGCGTTACCGAATGGCGCCGGTCGACCGTGCAGAAATCGGTCGATCGGGACGGCACGCGCGATCGGCTGGCGACGGCGATGAGCAGCGCGATCGCCGGCGAAATCGATCGTCTGTCCGACCGGCTGAACATATTGGCGACGGTGGGGTCGGTGGCGCCCTTCGTCGGCCTGTTCGGTACGGTCTGGGGCATCATGCGCGCCTTCACCGCCATCGCCGCCGAACAGAACAGCTCGCTCGCGGTTGTCGCTCCCGGCATTGCCGAAGCGTTGTTCGCGACCGCCATCGGCCTGTTCGCGGCGATCCCGGCGGTCATCGCCTACAACCGGTTCAGCCATGGCATCAACCGGCTCGAATCGCGCCTGTCGCGCTTTGCCGACGGCTTCTATGCGACGCTGAGCCGGGAACTGGAGGCGCAGCGCTGATGTCGATGTCGGGCCCTCCCTCCGGCCGCCGGGGTCGCGGACGCGCGCCGATGGCCGACATCAACGTGACGCCACTGGTCGACGTCATGCTGGTGCTGCTGATCATCTTCATGGTCACCGCGCCCCTGCTGGTGACGGGGGTGCCGGTCAACCTGCCCGAAACGCGCGCCAAGGGACTGGATGCGGATCAGAAGCCTACCGTCATCTCGATCGACCGCGACGGCGCGATCTTCATCGACGACACGGAGGTCGGCGAGGCCGACCTTGCCGGCCAGCTGGCCCAAATCCAGTCGGCCAATGCCGGCCAGCCCGACCCGCCCCAGATATTCCTGCGCGCCGACACCGCGCTCGATTATGGCCGGGTGATGCGGGTGATGGGCGAACTCAATCGCGCCGGGCTCAACAAGGTCGCCCTGGTCAGCACCGGGGCGGAAGACGGGGTGCCCGCCAGCGCCGGCGTCAGCGCCGGTTCACAATAGCGCCCATAGGTTTCGTCACGCATGGAGCGCTCGGAAAAGATCGGTTTGGGAATTGCGACGGCGGGGCATGTCCTGCTGTTCGGCCTGCTTTCGGCCGGATTCCTGTCGACCCCCAACCCGCTGAAGCTCAATTCGCCACCGATGGACGTCAGCCTGGTCGACGAGGTCGCGCTCAAATCGACCGCGCCGAAAATCTCGACCGAGCCGCCGCCGCCCAGCGAGGCGCCCGAAGCGGGGCCAACCGAGGATGCCGCGCCAGCGCCGGTGCCCGAACCTGTCCCGGAGCCGGCGCCGACCCCGGCCCCGCCTCCGCCCAAGGCCGCTCCGCCGAAAAAGGACGTGCCCAAGGCCAAGCCAAAGCCGCCCGCGCCGGCTAAACCCGCCCCCGCGCCCAAGGCCAAGGCCAAGCCCGCCCCAGCCGCTGCCAAGCCGGCGGCCAAACCGGCAAGGGCCAAGCCCAAGGCCGATGCACCGGCAAAGGCGGCGGGCGAGGGCAAGGCGGACAAGCCCAGGGGATCATTGCTGGGAAAAGATTTCCTCAAAGGCATCGACACCGAAACGCCCACCCGCGCCCCCCGCCCCGCCGCGCCGCCGGCGGCCGTCATGGGGCCAGCGCAGAAATCCGCGCTGGACGCTGAAATCCGGCGGCAGTTGAAGCCGCATTGGCGCCCCCCTTCGGGCGCGGACGCCGATCGGCTGGTGACGCTGCTGGAAGTGCGGCTCGACAGGAACGGGCGCGTGATCGGCACGCCCGAGGTGATCGACCAGACCGGCGTAACGGCAAGCAATCGACCGCAGGCGCAACTTCATGCCGAACGTGCTATCCAGGCGGTGAAGCTCGCTTCCCCCTTCAGCGGACTGCCGGACGAATTTTACGAACAATGGAAATGGCTCCGGCCACTCCGCTTTGACGCGAGGCTTACACGATGAACAGCAAGACCATGCGACATCTGATGGCGATGACGGCCGCATTGCTGGCGCTGGCCGCGCCGCCGGCGCTGGCGCAGCTTTCGGTCGACGTGACCGGGGAAATCGACAGCAGCCTCAAGCTCGCCGTCCCCGCGATGCCCGCGCAGCAGGACGTGGCGACGCCAGCGGGCACCGCTAGCGAACTTGGCCGCAAGATCGCCGAGGTGATTTCGTCCGATCTCAAAGGATCCGGGCTGTTCGAACCTTCGGGGCCGGCCGGGCTGCCCGCGGTCGCGATGCCGGAAGTGACTTTCCCCCAGTTCGACAAATGGGGCGCGTTTCAGGCGCTGGTCCAGGGTTTCGTTCGGACCACCGGCGGCGAGGCGGACATCACCGTGGGCTGTTACCTGTATGATGTGGCGCTGAAATCGGAACTGACCCGCCAAGGCTATGTCGTGGCTCCACGCGACTGGCGGCGCGCCGCGCATAAATGCGCCGACGCCATCTATGCCCGCCTGTCGGGCGAAAGCCCCTTCTTCGACAGCCGCATCGCCTATATCGCCGAGAGCGGCCCCAAGGGGAACCGCGTCAAGCGGCTGGCGATCATGGATTCGGACGGAGCCAACCACCGCTTCATCACCAACGGCCAGTCGCTCGCGCTGACGCCGCGCTTTTCGCCCGATTATGGCTCCATCGTCTATGTAAGCTATCTCAACAATCGCGTGCGCATCTATGTCTATAATATCGGGACGGGAACGCAGCGGCTGGTGACCGAAAGCAGCAATGCGACCTTTGCGCCGCGCTGGTCGCCCGATGGCCGCTTCATCCTGTTTTCGATGGCGGTGTCGGGCAATACCGACATCTATCGCGTGTCGGCGCAGGGCGGCACCCCGGTGCGCCTGACCCAGTCGCCCGGCATCGACGTCGGGGGCAGCTATTCGCCGGACGGCACAAGGATCGTGTTCGAAAGCGACCGGTCCGGCGGGCAGCAGCTCTATGTGATGAACGCCGACGGGTCGAACCAGCAACGGATCAGCCATGGCGGCGGACGCTATGCCACGCCGGAATGGAGCCCGCGCGGCGACCTGATCGCGTTCACCAAGATTGCGGGCGATTTCAAGATCGCGGTGATGACGCCGGGCGGCGAAAACGAACGCATCCTGACCAATGGCTGGCAGGACGAACAGCCCAGTTGGTCGCCCAACGGCCGCGTCCTCCAGTTCTTCCGCACATCGCCGGGCCGGCAGGGATCGAGCCAGGTGTGGCAGGTCGACCTGACCGGCGTGAACGAACGGCGGATTCCAACGCCGCTGAGCGGTTCCGACCCGGCCTGGGGACCGCTGTTGCCGTGACTTTTCTTTACACCGCGGGAACCCAATCATCTTGACAGCGTAACGATCTTGTCGAAGCATCGCGGATCTTAGTTTCGCGGGCGGCACGAACGGAAATCAAGGAGACTCTCATGACCATTTCCCGTCCCTTATTGATGGCCGCCGCCATCATAGCGCTGTCCGCGTGCGCCAAGAAGCCGCCGGCCGACCTGCCCCCGGCCCCCGGCGCCGAACCGACGCCGCCCGCAGCGTCGGCTCCCGGCGGCCCGGTCAAGGGCAGCCAGGAAGACTTCATCGCTTCGGTTGCATCCGACCGCATCTTCTTCGACACCGACAAATATGACGTCGATGCGCAGGATCAGGCCACGTTGCAGAGCCAGGCCGCCTGGTTGCAGCAGAACCCGTCTGTTCGCGTCACGATCGAAGGCCATGCCGACGAACGCGGGACGCGCGACTATAATATCGCGCTCGGCGAGCGCCGCGCCAATTCGGCGAAAAACTATCTCGCCTCGCTCGGCATCGATTCAGGCCGGATCACAACGGTGAGCTATGGCAAGGAGCGTCCGGCTTCGCTAGGGTCGGACGAAGCCGCCTGGGCACAAAATCGCCGCGCCGTAACTGTCACCGTGCAATATTAAAAGCCGTCGGGTCGCACCGTAGGTCAAAAGGAGGCCCGCCGGTCGCGAGACCGGCGGGCTTTCCTCTGCACGGCGTGATCGCGCGTTCACGCGATCACCAGGCATGGAATGCTACGTCCGCCGCTTTCCGGTGATCGCCGCCGCGCCGAACGCGCCCAGTTGCAGCGTGCCGGTGAGCGTGTCGCCGCTCACCTGCGCTTCGCAGTCGATCGTCATCGGCATGGGAAAGGTCATTTCCATCTTCCAGCGCAGCTTGTCGCCTTCCACCACGCCGTCCTTTACGTCCATCGACCCCAGGGAGCCGGCGATCGTGCCATGGAACCGGTCGCCATTGCTGATCACCGTGAACACGCCGGACTGGTCGCCCATCGGCGTCTTGGTCACGCAATCATAGGCGCCATCTACATTCGCCATAATCTGTTCTCCCTGCAAAAATCGTCAGTCAGCCAATGTGCCAGTTTCGACCGGCAGGCCGACCGCGTCAAGTTGCGGACGAACCAGCTTTGCATCGCCCACAACCACCCAGACCAGCCTGTCGGCGTCGATCGCCTCGCGCGCGGCCTTGTCGAAGTCAGCGGCCGTCATGGCCCGGTAGATGCCGGGCAGCCGGGCGTAATAATCGTCGGGGCGGCCCAGCAGGTCATTGCGCATCATCGCGGTCAGCAGGTCCGACGATGTTTCGAAGCTGCCGGGCAGCGACAGGATCTGGCTGTTGATCGTCTGGTTGCGCTCCGCCTCGCTCGTCCCCTTGGTCGTCAGGAAATCCCTTATATCCTGCCGCGCGGCGATGATCGATTCCCCTGTTTTGTCGGTCTGAACCGGGGCATAGACGAGCAGCGGGATCGTTTCCTTGACCCCCGACAGGGTGGAGCCGGCATAATAGGCCCAGCCCTTGGTTTCGCGCAGGTTCATGATGAGGCGCGAAGTCGAGCTGCCGCCCAGCACTTCATTGGCGGTGATCAGCGTGACGGGATTGTCGGTGCCGCTCTTGTTGGTGAGCAGCCCGGCCAGGATCATCGACTGCGGGCTTTGCGGCTTGTCGACCAGCACGATCCGTGCCGGGCGGGCCATCCGGTCCATGCGGAACAGCTTGGTTCCCCTGGCGCTCGCGGGCGCGGTCCAGTCGCCGAAGCGCTTTTCGAGCAGCGGCAGCAGGTCGGCCAGGCTGGTGTCGCCGGTGACGAAGATCTTCGCATTGTCGGGCCGGATCCATTTCTGGTGGAAGGCAAGCAGATCGTTTCGCGTCACCGCCTTGACGCCGCTTTCCGTGCCCGATCCGGTGAACGGCAGGCCATAGGGATGCGCCTTGCCATAGAGCAGCGGCGGCAGCAGGCGCTGGGCGATGGGCATAGGTTCGGTCTTTTCGGCGGCAATGCGCGTCAGCAGTTGCCCGCGCAGCCGCTCGACCTCCGCCGGCGCAAAGGCGGGGTTGCGCACAACGTCCGCCAGCAGGTCGAGCGATGCGTCGAGATTGGGCTTCAATGCGAACAGGCCGACCTGGGTGCGGTCCATGCTGCTGCCCGCGCTGATCGCGGCGCCCAACCGTTCCTGTTCCTGTGCGATCCGTACCGAATTGCGGTTCTTCGTGCCCTCATCGAGCAGCGAGGTCATCAGCGCGGCGGTGCCGAGCTTTGCCCGGTCATCGGCTGCATTGCCCGCGTCGAAAGCGACCGCGACGCGCACCGTCGGCACCGTCGCACGGCGCGCGAAAACCACAGGGATGCCGTTTTTCAGCGTGGCATGTTCGACCTTGGGGAATTCAAGATCGGCGACCGGCTCGATCGGCGGCTCGGCTATTTTCGCCGGCGCGGCCGCGGGCGCGGCGGCGGCAGGCTGTTGAAGATCGCGAAAATAGGCGGGGCGATGCGTTGCATTGCCCGCCAGCGCATTGTCCTGCGCCGACCGTTTGCCGGGTTCGACCGTCAGGCGGAAGACCGGGCGTCCCAGCCATTTGCGGGCCGCCGCGCCGACCGATTCCGGTGTCGCGGCGGCGTAGGCGGCCAGATCCCTGGCATATTTGGCGGGATCGTCAGAATAGACCGCGCCTTCGGCAAGCGTCACCGCTTTGCCCGAAAAGCCCCCTACCCGTTCCAGCCCCGAAATCGTGCCGGACAGCTGACGCGTCGCCGCCCGCTGCACTTCGTCGGCGGTCGGCCCGCTGGCGAGATAATCGGCGAGCATCGCATCCAGCCGCTTGCCGACCGCGACCGGATCAGCGCCCGGCTTCACATCGACGGTTATTTCGGCAATGCTCAGCTTTTCAAACGCTTGAATATTGGCGTTCACACCAACGGCGACCTTTTCCTCGCGCACCAGAATGTCGGACAGGCGCGATGAGGACAGACCGCCAAAGATCGACATGGCAAGGTCGAGATCGGCAAGATCAGGTCCATTGACGCCCGGCACCACCCAGTTGCGATAGAGCCGCACGGCAGCGACATTGTCCTTCATCACCTGCGCCACATCGCGGTCGAGCGTCGGCACCGAGGCATCGACGTCGACCGGGGCGGGACCGGCCGGGATCGCGCCGAACCAGCGCTCCACCTTGCCGCGCGCGGTGGCCGCGTCGATATCGCCCGCCAGCACCAGCACGGCATTGTTGGGACCATAATGAGTCTTGAACCAGTTCTGCACGTCGGCGAGGCTGGCGGCATTGAGGTCCGCCATCGAACCGATGGTCGAATGGCGGTAAGGATGCCCCTGCGGCATCAGCGCGGCAAGTTGCGCATGTTCGACGAGGCCATAGGGTTCGTTCTCGCCCATGCGCTTTTCATTCTGGACGACGCCACGCTGCGTATCGAGCTTTGCCTGCGTCACCGCACCCAGCAGATGCCCCATCCGGTCGGCTTCCAGGAACAGTGCCCGGTCGAGCGCCCCGGTCGGCACGGTTTCGAAATAATTGGTGCGGTCGAACCATGTCGTCCCGTTCCAGTCGGTCGCGCCGATATCTTCCAGCCGCCCGAAAAAGGGTCCGTCGGCATTTTCCGACCCATAGAACATCAGATGTTCGAACAGATGGGCAAAGCCGGTCTTGCCCTTGGGTTCATGCCGCGACCCGACATGATACCAGATCGACACGGCGACAACGGGCGCCTTGCGATCGGTATGAACGATGACCCGCAAGCCATTGGCCAGGCGAAATTCTTCATACGGAATGTTGACCGCGGATACGAGGCTGGAAAGCGGGGCGGCAGCGGCGGCCTGCGCCGCCACCGCCTGCGTCACCGGCAGCAGGGCCAGGCAGGACAGGCCGACGGAAAGGGCCACCCGGTGCGAAAGGAAGGAAAGGGCCATCAGGAACCTCGGATGATGTGTGCGGAACGACCGGGCGGCCGGAAGGGGCCGCTGCGGGATGGCGGCAGCATAGCGAGGCGTTTTAGCGACGCAATACGCTTTAGGCTGGACTATGGGCATGCCAGAGATAGGCTGAGCGCATCATAACGTCACAAAGGCATTTCCGTCATGTCGTTGCGCCTGTTCATCGCCGCTCTTGCCCTTGGGCATTCCGCCGCCACCCTGGCCCAGCCTGCGCCGGACGTGTCGGCCGACGCGATCCGGGCCGATATCACATTCCTGTCCGACGACCTGCTGGAAGGCCGCGATGCCGGCAGCCGGGGCTATGATATCGCCGCGCGCTATGTCGCCGCGCGCTTCGCGTCGCTTGGTTTGACCCAGGCCGTTCCCGACAGCTGGTTCCAACCGGTCACCCTGGCGGTCGCCGATCTCGACCCGGCATCGCCCGCCGCGCTCATCATCGGCGGCAAGCGGTTCGACAATGGCGGCGACGTCATCATCACCGCGTCCGGCCGCGAACTGAAACAAGGCATCGAGGCACAGGCGGTCTTCGTGGGCTATGGCCTTCAATCGACCCGACAGAAGATCGACGACTATGCCGGCCTCGACCTCAAGGGCAAGTTCGCGGTCGCGCTGGCGGGCGCGCCGGTCGGCATGCCAAGTGAAATCGGCGCGCATCTCGCATCCGAAAAGATCATGGCGGCGCAAAGGGCCGGCGCGATCGGCCTGATCACCATTCCCGGCACGGCCCAGCTCGTTAGGCGGCCGTGGGAGCGGATGAAGGACGTGTCGGCAGGGCCGGTCGTCAGTTGGGTCGACGCGCAGGGCCAGCCCTATGTCCGCGCGCCCGCCATTCGCGGCGCGGCGACCGCCCATGCCGCCGCCGCCCAAGCGCTGCTCGCCGGGTCCGGCAGGACGCTGGCGGCATTGCGCAAGGAAGCCGACCGGCGAAACGCCCGCCCTCGTGGCTTCGCGCTCAAGCCATTGGTGCGGATCGAGCGGACCAGCACGCTCAGTACAGCCACGAGCAGTAACGTGCTGGCGGTGCTGCCCGGTTCAGACCCGACGCTGGCGGGCGAATATGTGCTGCTGATGGCGCATCTCGACCATGAGGGCATCAAGCAAAGCGCCAAGGGGCCGGACAAGATCTACAATGGCGCAATGGACAATGCATCGGGTGTCGCAACGATGCTGGCGGTGGCCAAGGCCCTGTCGCAGGGCGGCACGGCCCCAAGGCGGCCGATCCTGTTCGCAGCGGTGACGGCCGAGGAGGATGGTCTGATCGGCGCGCATTATCTCGCCCGGCACCCGACCCTGCCCGCCGGGGCCAGGGTGGTGAGCGTGGTCAATCTGGACATGCCGATCCTGACCTATGATTTTTCCGACGTGGTGGCATTCGGTGCGGAACATTCGACGCTGGGGCCGATCGTCGAGCGCGCCGCCAGGGCATCGGGCCTCTCCTGTCGCCCGATCCGCTGCCGGCCGAAGGGCTGTTCACCCGTTCCGACCATTATAGCTTCTGCAGGAGGGGATACCCTCGGTCTTCCTGATGACCGGGTTCGCCGGGCCGGGCAAGGACGCTTTCCAGCTGTTCCTCAAGACCCATTATCATCAGCCTTCGGACCAGATCGACCTGCCGTTCAACTGGAATGCGGCGGCCAGGTTCGCGCAGGTCAATTACCGGATCGCGCGGGAAATCGCCGACGCGGCGGAAACACCGCGCTGGTATGCCGATAATTTCTTTGGCGACATGTTCGCGCCGGGCGCACCCAAGGCGGTCAAGCCATGACCTGACCGGCTCGCGGCGGATGAAAATTCACCGCGCGCCCTTGTGTGACCTTTCGGCAACACTACATCCCACTCACAGTATGAAGGGGATGACATGAACCTCGAGAAATTTACCGACCGCGCCAAGGGCTTCCTGCAATCGGCGCAGACCGTCGCAATTCGCATGAGCCACCAGCGGATTGGCCCGGAGCATCTGTTGAAGGCGCTGCTGGAGGACGAGCAGGGCATGGCGTCGGGCCTGATCAGGGCGGCGGGCGGCGACGCGGCGACGGCGCTGCGCGAAACCGACGCGGCGCTGGCCAAGGTGCCGTCCGTTTCCGGTTCCGGCGCCCAGCAGACGCCCGGCCTGGACAATGATGCCGTGCGCGTGCTCGACAGCGCCGAACAGGTCGCGCAGAAAGCGGGCGACAGCTTCGTCACCGTCGAGCGCCTGCTGCTCGCGCTGACCCTCGCGCCGTCGACGGCGGCGGGCAAGGCGCTGGCAGCGGCGGGCGTGAAGGCCGAGGCGCTCAATACCGCGATCAACAGCCTGCGTGGTGGCCGCACCGCCGACACGGCGGGCGCCGAAGACCGTTATGACGCGCTCAAGAAATTCGCGCGCGACCTGACCGAAGCGGCCAAATCCGGCAAGCTCGATCCCGTCATCGGGCGCGACGAGGAAATCCGCCGCACGATCCAGATCCTGGCCCGGCGTACCAAGAATAACCCCGTCCTGATCGGCGACCCCGGCGTCGGCAAGACCGCGATCGCCGAAGGTCTCGCCTTGCGCATCGCCAATGGCGACGTGCCCGATACGCTGAAAGACCGCACGTTGATGGCGCTCGACATGGGATCGCTGATCGCGGGCGCCAAATATCGCGGCGAATTCGAGGAACGGCTGAAGGGCGTGCTGGACGAGGTGAAGGCGGCCGAGGGCCAGGTCGTGCTGTTCATCGACGAGATGCACACGCTGATCGGCGCGGGCAAATCCGAAGGCGCAATGGATGCGGGCAATTTGCTCAAGCCCGCGCTCGCGCGCGGCGAATTGCACTGCATCGGCGCGACGACGCTCGATGAATATCGCAAATATGTCGAAAAAGACCCGGCGCTCCAGCGGCGGTTCCAGCCGGTATTCGTCGGCGAACCGACCGTCGAGGATACGATTTCGATCCTGCGGGGCCTGAAGGAAAAATATGAGCTGCACCATGGCGTGCGGATCACCGATGGGGCGATCGTCAGCGCGGCGACGCTCAGCAACCGCTACATCACCGACCGTTTCCTGCCCGACAAGGCGATCGACCTGATGGACGAAGCCGCCTCGCGGCTGCGCATGGAGGTAGAGAGCAAGCCGGAGGAGATCGAAAATCTCGACCGGCGGATCATCCAGCTCAAGATCGAGCGCGAGGCGCTGAAGAAGGAAACCGACAAGGCCAGCGCCGACCGGCTGACGACGCTGGAGGAGGACCTGGCCAATCTGGAGGAACAGTCCGCGGCGCTCACCCAGCGCTGGCAGGCGGAAAAGGACAAGATCGCGGGCGAAGCCAAAATCAAGGAGCAACTCGACGCCGCCCGGCTGGAACTGGAACAGGCGCAACGCGCGGGCGACCTGGCGAAGATGAGCGAGCTGTCCTACGGCACCATCCCCGGTCTTGAAAAGCGGCTGGCAGAAGCGGAGACGGCATCGGAAGGCGCGATGCTGCGCGAGGAAGTGACGTCAGAGGATATTGCCGGCATCGTCGCGCGCTGGACCGGGATTCCGGTCGAGCGGATGATGACGGGCGAGCGCGAAAAGCTGTTGGCGATGGAAGCGGAACTGGGCAAGCGCGTCATCGGCCAGTCCGACGCGGTCAAGGCAGTCGCAACCGCCGTGCGCCGCAGCCGGGCCGGCTTGCAGGACCCCAACCGGCCGCTCGGCAGTTTCCTGTTCCTTGGCCCCACGGGCGTGGGCAAGACCGAACTGACCAAGGCGCTGGCCGGGTTCCTGTTCGACGACGAAAGCGCGATGGTGCGCATCGACATGAGCGAGTTCATGGAGAAGCACAGCGTCGCCCGGCTGATCGGCGCGCCGCCCGGCTATGTCGGCTATGAGGAAGGCGGGGTACTGACCGAAGCGGTGCGCCGCCGGCCCTATCAGGTCATCCTGTTCGACGAGGTCGAAAAGGCGCATGGCGACGTGTTCAACGTGCTGCTGCAGGTGCTCGACGACGGTCGCCTGACCGATGGCCAGGGCCGCACGGTCGATTTCACCAATACGATCATCGTGCTGACGTCGAACCTGGGCAGCCAGTATCTGACCGGCCTTGCCGACGGGCAGAAGGTGGACGATGTCGAGCCGCAGGTGATGGAGATGGTCCGCGCCCATTTCCGCCCGGAATTCCTCAACCGGCTGGACGAGATCATCCTGTTCCATCGCCTCGGCGCCGACCACATGGCCCCGATCGTCGATATCCAGGTGTCCCGTGTGCAGAAGCTGCTCAAGGACCGCAAGGTGACGCTGGCGCTCAGCGATGGCGCGCGGGCGTGGCTGGGGCGGGTCGGATATGACCCGGTCTATGGCGCGCGGCCGCTCAAACGGGCGGTTCAGCGCTATCTGCAGGACCCGCTCGCCGACCTCATCCTGCGCGGCGAAGTGCCCGACGGCGCGCGAGTGGAGGTGGAAGATGGCGACGGCGCGCTGGTGCTGAAGGTGAAGTGACGCAAAAAAGGGGCGCGAACCGTGCGGTTCGCGCCCCTTTCATTCAGTCCCGGACAGCGATCAGAACTTCGCTGTGACACCGGCGAAGAACTGACGGCCCAGCGCATCATAAACGGTCGGGAATGTATTCGCCGCGTTATGCGTGGTGCTGCCCGCTTCGGAACCGACAACCGGCGGCTGCTTGTCGAACATATTTTCGACGCCGATCCGGAATGTCAGCGACTCTTCAATGTCGAAGGACAAGGTCGCGTCGAAATAGTTCTGCGCCTTGATCGAAGACACCAGAATGTCGGTGCCGACGTCCTGCTTGACCTTGCCGAAATATCTCCAGCGCCCCATCAGCGAAATGCCGTTCAGACCATAGGTCAGCGCCGCCACATGCTTCCATTCGGGTATGGGAGCAAGGTTGCAGGAAAAGCCGAACTTCCCTGCGCATTCCACCACGGGAACGAAGGCAGCGCCCTGTTTTGCATAGGTGTCGAGCCAGGTGCCGTTGAGGCTGAAATTCAGATTGCCCGATCCGACGCGATGATCATAGGTGATCCCGACATCGATGCCCTTCGTTTGAATGAAGGCGCTGTTGAACTGGGCCTGATCCACACCGAATTCGATCGAACCGCTCAGCGAGCCTGTCTGCCGATTGCGCGTGATCGCCTGGCAATAGGGGCTGTTGAGGTCCTGAGCCACCAAATAACAACCATCGACGACATTCTGCGGCGATCCGCCCAGAGCATCGATCGCGTTGTTGATCGTAATATCGAACCAGTCAACCGAGATCGAAAGTCCAGGAACCTGGGGCGGCGTCAGGACGACGCCGATAGTGTAGGTATCGGATTTTTCCGCATCAAGATTGAGGTTGCCACCGCCAAAGGCGTTGATCTGACCGGCAACAGGACCGGGAATATTGTTGACGTTATATGTGGAACCGGGCGCACCCGTTCCCAGGCAGAGCGCCGTGAGCGTGGCATTGCCGACCGGGGCGCCATTTGCGCAGGGATCGGTCGACAAATTGTCGATGGTCGAAACCGGGGGGGCCGTCAGCTCATAGATGTTCGGCGCACGAACGGCACGCTGATACAGCCCACGGAAGCGGACGCCGCGAACCGGCGACCAGTCGCCGCCGAACTTGTAGGCATGAACGCCACCCACGGTGGAATAATCCGAGTAGCGATAGCCCAGTTCAAGACTGAGCGATTCGAAGAACGGCTTGTCCGACACGACCGGAATACGCAATTCGCCGAATATTTCCTTGGTATCGAAATGATAGGGCGCAAGGTTAAACCCCTGACCATAGCCGATCAGGTCGCCCGATGCATATGCGTCGTCCACGGCCGTCCGCGCGCTTTCACGACGATATTCGACGCCCACGGCAAAGGCCACGGGGTTTTCCGCCCAGGGGCTGGACAGAAAATCGATGTCACCGGCCAGGGAGCCGCCAGCCACGAATTGAGTCGTCTGATCCTTCTGGCGTCCGCCGGTCAAGATGAAACCGAGCGCGTCAGGGCCGATGGGATTGCTGGTGAACAGGTTGAGCGGGACGCAGCCATTGGACGTATCGCGACACTGAATGCCATTGGGCCCCAGCACCGCATCGAGCGCCTGCGCGGTGCGCGCATAGGTGATGTCATTCAAATAGGCGATGTCGCGCTTCGACTTGCTGTATTGCGCGAAGACTTCCCAGTTGAGGTTGCTCACCTGGCCGCGCAGGCCGCCGACGACCTGCCATGCCTCGTTGTCATAGGTGGTGGTGCGGCCACCGCTCTCGACGATGCGGCGGCGGATGCCGATCGTGGTCGACCCATCAGGATTGATGATGGAATTGGGGCTGGCAAACAGCAGATCGCGCTGCTGCGGCGTCAAATAGGCATTGTCCGGCGCAATGTCGAACGGATAGCCGAAGGTGCCGGTCGGTGCGGACTGGCTGTTCACCTTGGATTTGAGATAGTTGCCGCGACCGAAGAACTCGATCCCGTCGGTCAGTTCATACCGCAGCAGCGCCGTCGCCGAATAGCGTTCCTGCGGAACGACCAGATAGTTTGGCGGCGCGTAATTATAGGGCTGGTAATAGGGCACGAAATCGTTGCCCGGCCCGATTTGATAATAGGGCGTGTCGCTATCATCGAACGTGTTGTCGATGGCGGTCGGAACAGTGGTCGAGCTGCCGCCAGGCGACAGATCGTCCGAGAAGCGCGCGGGGTTGGCATAGCGGCGGTCGCCCTGGAACACCGTCTTGCGCTTGGTGTAACCACCCGAAAGGACGATATTTCCGCGTCCGCCACCAAATTCCAGACCGCCGGTCAGCGACAGGTCATAAACGGCGCCATCGCCCCGCGATGTGATCTGCGACGAAGCATCTGCGCGAAGGCCGGTAAAGCGATCATCGAGGATGAAATTGACGACGCCTGCGACCGCATCGGAACCATAGACCGCCGACGCACCGCCGGTCAGCACATCGACACGCTTGATCAGCGCCACCGGAATGGCGTTGACGTCGACGACACCCTGGGAATCGTAAGAAACCTGGCGCTTGCCGTTGACCAGCACCAGGGTGCGGACATCGCCAAGACCGCGAAGATCGACCGTGGCAACCCCTGGATTGCCGTTGTTCACCGTGGCGGCGATAGCAGGCACGAACTGCGGATTCTGGGCAAGCAACTTCTCAACCGAAGGGGAATTGCTTTGCTTGAACTGATCTCCCGCCAGAGACGTTACCGGACTCGAGGCTTCAAGGTCGGGTCGCGAGATGCGCGAACCTGTAACGATGATGACATCGCCATCGTCCGCAGGAACCTCCTGCGCGAAAGCGCCCGCCGAACTCAGCAGAATACCGCAAGCCACATGCGCGGCGGTCGTGCGCAGAAGCGCACTCTTAGACATTTTGATCACTATCCAGTCCCTTGCTCTGGAGTAAGGACAGACGGAGTCTGCCCCTGTTTTCGCCACGCCATGAACGGAGAAAAAAGCCCGACAGCAGTTCCGTTCATGTGTGATGGACGTAATCTGCAAGCCCTCCAAAAGCCTGTAAAGCGCCGCCATCGCGAGACGGCGCTTTTGATACAAATTGTAGTAAATTTAACACAGTGACTTGCGGAAGCGCTAAAACCCTGAAACTTTGCTATTGTTCCATTGACCGTGTCCGGCCGTGTCACATTGATGCGGATGCCGATTCTTGGACGGAACAAAATGACTATTGAGCCGCCCGCGAGGCAGGCTGACTCATCGGGCCGGCGAGCAGCAGCGGATCGATCCGCGCGGCGTTCCACTTCATCCCCCAGTGCAGATGTGGCCCGGTGGCGCGACCCGTCGCGCCGATCGCGCCGATCCGCTGGCCCCGAGTCACATGATCGCCCAGCTTCACGTCGATGCGCGAAAGGTGCAGGAAGGCGCTCCCCAGACTCCGGCCGTGGTCGATCATCAGCAGCCTGCCTTCGAGCGTAAAGGGCTTGTCCGCCGCCAGCACCACGACGCCGTCGGCGGGCGCCACGACGGGATCGCCGGTCGCCCCGGCAATATCGACGCCGCCATGATAGGCGCCGGGCTGGCCCTGGTAGATGCGCTGCGCGCCGAACAGGCCCGACAGGCGGCCGATGCGCGGCCAGATGAACCGTTGCCGCCAGCCCTTTGCATCGGTGATGGTGGCGCGCGCGGCGGCGATCTGTTCCAGTTCGGCCTTGCGGATCGCCATGAAGGCCGCACTGTCCCTGGTCGGGCGCATGGGCGCGTCGATCCGTTCCAGCCGCCATGCGCGCAGCGCTATGGTCAGCGTGCGCGTCAGCAGCGCGCCATCGGCAAGGCGTGCGGCAAGCTGCGCGGTCGGGCCGGCGTCGCGGTCGAATGCGATGATGAAGCGCCCATCGGCGTCGAAGGCGACCGGCGCGTCGGCAAGCCGCAGGTCGACCGTGCCGGCAGGCGCCATGCCGATGATCACCCCGCCCTGCGTCATCGGCCCTGTAAGGATGAAATCCGCCCGCGTGGGCGAAGCGGCGAGCGGGGGCGCGCTTGCGAGCAGCGCCGCAATGGCCAGCGCGCCTGTTATAATCCTGCGCCCTGCAACTGCGCGCGGGTAGAGATTTCGGCGCTGGCATAGGGTTCCTGCCGCGCGATGCTCCAGTAACGCAGATGTTCGAGCGGGATTTTCTGCCCCGTCACCGCACACAGAACATGGTCGCCCGGCTGGAGCACACGAAAGCTATAGGCCATATAATGCAAACGGGCGGGACGGTCGCTCTGCGACATCAGCATGGGATGATTTCCTTTCTGGCGGGCACGGTCAGGAAAACAGGTCCTGCTGCCCGGCCGCCGCTTCGGCGCGCGGCTTGCGGGCGGGTTTGACTGTCATGGATATATCGCCCGACGGCGCATTCTCAAGGGGGCCGCCCCCCTCGCCCACGACCGCCGCCACCTCGCCATCGACGAACCGGAGCGTGACCGTGCCGGCCGCCCGCGCGGCCGCCGTATCGCGAACGACATGGCCGTTGGCCATCACGCGGGCAAAGCCGCGCTGAAGCGGCCGGTCGGGATCGAGCGAGACGAACAGGCGCGACAGCCGGTCGAACGCGGTCGCCCGGTCATGATGGACGCGCGCCAGATAGTCGGGTCGCAACTGCAAACGTCCCAGCCGCTCGGTCGCGCGCACGAGCGATTGGCGCAGCAGTGCCGGACGCAGCGCGCCGCCGGCCTGCCCCAGATGCGCGCGCGCATCGGCCAGGCGGTGCCGCAGGCCATTGCCGAGCGCATCGGACAAAAGATCGAGCCGTTGCCGCTGGGGTGCAAGCAGCGTGTCCAGTCCCGGCATCAGGCGCACCTGCACATCCAGTCGCTCGCGCGCCTGGGCCAGCCCCCGCCGCGCCGCGCGGTCGATCCGCAAGCCCTGTTCGGCCAGCAGGTTCAACAGTTCGGCCCGGACCGGCACCGCCATTTCCGCGGCGGCCGTGGGCGTGGGCGCGCGCCGGTCGGCGGCATAGTCGCACAGGGTCGTGTCGGTCTCATGACCCACGGCGGAAATGATCGGGATGGAACAGTCGGCCACGGCGCGGACGACGACTTCCTCATTGAATGCCCACAGATCCTCTATCGACCCGCCGCCGCGCGCGACGATGACCAGGTCGGGCCTGGGCAGCGGGCCACCCGCCGGCATCGCCGAAAAGCCGCGCACCGCCCGCGCGATCTGATCGGCGGCGCCCTGCCCCTGCACCAGCACCGGCCAGAGCAGGACATCGGTAGGGCAGCGGTCGGCCAGCCGATGCAATATGTCGCGGATCACGGCGCCGGTGGGCGACGTCACCACGCCGATCGTGCGCGGCAGGAAGGGAAGCGCGCGCCGCCGATCGGCCGCGAACAATCCCTCCGCCGCCAGCTTGGCCTTGAGCTTTTCGAGCAGCGCCATCAGCGCGCCTTCGCCCGCCAGTTCCATCCGCTCGATCACGATCTGATATTTGGACCGCCCCGGATAGGTGGTGAGCTTGCCGGTGGCGATCACCTCCACCCCGTCCTGCGGATTGAACGCCAACCGCCCGGCCCCGCCCTTCCACATCACGCCGTCGATGACCGCGCTGTCATCCTTGAGGCACAGATACAGATGCCCCGACGCGGCGCGCTTGAAGCCGGAAATCTCGCCGCGCAGCCGGACATGGCCGAACCGGTCCTCGACCGTGCGCTTGAGCAATCCCGACAATTCGCTGACGCTGAGCGGCGGCGCGTTGTCCCCCGCCCGTTCCTCCGCTAACAGGCGGCCCGACACGTCATATTGAGCTTCAGACTCCGGGAACATGGCCTAGATGAACATCCTTCTGCTTGGCGGCGGCGGCCGCGAACATGCGCTGGCGTGGAAACTGGCGCAATCGCCCCGGCTGACCGCGCTCTACGCGGCGCCGGGCAATCCGGGCATAGCGCAGCACGGTGAACTGGTCGACATCGATGCGGCGGATCATCGTGCGGTGCTCGATTTCTGTACCCGCCATTCGATCGGCCTGGTCGTGATCGGTCCCGAAGCGCCGCTGGTCGACGGCCTGGCCGACAATCTGCGCACCATGGGCGTGCCGGTGTTCGGCCCGAACCGCAAGGCGGCGCAGCTTGAAGGGTCGAAGGGCTTTACCAAGGACCTGTGCAAGCGCGCCGGCATCCCCACCGCCGCCTATGAACGGGTCAGGAGCAAGGACGGCGCCCTGGCGGCGCTCAGCGATTTTTCTCTGCCCGTGGTCATCAAGGCGGACGGGCTGGCGGCGGGCAAGGGCGTCATCATCGCCGAAACCCGCGCGGAAGCCGAAAGCGCGCTCGACACCATGTTTTCCGGCGCGTTCGGCGCGGCAGGCGAAGAGGTGGTGATCGAAGAATTTATGTCCGGCGAGGAAGCGAGCTTCTTCGCCCTGACCGATGGCAGGGCGATCCTGCCCTTTGGTTCCGCGCAGGATCACAAGCGCGTGGGCGATGGCGACACCGGACCCAATACCGGCGGCATGGGCGCCTACAGCCCCGCCCGCGTCCTTACCCCCGAACTGGAGCGGGAGGTGATCGAGCGGATCATCCGCCCCACGGTCGAAACGCTGGCGGCCGATGGCATGCCCTATTCGGGCGTCCTGTACGCCGGGCTGATGCTGACCGATGAAGGCCCCAAGCTCATCGAATATAACGCCCGGTTCGGCGACCCCGAGTGCCAGGTGCTGATGATGCGGTTCGATGGCGACCTGGTCGACCTGTTGCTGAGCGTGGCGCAAGGCACGCTGGCCGACCAGGGGCCCGTGGAGCTGTCGGAGCGAACGGCGCTGACGGTGGTGATGGCGGCGAAAGGCTATCCCGGCACACCGGAAAAGGGCGGCGCGATCGGCGGCATCGATGCGGCCGAAGCGGCAGGCGCGATGGTGTTCCACGCCGGCACGACGATCAGGGACGGGCGACTGATCGCCAATGGCGGCCGCGTGCTGAACGTCACCGCAGCCGGCGGATCGGTCGGCCAGGCGCAGGCGGCGGCCTATGCGGCCGTCGATGCGATCGCCTTTGCGACCGGTTTCTGCCGCCGCGACATCGGCTGGCGCGAAATCGCGCGCGAAGCGGAATGAAGAGAGAAAGGACAGGCACATGCAGCAATTTTTGATGGATTATGGCTTGTGGCTGCTGGCCGCGCTGCTGATCATCATCGCAGTGGTTTTCCTGTTGTCGCGCAAGGGCGATGCGCCCCATGAAGCAGCGCCGCCAGCGCCGCAAGCCGCAGTGCCCCCCGCCATCGCGCCGGTCGAGGCGGGGCCGGTCGCCCTTGCGCCGCAAGCCGCGCCGGTGGAGCTTGCCGCCGCCCCGCCGCCCGCTACCGTCCCGATCTCGCCATCGGTCACGATGCCGGCGGATGCCGAAGCCGACGACATCCTGCGGCTCAAGGGCGTCGGACCCAAGCTGCGCACGCTGCTGATCGAACTGGGAGTGACCCGCTATGCGCAGATCGCGGCGTGGTCTGAGGCTGACCTGGCCATGATCGACGCGAAGCTCGGTAATTTCAAGGGGCGCCCGGTGCGCGACCAGTGGATCGACCAGGCGAAATATCTTGCCGCAGGCGACACCGCCGGGTTCGAGGCGAAATACGGCAAGATCTGACCGTTCAATGTGCGCCCAATATATCGCGCGCACGCGGCGCCAGTCGTTCGACCGCCGCCGAATGAATGCCGGGCGCGCAGCACAGGACGCCAAATGCCGTTGGCTTGGGCCGGTTGAATGACAAAGACCGGCCCAGCGCATCGGTGATGCTCGCGCCCGCTTCCTGCGCGATCAGCGCGGCGGCAGCGATATCCCATTCATTGCCCCAGCGCACCGTTGCGACCAGATCCGCTTCGTCGGCGGCCACCATCGCCATGCGCAGCGCGATGCTGTTGGGCTTTTCGACCGCAACCAGATCGCGATCCGCGTGCGGCAACTGGTCGGCGGGCACGCGCGCGCCGGCAAACACGCCGCGCCGGCTGGCGACGAGCGATACGCCGTTGCGCACTGCGCCCCGCCCGGCCCGCGCCACCCATAATTCGTTGCGCGCCGGAGCGGCCAGGATGCCGAGCCGGACCTCGCCATCCTCGATCAGCGCCACCGACACAGCCCAGCCCGGCCGGCCACGCAGATAATCGCGCGTGCCGTCGATCGGATCGACCACCCACACCCGCGACCGGTCCAGCCGATGCACGGTGTCGGCCGTTTCCTCCGACAGCCAGCCGGCCTGCGGGTCGAGCGCGGACAGGCTGGTCCGCAGCATCGCGTCTATTTCCATGTCGGCCTCGCACACCGGATGGCCAGGTTCCTTTTCCCACTGGCGCACCTGCGTGCGCCCGCCCGCCCACAGCGTCAGCGCCCGGTCGGCAGCGTCGGCCACCGCGGCGATCACCGCGCGATCATGATCGTCACGCTCCGGCAACGGTCATTCCATCGACCCGCAGCGTCGGCGCGTTCACGGCATAGCGGAACTGAAGATCGTTGGCGGGCACCAGCGCGCGGAACATCTCGCGCAAATGGCCCGCAATGGTGATTTCCGACACCGCCTGCACCACGCCGCCATTTTCGATCAGGAAGCCCGATGCCCCCCGGCTATAATCGCCCGTCACCGTGTTGACGCCCATACCAATTAATTCAGTGATGTAGAGACCATGCTTTACATCGGCCATCAGGTCACCAGGCGTTATGTCCCCTGCTTCCATATGAACATTGCTGACCCCCGCTCCCGGTGAGCCGCTTGCGCCCCGGCTGGCATGGCCGGTAGGGGCCAGCCCCAGCTGCCGCGCCGACGCGCTGTCGAGCAGCCAGCCGGTCAGCACGCCCCGGTCGATCAGCGCGCGCCTGGCGGTGGGCAGGCCTTCGCCGTCGAACGGGCGCGAGCGAAGCCCGCGCGGCCGCAGCGGATCGTCGATGATGGTGACGGCGCTGTCGAACAGCGCTTCGCCCAGCGCATCGAGCAGGAAGCTGGACCGCCGCGCGATCGCGGGGCCGACGATCCCGCTCATCATATGGCCGATCAGGCTGGAAGCGACGCGCGGATCGAAGATGATCGGCATGACGCCGCTGTCGACCCGGATCGGATTGAGCCGTGCGACCGCCCGCTGCCCCGCCCGCACGCCGATCGATTCAGCATCGTCCAGATCCTCCAGATGCCGGACCGAATGGCTGGCATAGTCGCGCTGCATGTCCGCGCCGCTGCCTGCCAGCACGCTGGCATAGGTGGAGTGCGCGGTTCCGGCATAGCAGCCGGCAAAGCCGTGGCTGGTGACCAGCGCCATCTGGCTGCGGCTGCTCGACGCGCCGCCGCCCTCGCTGTTGGTGATGCCCGGCACTCCCCGCGCGGCCGCTTCGGCGATGAGGGCGCGTTCGCGCAGGGCGGCGGGGGCCGGCTCCTCATCATCGGCAAGGTCGAGCGCGGGCGCCCGCTTGCGCATCAGCCGATCTTCAGGCGCAAGGCCGGCAAAGGGGTCCTCGGGGGCCTCGCGCGCCATTGCGGCGCAACGGTCGACCAGCGTCGCGAGAGTCGCGGGGTTCATGTCGGATGCCGAAATCGTCGCGGACCGGCGGCCGATAAAGACGCGAAGGCCAATTTCCTCGCCCTCGGATCGTTCGACATCCTCGAGCGCGCCCAGCCGCACCGACACATTGGTCGACGCATTGCAGACATAGACGGCATCGGCCGCATCCGCACCCGCCCGACGCGCCGCCGTCACCAGATCTTCGGCACGGGTGCGGGCTTCGTCCAGGCTGAGCATATGTTTGGGATAATCCGTTATAAAATGACGTCTGCGGCCTTACGCCTTGGAACGATGGCGCGCAATGCGGCGCGGTTCAGCGGGCGGTCACCGGTTGCCGGTCCAGCCAATGTTGCAGCAGATGCCGGGCCACCGCCATAGGGGGCGGCGCGATGAACGGCGCGTCGGGATCACCCGCCAGCGCCGCGCGCACCCCGGCCGCGTCGCACCAGATGGCATGTTCGATCTCGGTTTCGTCCAGCGTCAACGTGTCGTCGTCGGTCTGCGCCATGCACGCGATCATCAGCGACGAAGGGAAGGGCCAGGGCTGGCTCATCACATAACGCACCGAATGGGCGGTAATCCCCGCTTCCTCCCACAGCTCCCGCGCCACGGCTTCCTCGATCGTCTCGCCAGGCTCCACGAACCCTGCGAGCGCCGAATATCGTCCCGCCGGAAAGCGCGGCTGGCGGCCCAGCAATATGCGGCCGCCATGTTCGGCCAGCATGATGGTCACGGGATCGACACGGGGAAAATGTTCTGCCTGGCACCCCGAACAGCGTCGCGACCAGCCGCCCTTGTGCGGCGCGGTTACAGCACCGCATGCGGCGCAAAATCCATGACGCGCATGCCAGTCGATCAGGCTGCGGGCCGTGCCGTAGAGCGCCAGCTGATCGGCGGCGAGCAGCGGCGCGAGCGCCCACAGTTCGGGTGAAAATGTCGCTCCATGCGGCACATCGCGCGATAGCAGCGCGAAAATCGGCGTGTCGTCATCGACGCCCAACAGGACATGATCCTCCACCAGCGCCCCTGGCGGCAACGGCTCGGTCGCCAGCCGGTCGCCCTGCGCCAGCGCCCCCAGCCCGTCGAGCACCAGCCGCCGCGCCT
The DNA here is from genome assembly GCF_037725245.1 of Sphingobium anseongense. Taxonomy (NCBI): domain Bacteria; kingdom Pseudomonadati; phylum Pseudomonadota; class Alphaproteobacteria; order Sphingomonadales; family Sphingobiaceae; genus Sphingobium; species Sphingobium anseongense. The sequence continues at coordinate 58,066 of NZ_JBBJUL010000004.1, read as the reverse complement.
TGGAAAAGGCGAAGGCCTGCGCCAGCAGCGCCGGATTGCCGCGAACATGATCGGCACGGTCGAGCGTGCCGCCGACGAAACCGGGCGGTGCATGGTCAGGCATGGTCATGGCATTTCCTTTGCGTGAGCACCGCGTCGGCGGCGCGACGAAATAATGTGGGCAATCCGGCCTCGTCCAGCCGCTCGACCGGCCACCATTCGCCGGGGCCGGACGGCTGCTGTCCGGCGTCGGTCCAGTGCATGGTCAGCGCCAGCGAAAAATGCGTGAAGACATGATCCACCGGATCGGCGATCGTGCGCCAGTCCGCCGTGAGCGGCGACCGCGGATCGGGCGCCGCACTCCAGTCCGACGACGGCAATGCGCGCATCCCCCCGAGCAGGCCCTTGTCGGGGCGGCGGATCAACCACACATGCCGGTCCCGTTCGATCCACCAGCCATGGCCCAGGCGATGTGGCCGCGGCTTTTTGGCCGCCTTGACGGGAAACGCCGCCGGATCGGCTGTAGCGACGGCCGCGCAATCGGCACGCAGCGGGCAAATGCCGCAGGCCGGGCTGCGGCTGGTGCAGATGGTTGCGCCCAGGTCCATCATCGCCTGCGCGAAGTCGCCCGCGCGCGCATCGGGCGTGATCCGGTCGGCAGCGGCGCGAATTTGAGAGCGGCCCGCGGGCAAGGGCGTGGCGATCGCGAACAGCCGAGCCACCACCCGCTCTACATTGGCGTCGACGACGACCGCGCGCCGGCCAAACGCAATCGCGGCGATGGCGGCGGCGGTGTAGGCGCCCACGCCCGGCAGGCTGAGCAGGCCAGCTTCCGAATCGGGAAATTCGCCCCCATGATCGCGCACCACCATCCGGGCGCAGGCCAGCAGGTTGCGGGCGCGGGCATAATAGCCAAGCCCCGCCCATGCGGCCATCAGGTCGGCGTCGGTCGCGCCCGCGAGCGATTCGACGGTCGGCCAGCGCGCCGTGAACCGGTCGAAGTAGGGACCGGCGGCGGCCACGGTCGTTTGTTGCAGCATCACTTCGGACAGCCACACCCGATAGGGATCGGTCGCGTTCGCGCCCGGTGCCGCGCGCCACGACAGGGTGCGGGCATGGACATCATAATGGGCAAGCAGATCGCGGGCAATTTTCTGGTCGGGCATCTCGACGGGCATTGCCGCCCTATGCCATTAAGGGCGGCATGACGGAACGCCCCCCAACGAAGAATATCAAGCCCGTCCCAGCCGAGCGGCCGCGCACCGGGGGCCCGCGCGCGATTGCGGACCTGATGCCGGAAATCGGCCGCGCCGCCTTCCGCAAATTCGGCTTCGTGCAATCGAGTATCGTCACGCGCTGGGCCGACATCGTCGGGCCGCATTATGCCGACATTTCTATGCCTGAATTTATCCGCTTTCCCGTGGGCAAGAAGGCCGAAGGCACGCTCCAGCTTACGGTGATGAGCGGCCATGCACCGATGATCCAGCACGCTCTGCCCGACATCATCGAACGGGTGAACCGCTTCTTTGGCTACAAGGCGATCGCGAAGGTCGCCATGCGCCAGGGCGACTTCACACCCTCCCCGCCCGATCGCCGGCCCCCGCCCCGGAACCTCAAGCCCCTGCCCGTCGAACTGGGCGATTCGCTGCGCGATATCGGCGACCCGGAACTGCGCGCCGTGCTGGAATCGATGGCGCAGGGGCTGGTCAATTCCGCCGGTCCGCCCAAGATCGGCTGATCCTCACCCCCCGTTGCCAACGCTGGATGCATATCATGATCAAGCCCTTCCTGGCCCTGACCCTGCTGTTCGCGGCCCCCGCCCTGGCCGCTGCCCCCGACTGGACGACGCGCGTCACCATGTCCCCCATCGGCGGCCACGTACTTGGCAACCCCCTCGCCCCGACCAGGCTGGTCGAATATGTGAGCTATACCTGCAATCACTGCGCGCACTTCGTCGCCGAAGCGACCGGCCCGCTCAAGGCCGGCTATGTCAGGGGCGGCAAGGTCAGCGTCGAAGTGCGCAACGCCATACGCGACAAATATGACCTGACCGCCGCCCTGCTCGCCCGATGCGGCGGCAAGGCGCGCTTCATCGGCAATCATGAGGCGATGTTCGCCAATCAGGACGCCTGGATGCCGCAACTGGCGGCTTATGACAGCGCGGGCGACAAGCCGACCGAGGAAAAGGCGGCGCTGCGCGACATCGGCCGAAAGACCGGCCTGTACACGCTGATGGGCACGCGCGGTTTTTCATCGCGGCAGCTTGACGCATGCGTCAACGACCCGGCGGCGATGAAGCAGATTCTGGCCATGACCAAGGACGCCTGGCAGACGCTGAAGATTCACGGCACGCCCGCCTTCACGATCAACGGCGCGCTGATCGAGGGGGCGAACTGGTCGGCGCTGCGCTCCGCATTGCCGACGCCCGTCAACTGAACTAGACCTGCCGCTTAAAAGCGCCTCACAGGAGCAACGCCTTTCCCATGACGTCTCTTTCCAAATTCTCGATGCTAGCCCTTGCCCTGTCTCTCGCCGCGTGCGGCACCCAAGACGGCAACATTTCCGCCGCCAATGGCGAACCCGTCGCCGCCGTCGCGCCTCCGGCCGGATCGAGCTGGTCGGAAACCGTCGCCGATACACCCGACGGCAATTTCCTCATGGGCAATCCGGCGGCCAAGGTGAAGCTGGTCGAATTCGGGTCCTATACCTGTAGCCATTGCAAAGACTTCAGCGCCGAGGCGAGCGAGGAAATCCGCAAGCTGGTCGACACGGGCAAGATGAGCTTCGAGTTCCGCCCCTATGTCCGCGACCCGATCGACCTGGCGACGGCCCTGCTGGCGCGCTGCGGGGGCAAGGATATCTTCTATCCGCTGTCCGAACAATTCTTCGCCAACCAGGCGGCGATGTTCGAAAAGGCGCAGGCGCTGGGCGACGCCGGCTATCAGGCCGCTGTCAGCGCGCCGCCGGCCGAACGGTCGGTACGGCTGGCCAGCGGCGTTGGCCTTATAGATTTCGCCAAGCAACGCGGCATTTCGGAAAATCAGGCGCGTCAGTGCCTGGCCGACGTTCCCGCCGCCGAAAAGATCGCGGCGGGCGTGCAAAAGGCGACGACCGATTATCAACTCAGCGGAACGCCCAGTTTCCTGATCAACGGCGTGCTGGTCGACAATGTCGCGAACTGGGCGTCTTTGCAGCCCAAATTGCGTGAAGCGGGCATCTGATTGGTCCGGGGGGACCGTCCTGCTCGGTTGATCCCATTCGCTGAGGGCGGAGCGTTGCCGTGCAGATAAGGCGGCTCAAGCTTTCGGGCTTCAAGAGCTTCGTCGACGCGACCGAATTGCGGATCGAGCCGGGTCTGACCGGCATCGTCGGACCTAACGGCTGCGGCAAGTCCAACCTGCTGGAGGCGATCCGATGGGTGATGGGCGAATCGAGCGCCAAGTCCATGCGCGGCGGCGGCATGGACGATGTGATCTTCGCCGGCACCGCCACGCGCGCCCGTCGCGACTTCGCCGAAGTGTCACTCCATACGGTGCAGGATCAGGGCGATCTGTTTTCCGCCGTCGATGTAGGCGCGGATGGCGAGGTGGAAATCATCCGCCGGATCGAGCGCGGCGCGGGCAGCGCCTACCGAGCCAATGGCCGGGACGTGCGCGCCAAGGATGTGGCGCTGATCTTCGCCGATGCGGCGACCGGCCCGCATAGTCCCGCGCTCGTCAGCCAGGGCAAGATCGCCGCCGTCATCGCCGCCCGGCCGCAGGAACGCCGCGCGATGCTGGAGGAGGCGGCGGGCATCGCCGGCCTGCATGTGCGCCGCCGCGACGCCGAACAGAAGCTGCGCGCCGCCGAGGCCAACCTTACCCGGCTGGACGAGATATTGGCGGACATGGACGTGCGCGCCAATGCGCTGCGGCGGCAGGCGAAGGCGGCCGAACGCTATATCCGCCTGTCGGAACAGATCCGCGTCGCCGAAGCGCGCGTCCTGTTCGCGCGCTGGCGCGAAGCCGCCGCGAGCGCGCAAGCGGCGCGGGCGCAGGCGCAGCAGGCCGAAGCCGCCGTCCTTGCGGCGCAGGAGAGCCAGCAGGCCGCCGCCGTCCATGCCGAAGCGGCCATCCGCACCTTGGCCGATCGCCGCGCAGAAGCGCAGGCCGCGCGCGATGCGGCAAGCGAGGCAAATCACACGCTGACGGTGCTGCGCGCCGAACATGAGAGCGTTGTTCGCCGCATCGCCGACCTGACGGCGCAGGCCGAACGGCTGGAGGAGGATCGCGCGCGCGAAGGATCGCTGGCGCATGATGCGGCGCAGGCAATCGAACGCCTGGGCGCGGAAGCGGTCGCGCTCAAGACGCGCATCCTCGAAGCACAGGCTGCGCTGCCCGATCTTGCCGCGCGCATCGGCGAGGCCGAAAACGCCGCGCGCGATGCGGAACTGGAACTGGCGAAGGCGATGGCCCGGCAGGCAGGCGAGCAGGCGGAATTGCGCGTGGTCGAAGCCGCGATGGTCAGCGCGCGCAACCGGCTCGACCGCACCGGATCGGCCGTGGCGAAGCTGGAAGCCGAGGCGCAGGCGCTGCCCGACGCCAAACCGGTCGAAGCGCGGCGCGCCCAAGCATTGGCGGCGCAACAAGCCGCATCGAGCGACAGGGCCGAAGCCGAACGGCTGATCGGCGAGGCCGAAGCGGCACGACAAGAAGCGAGCGCGGCAAGCGCCACCGCCCAGGCCGCGCTGGCGTCGGCGCGCGCGACGCTGGCGGCGCTCGATAGCGAAGCGGCGGCGCTGGTCCGCGCGGTGGAAACGGGCGGCGACCGCAACCGGGCGCTGGACCGCCTGAAGGCCGCGCCGGGCTATGAGCGGGCGCTGGCCGCCGCGCTGGGGGACGATTTGGAGGCTGCCATCGGCGCGGAGGGAAAGCGGCGCTGGGCCGGTGCGGCGGTGCCGGACAGCGATCCGCCGCTGCCCCCCGGTTGCAGGGCGCTGGCCGCTCATGTCACCGCGCCGCCCGAACTGGCAAGACGGCTCGCCCAGGTGGCGGTGGCGAATTGCGATGACGGGCAGACGCTTGGCGTCGGCCAGAGGCTGGTGACGACCGATGGGCAGTTGCGCCGGTGGGACGGCTATGTCGCCGTCGAGGGCGGTGCGGCGGCGGCCGAGCGGCTGATCCGGCTCAACCGGCTGGACGCCATCGCCGCGCTCCGACCGGCGGCGGCGGAGATGGTGGACGCCGCGGCGGCGGCAGGGGCGCGGTCCCATGCGGCGGAACAGGCGGCGGGCGCCGCCCTCGCCCAAGCGCGCGCGGCGCTGGCCGACGCCGATCAGCGCTTGCGCACGGCGTTGCGCCTGGGCGACGAGGCCACCACCGCGCTGGAACGGCTGGCCGGCAGGCGCGAGGGCGTTGAAGAGCGACTGGCCGAAGCGCGGCGCGAATGCGGCCATGCGTCGGGCGAACATGACCGGGCGCAAGCCGCGCGCGCGGCGCTGCCGGACGGCGCCGAAACCCGCGCGCTGGTCACAGCGCTCAGCCAGGCCAGCGAACAGGCGCGCGCAGCCGTCAGCCGGTTGCAGGCCGAGCGGGCCATGGCGGAGCGGAGCATCGCCAGCGACCGCGAGCGTTTGAGCGCGGCGGAAGCCGATATCCGTGGCTGGCGCGGCCGGGCGGGCGAGGCAGCCAAGCGGATCGCCGGAATGGCCGCGCGGTGCGAGAGCATCGCCGCCCAGCGACAGTCGCTTGAGGGTCAGCCAGATGCGCTGGCCGCGGCCATCGCCGATCTCGCGCAAAGCGGCGCGACGCTTGGCCAGGCGGCAACCGCGGCGCATGAAGCCCAAGCGCTGGCGGAAAGGACGCTGCGCGAGGCCGAGCGCGAGGCAAGCGATGCCGGCGAAACGCTGGCGGCAGCGCGCGAGGCGCGCGCCGGAGCGGTGGCGCGTGCCGATGCCGCCGACGAACGGCGGGTCGAAACCAATCGCCTGTCGGGCGAGCGCTTCGAATGTCCGCCGCCGCTTCTTCCCGAGCGGCTGGGCTTTGCCAGCGGCGACATCCGCATCGCCCAGACCGAGCTTGAAGAGCATGACCGATTGCACGCGGAGCGCGAGCGGATCGGCCCGGTCAACCTGGTCGCGGCGCAGGAACTGGACGAGATGGAAACGACCCAGGCGGCGAGCCGCGCCGAAAGCGAGGAACTGACCCAGGCGATCAACCGGCTGCGCGGGTCGATCGGCAGCCTCAATCGCGAGGGACGGCAACGGTTGCTGGCAGCGTTCGAGGCGGTGGATGGTCATTTTCGTCGCCTGTTCACCACATTGTTCAATGGCGGCCAGGCGCATCTGGAACTGATCGACAGCGACGATCCGCTGGAGGCGGGGCTGGAGATCATGGCTCAGCCGCCGGGCAAGAAGCTGGCCGCGCTGACATTGCTGTCGGGCGGGGAGCAGGCACTGACCGCCGTGGCTCTCATCTTCGGCCTGTTTCTGACCAATCCCGCGCCGATCTGTGTGCTGGACGAAGTCGATGCGCCGCTCGACGACGCCAATGTCGAGCGCTTCTGCGATCTGCTCGACGCCATGGTGGCGCAAACCCGGACCCGATATCTGATCGTGACCCACAATGCCGTCAGCATGGCGCGGATGCATCGCCTGTTCGGCGTGACGATGGTGGAGCCGGGCGTCAGCCGGCTGGTGTCGGTCGATCTGGGCGGCGCCGAAGCGCTGCTGGGCGCATGATCGTCAGTCGCGCTTCATCCAGCCCGTCATGCGTCGGAACAGGCCGCGCTGGTCGATCGCTTCGAACATTTCTTCGGGCCCTTCAGGGTCCAGCACTTCATTGTCGGCCAGCCAGGCCTGCACATCGTTGAGGTTGGGCGTGACATAGGGCCGCAGCGTCCGCCCCGCCTTGTCCCGCATCTCCTCGATCCCGGCGATCAGGCCGCGATCGGCGATCACCGTCGCCACCCGCTCACGCGGCAGGTCGAGATGTTCGGCGATCAAAGCGTCGCGCATGGCGACGATCGCCGGCCCGTGCGCGCCATTGGCCGGAAGATCGGTATCGATGGTCACGTCGCATTCGGTGTCGAGCCGCATCGAACGATTGTTCATGTTCGATGAGCCGACGCGCAGCACCCGGTCATCGACGATCAATATCTTGGCATGGATATAGATGGGGGCGCCGCGCGCGGTGAAGCTGTGATAGATGCGGAAGCGGTTATGGGTATCGCGCCTGCGGAGCGCTTCGAACAGGCGGGCGCGGGCGGTGTCCATCGCCTGCTGCTCCAGCCAGCCGTCCGCCTCCTGCGGATTGACGATGACGATGTCGGGGCCGTCCGGATCGCCCAGCCGCGCCGCGATCGCCTCGGCAATGCGGCGCGACGCGAAATATTGGCTTTCGGCATAGATGCAATGGCGTGCGGACGCGATCTGGCGGCAATAGAGCCGCTCGATCTCGGTCAGCGCCTCCTGGTCGTCCATGGCGGGCGCACTGCGCGAGATGGCGACATCGACACTTTCGAACTGCACCGGCAGGGCGTCGGGCCAGCAATCATATATATCCCTGACCGGATCCAGATCGCCACCGCCCGCAGCGGTCCAGCGGGCGCGGGCATGATCGCCGAGCGCCGCCGCGACCGGTCCCTTGAGCGCGGTCGTGGCGTCATGCCATGGGCCATAGGCCGACCCGTCGGGATGACGGCGGCCCGGTTCGTCGTCGCGATGATGGCGCGTGTCCCAACGGTCGCCGGTCATGTCGATGCCGCCGCAAAAGGCGAAACAGTCGTCGATCACCACGATTTTCTGATGATGCGATGCCGCGGGCGGATGATGCCCGTCGAGCTTCACATGAATACGCGGATGGCGCATCCATTTAAGGATGGTGAAGGGGGTGGTGCCACGGAACATCGCCTTGATGGCGCCCACATCCCAGCGAAGCAGATAAACCTCCAGTTCGGGACGTTCATCGACCAGCCAGGAGATGAAATCGCCGACGATGACGGGAGCGTCATCCCGCGCCTCATCCTCGCGCAGCAAGGCGATGCGGGCATCGAAATCCCATCCGATCAGCATGATCCGCCGCTGTGCCTTCAGCATCGCCGACCGGGCGTAGCGGAAATAATCCTCCGCATCGACGATCACGCTGGCGCGATCCGCGCGCTCGATGCGCCAGCAATCCTCTCCGGGGACCAGCATGGTCATGCCGCGCCCACGACCAGGCAGGCGAGGAACATCAGCAAGCCGGCGAAGCGGTTGGAACGGAATTTGACGAGGGGGTCGGCGCCGTCCTCCCGCAAGGTCGCAACCTGCCACACAAGATGCGCGGCGACGGGACCAAGCGCGAGCAACGCCAGCGGCTGCGGTCTGACCTGCCAGATGGCGGCGGCCCACAGCACGATCGCGAGCAGATAGCACAAGGCGACGCCGCCCCGGACATGCCGCCCCATCGCCAGCGCGCTGGACCCTATTCCCACCAGCGCGTCATCCTCCCGGTCCTGCAATGCGTAGATGGTGTCGTACCCCACGACCCAGACGATCGATCCGGCGTAGAGCAGCAAGCCCGGCACGGCAAGCGCACCTGCGACTTCGCTCCAACCGACCAGCGCCGCCCAGGAAAAAACCAGACCGAGCCAGATCTGGGGCCACCAGGTGATCCGTTTCATGAAGGGATAGGCCGCGACGGGCGCCAGGCTGGCGAGCGCGATAATCTGAGCGAAGGGGCGAAGCTGGAGCAGCACGACAAGGCCGACAAGACTGAGCGCCACCAGCCAGGCCCAGGCGAGCCGGAGCGACACCGCCCCGCTTGCCAACGGACGCGAAGCGGTGCGCGCCACCCGCGCATCGAGATCGCGGTCGACGATATCGTTGAACACGCAGCCCGCGCCGCGCATGGCAACGCTGCCCAGCAGCAGCCAGAGGATGAGCGGCCAGCGGGTTACCGCACCGCCCGCCAGCGCGACGCTCCAGGCGCCGGGCCAGAACAGCAGCCACCAGCCGATCGGCCGGTCGAACCGCGCGAGCAACGCCAGCGCGCGGGGCGTTTCGGGAAGCCGCGTGAGCAGGCTGCGCGCCTGGCTGTCGGGCACTATCTGTTCGATTGATTTCACTCCCTGCGACCCGCGCTTGTCGATGAGCCGTACTGCTCTAGAAGAAACAGGCGGGCTTCGAAAGGTTCGGCCCGAACCGATGGATGGATTTTTCGATGCCCGCAACCCCCGCCTGGCCGCCGCAAAGCGCGCCGCGCCTCCATGTCGAAACCCAGCTTGGCGAAGGGGTGGCGGTGAGCGTGGACGGCAATGCGGCCCACTATCTGATCAGCGTCATGCGGGTGAAAGCCGACGACATCGTGCTGTTGTTCGACGGGCGGTCGGGCGAATGGGCGGCGCGGGCGCGCGACATCCGCAAGCGCGACCTGGTGCTGATGTGCGAAGCGCAGACCAGGACGATTGAACAGGTGCCCGATTTTTGGCTCTGCTGCGCGCCGATCCGAAAAGGGCGGATCGACCTGATCGCCGAAAAGGCGTGCGAATTAGGCGTCGCACGCATCCAGCCGGTGCTGACGCGGCGGGCGGTGGTGGACAAGCTCAATCTCGACCGGCTGCACGCGCACCTGGTGGAGGCAGCGGAACAGTGCGGGCGGACCGCGCTGCCGGAACTGCGCGAGTTGCTCAAGCTCGACGCGCTGCTGCGGGACTGGCCGGACGGGCGGCACCTGTTCTTCGCCGACGAGACGGGGGGCATGCCGCTGGCGCAGGAGCTTGCCGCGCATCGGGGTCCGGCGGCGCTGCTGATCGGGCCGGAAGGCGGCTTCGACCCGGCCGAGCGCGAGGCGATCCGCGCGCATCCCGCTGCCGTCCCGCTATCGCTGGGGCCGCGCATCCTGCGCGCCGAAACGGCCGCGATCGCCGCAACCGCCGCATGGATGACGCTGAACGGCGACTGGCAATAGTTTCATTCCGCAATGCGATTGATCCGGCCAGCACGGCAGCTTATGTATGCGCCGCGCACGCTTGTTGGACGCGCAGAGGGGACAACGCTAAGGGCGGCGCATGAGCACCAGGACCGACTCGGGGGGCAGCAATCCCGTCATCGAAAGCCGCGATCAGCTGGTCGCCGCCTTCGCCAAGGGAGAAAAGCCCAAGGACCGCTGGCGCATCGGCACCGAGCATGAGAAATTCGTCTACAGCCGCAAGGACCATCACGCGCCTTCCTACGAGGAAAAGGGCGGCATCCACACGCTGCTGATCGGCCTGACCCGCTATGGCTGGAACCCGGTGTTCGAGGGCGAGAACATCATCGCGCTGACGGGAAAGGACGGCGCGATCAGCCTGGAGCCGGCCGGCCAGCTCGAACTGTCCGGCGCGCCGCTCGAAAACCTGCACGAAACCTGCGCCGAAACCGGCCGGCATCTCGAACAGGTCAAGCATGTCGGCGATATGCTCGGCCTTGGATTTCTGGGCCTTGGCATGTGGCCCGACAAGACCCGCGCGGAATTGCCGATCATGCCCAAGGGCCGATACGACATCATGCTGCGCCATATGCCGCGCGTAGGATCGCTGGGGCTGGACATGATGCTGCGTACCTGCACCATCCAGACCAATCTCGACTATGGCAGCGAAGCGGACATGGCGCGCAAGTTCCGCGTCAGCCTGGCACTCCAGCCGCTCGCCACCGCCCTGTTCGCCAATTCGCCGTTCACGGAAGGCAAGCCCAACGGCTATCTTTCCTATCGCAGCCATATCTGGTCGGATACCGACCCCAGGCGCACGGGCATGTTGCCCTTCGTGTTCGAGGACGGCTTTGGCTATGAACGCTATGCCGACTACGCGCTCGATGTGCCGATGTACTTCGTTTATCGCGACGGCGGCTATATCGACGCGGCCGGGCACAGTTTCCGCGATTTCCTCGATGGCAAGCTGGCGGTGCTGCCGGGCGAAAGGCCGACCGAGAAGGATTGGGAGGACCATCTGTCCACCGCCTTTCCCGAAGTGCGGATGAAAAGCTTTCTGGAGATGCGCGGCGCGGATGGCGGGCCGTGGGGCCGAATTTGCGCGCTGCCCGCCTTTTGGGTCGGGCTGCTCTATGACAGCCAGGCGCTCGATGCGGCGTGGGACCTGGTGAAGGACTGGAGCATGGAGGCGCGGCAGACGGTGCGCGACAGCGTGCCGAAACTCGGGTTGGACGCGCCGATCGGCAACGGCAGGACATTGCGCGACATCGCCGCACCCGCGCTGGACATCGCGCGATCAGGCCTCGCCGCGCGCGGGCGGCTGAACGCTGCGGGCGACAATGAGACGGGCTATCTGTCCGCGCTGCAGGAGGTCGTGGCGTCAGGCAAGACCCATGCCGAACGGCTGCTGGATCGCTATCATGGCGAATGGGGCGGCGACGTGTCGCGCGTGTATGAAGAAGAGAGTTTCTAGGCGGACGCTAAGGGCGAGATGGATCATTCCGCCGGCTGCAATCGGGCGGGATCGCGTGTTCGCCCCGTGATCCAGGCGATCAGCCGGGGCACCGGCCCGTTCCTGTCCATCCAGTCGCTATAGGCGCGATAGGCGGGATCGGCGGACAAGTGCTTTTCCTCCGTTCTGGCGCGCCAGTAATAGACGGCGTTGGTCGCGGCCAGCATCGCGCAGTTGCGCGCCATGTCGATCAGGCTGCCCGAAATCGTCAGGAACGGCAGCGCGGAAAACCACCAGAACAGGTTTTTGGACAGATAGGCCGGGTGCCGCGTCCAGCGGTACGGCCCGTGGGTCAGGATGCCGCGATGGGTCAGGTTGGAAAAGCGCAGGCCGAACGCCACCGTCGCCCAGGCATATAGCGCGGTCAGCAGCACCAGCCATCCGCCCAGCAGCCATTGCAGCGCCGTTTGCCCCTGAACCCAGACATGCCATTCAGCGCCCCCGCTGTGATAATTCAGCGGGCCGCCACCGCCCATCAGGACGAAGGGGGGATAGCAGATCAGCGCCGCCAGCCAGCCGCCGAGATAGGGATTGGCCATGCGGATATGGGCGTCGAGCGGCCTGAAAGTCAGAATATAGCCGATCGTGGCGAAGCAGACGTCGATCATGAACATGACCGCGATCAGGAACAGCGCCAGATCGACCGGATTTGAGATGGCGTCGGTCAGGTTCCAACCGATGACGCTGGCGAAATTGCCGGGCACGATCGACACCATGAAGGCCAGGAAGAAGCCCTTGACCGTCCAGGCGCGGGCGTGATGCGCGACCTGCGCCATATCGGGCGCGCCCGCCGCGCCGCCGATCACCCATTGGCCAAAGGCGAAGCAGGCGTCGCGCGGCTCCGCCAGCAGCCGGTCGAGCCACAGCACATAGGGTATGGAAAACAATATGAGGCCCGGCGCGGCCCATGCGAACAGTTCCATCGAATAGCGGTAGCTGCCCTGCCAGTACCAACGCGCGAGGCAGTAGAAAATGGCGATGGCAAGCCAGGTCGCCCACAGGCCGGCGATCTTCACCAGCCCCGTTTCCACAGCGGCGCGCCATCCGCGAGGCGGCGCGCTCCAATCGATCCCGGTCGACGGGTTGCGATGGACGCGGTCGACCAGCAGCGACCACAGGATCATCGGCAGGCCGCAGGCGGCCACGGCGGCAAAGCCCGCATAGGGACCGTCCATCCCATGACGACGCGCAATCCATGTCCACAGCGCCAGACCCAATATGCCCGCGATCCCCACGCCATGGCTGACGGCGGAGGGCGGACAGGGATCGCGCTGTCGAAAATGGGGAGCGGCCATGATGTCGACCCCTACAAAATATTGGTAAGCAAGCGGTGAAGATGGATCAGCCGATCGCATCCGCCAGCAGCTTGGCCCCCAGCAGCACCAGCAGGATATTGACCATGACATAGAAAAGCCGGCCGCTGATCCGCCGCACCAGCCACACCCCGGCAAAGGTCGACGCGACCGCCAGCGGCATCAGCCAGGCGGCGATGACGAGATTGTGGCGGGAAAATTGGCCCAGCGCCATATAGGCCGGAACCTTCGCCCAATTTACGATGGTGAACAGCACCGCTGTCGTGCCGGCAAATTCGATATGCGGCAGCTTCCGGGGGATGACCCACATCTGGAAGGGCGGACCGCCGGCATGGGCGATCTGGCTGGTGAAGCCGGTCGCAACGCCGAACAGCGTTCCGACCCAGCCGGGCGAATCCGATGCGGCGACGATCCGCCCTCCCCGCTCCACCCACAGCCGCCACAGGCCAAAGACCATGGCGATGCCGCCGACCACCGCCATGATCATGTCCACCGAAACCAGTTCGGCAAACAGCCAGCCGCACGCCACGCCGATCAGGCATCCGGGCAGCATGACCGCGACAATATGCCGGTTCCAGCTGCGCCGAAACGCCCAGACACCGATCAGGTCCTGCACCATCAGGATAGGCAGCAGGATCGCGGCGGCCTGCATGGGCGGCGCGCCCAGCGCGAACACCGGCATCGCCAGCGCGCCGACGCCGACCAGCCCGCCCTTGGTCAGGCCCACGATGATCGTCGCCACGACCGCCGCGATGACGAAGCCGGCCGATACATCCATCAGCGTGCGGACCGCCCTGCCCTAGCCATCGCGCCGTCCCAGCAGGCGCAGGCGCAGCGCGTTCAGTTTGATGAAGCCCGCAGCGTCGCGCTGGTCATAGGCGCCGGCATCGTCCTCGAAGGTCACGACCTTTTCACTGTAGAGCGAATAGGGCGACTTGCGGCCGACGACATGGACGCCGCCCTTGTAGAGCTTGAGGCGCACCGTGCCGGTCACCTTTTCCTGGCTATGGTCAATGGCTGCCTGAAGCATCTCGCGCTCCGGGCTGAACCAGAAGCCGTTGTAGATCAACTCGGCATAGCGCGGGGCCAGTTCGTCTTTCAGATGCGCCGCGCCGCGATCAAGCGTCAGTTGCTCGATACCGCGATGGGCGAGGTGATAGATGGTGCCGCCCGGCGTTTCGTACATGCCGCGCGACTTCATGCCGACGAACCGATTTTCAACCAGGTCGAGACGGCCGATGCCGTGCTTGCGGCCATATTCGTTCAATGTTTCAAGCAGGGTCGCGGGGGTCATGCCCACGCCGTTGATGGCCACGCCGTCGCCGCGCTCGAAATCGATGGTGATATATTCGGGCGTGTCGGGCGCATCCTCCGGGTTGACGGTGCGCGAATAGACATAGTCGGGCACTTCCTCCCACGGATCTTCCAGCACCTTGCCCTCGGACGATGTGTGGAGCATGTTCGCGTCGGTCGAAAAGGGGCTTTCGCCACGCTTGTCCTTGGCGATCGGGATCTGGTTCTTTTCCGCGAATTCGATCAGCCGCGTGCGGCTCGTGAGGTCCCATTCGCGCCAGGGCGCGATCACCTTGATGTCGGGCGACAGGGCGTAATAGCCCAGTTCGAAGCGGACCTGGTCGTTGCCCTTGCCGGTCGCGCCGTGGCTGACCGCGTCGGCCCCGACCATTTTCGCGATCTCGATCTGGCGCTTGGCGATCAGCGGACGGGCGATCGAGGTGCCCAGCAGATAGAGGCCTTCATAGAGCGCATTGGAGCGCATCATCGGGAACACATAGTCGCGCACGAATTCTTCGCGCAGGTCGTCGATGAAGATATGTTCTTCCCTGACGCCCATCAGCCGCGCCTTGGCGCGGGCCGGCTCCAGCTCCTCGCCCTGCCCCAGATCGGCGGTGAAGGTCACCACTTCGCACGCATAGGTTTGTTGCAGCCATTTGAGGATCACGCTGGTGTCCAGCCCTCCTGAAAAGGCGAGGACGATACGATTGATGGACTCGGACATGCTGGCTGCGACCCTTCCCGTGATGGCGCGAATTACCGGCGCGCCGGTATCAGGCGGGATCGAACAGCGCAACTATGCAAGGGGCGAAGGCGTCATCTTATCCGGCTTTGGCGGCTTCAATTAGGCATCGCCCCCAAACGATCGGATCGGATGGTCCTAGCCGGCGATCAGGCGGACGAGATCCGGCGAAGCGATGGCCGGCGAGCGCAGGAAACCCTGAAAATAATCGCACCCTTCGCGCGCCAGCAGGTCGAGTTGCTGTTCGGTCTCCACCCCTTCGGCGATCACGCGCAGCCCCAGCGACTTGGCCATGTGGATGACGCCGCGCACGATGATGCGGTCCCGCGCGGACCCGGCAATGTCCTGCGCC
This sequence comes from Sphingobium anseongense, assembly GCF_037725245.1. Lineage (NCBI taxonomy): Bacteria > Pseudomonadati > Pseudomonadota > Alphaproteobacteria > Sphingomonadales > Sphingobiaceae > Sphingobium > Sphingobium anseongense. The sequence continues at coordinate 42,948 of NZ_JBBJUL010000004.1, read as the reverse complement.
AGGCCGCTGTCGATCTTCAGATAGTCGAGCGGCAGGCTCTTGAGATAGGCAAGGCTGGAATAGCCGGTGCCGAAATCGTCTATCGCCACCGCCAGTCCTTCGGTCCGCAGCGCCGTCAGCAGCGCGGCGGCGGCATCGACATCCTCGATCAATCCGCTTTCGGTGATTTCCACGGTGACGCGCGCGCGCGGAAAGCCGCTCGTGTCGATCGTGTCGAGCAGGGCGGTCATGAAGTCGGGCTGGGCGATATCGGACGCCGTGACGTTTATCGACAGGCGAAGGGTCGACAGCGCCGCCGGCCACGCCGCCGCCTGGCGCAGGGCTTCCCCGTGAATATGCGCGGACAAGGGCAGCATATAATCCGAACGCTCGGCCGCGGCGAACAATATGCCCGCCCCCAGCGCGCCATATTTCGGGTGGTTCCAGCGCGCCAGCGCCTCCACGCCGATGATGCGTTGCTGATCGACCGGATATTGCGGCTGGAACACGATGCCGATTTCGCCACGGTCGAGCGCCAGGCGCAGGTCGGTTTCCAACTGGTCGGCATCGACCTGCCGGCTGCGCTTTTCGGACGACAGGATGCGGATGCCCTCACCCCCTGCCTGCTTGGCGTCGGCCAGTGCGGTGCCGGCCCGACGCATCAATTGGGATGCATCGTCCCCCGCGCGCGACTGCGCGATGCCGCACCGCGCGGTGAGCCGGATCAGATGGTCGCCGGCGTTGAACGGCCTGCTGATCGCCCCCATCAGCCGCCGGGCCAGGAACACCGCGCGTTCGCTGGCCGCCGCTTCGCCTGTCAATCCGACCAGATATTCCGTGCCGGCGACGCGCGCGACGATCGGCCCCGGCCCCGTCACATCGTCCACCATCCGTTCGATCCGGCGCGCGATTCGCCCCAGCAAAGCGTCGCCCGCGACCTGGCCATAGGCGGCGTTCATCCGGTCGAACTGACTGATCGCGATCGACAGCAGCGTCACCGGCTGGTCCAGATGCCGTTCGATCCATGCGATCGCGCCCTGCCGGGTCAGCAGCCCGGTCAGATAGTCGCGCGCCCCCGCCTCTCTATCATGACCATCGGACAGCCATTCGACATCGCCGATGACCGCGCCGTCGCTCAGGCGCAGATGATGCACCAGCCGGTCGTCCGGCCTTCCGGGCGCGCCATGGGCGAAACTCGCCAGCCGGCCCGATCGCACCATCGTGCGCAGCGCCGTCACCACCGCCTGCCGATCCGCCCGAGGCACCTGCCGCAACAGCGCCAGCGGCGGCAGCGCATGATCGGGAATATTCAGATGACGGCGCAGCGCATCGCTCAGATGCACCAGCCCCCGCCCGCGATCATGTTGCCAGAACAGCGAATCGCCGCGCCGGATGCGGTGCGTCAGCCGCGCTTCCCGCGCCCCGCCGCCCAGACGATCGGTCATCACCTGCGCGGCGGCGAGCACAGCCTCCACCGCCTCGGGCGTCGGGGACGCGGCCAGGAAATGAGTCGCGCCGATCTGCATCAGCACCGGCACGTCCTTGAGCCGTTCGGGTTCCACCAGGATGATCAACGCGCCACCGCTGGCCGCGACCGCCGGGGCCAGCGCATTGACCAGCGACAGCGGATCGACGCCCCCGCGCAGATCGACCAGCGCGATCAGCGCGTCGCTCGCCAGATACCGTTGCGCGACACCCGCCGGCCGACGCGCCGCTATCGCCTGCCATCCCAGGTCGCGCACGACATGGGTCAGCCCGTCCCGATCATCGGGCGACAGCAGGAAAAGGCTATGATGGCTCTGCCCTGCCCGCTCCTTCCTGCTCACACTTATTGGCTCCCCAACCCGTTCGTCGCGACGCGATAGCATGACCTGGTTACCGCCGTCTTCCCAAAGCGATAAAGATGACCCCTGCTTGCGCAGTCTGGATGCATCGCCTACCTACACGCTATGGCCGTGGCCGCTCTTTCCTCCGCACATTTGACTGACGGCTTTGGTCGGCGGATCGAATATCTGCGCATTTCGGTGACCGATCGCTGCGATCTGCGCTGCCGCTACTGCATGGCGGAGCGGATGACGTTTCTTCCCCGCGACGAGATACTGACGCTCGACGAAATTGCGATCATCGCCGATCGGTTCATTGCCCGTGGCGTCCGCAAGATCCGGCTGACCGGGGGCGAACCACTGGTCCGGCGCGACATCGGCGATCTGGTACGGCGGATCGGGCGGCATCTGCGCAGCGGCGCGCTCGACGAACTCACGCTCACCACCAACGGCACGCGGCTGGCGGAACAGGCCGAAACCCTGTTCGATGCCGGCGTGCGGCGAATCAACGTCAGCCTGGACACGCTCGACCCTGCGCTGTTCGCGCATATCACCCGCGGGGGCGACATCGCCAAAACACTGGCCGGCATCGCCGCCGCGCAGGGGGCGGGCCTGCGCATGAAGATCAACATGGTTGCGCTGAGGGGCCTCAACGAGGACATGGTGTTGCCGATGCTGCGCTGGTGCGATGCACAAGGCCACGACCTGACCCTGATCGAAACGATGCCGCTGGGCGACACCGGCGAGGACCGGACCGACCATTATCTGCCCATGCACGAAGCGATCGCTCCGGTACGCCAGTCCCATGCGATCACGCCCCTGCCACATCGCACGGGCGGACCGGCGCGCTATTTCGCGGTCGATGGCATGAACGCGAAACTGGGCATGATCACGCCGATGACGCAGAATTTCTGTGCCGACTGCAACCGGATGCGGCTGACCTGCGAAGGCCGGATATTCATGTGCCTGGGGCATGAGGATCATGTCGATCTGAAGACCGCATTTCGGCAAGGCGGCGTCGACGCGCTCGATGCGCTGATCGATCGCGCCCTGGCGATCAAGCCTTTGGCCCACGACTTCGCGATCGGGCCGGACCATCGAAAGCCGGCGACCACGCGGCATATGAGCGTTACCGGCGGATGAGCGACGAGGTCCGGCGCGCCCTGGTCGCGTCTCCAACGCCAGCGTCCAAGGCGGCGGAGGAGCGGCTGCGCGCTTCCTATGATTTCGTGCCCGTCGACAAGGCGGAAATGGTCATCGCCCTGGGCGGCGACGGCTTCATGCTCCAGACCCTGCACGCGATGCTGGAAGCGCATCGCATCCTGCCGATTTTCGGCATGAACCTTGGCACGGTCGGTTTTTTGATGAACGAATGGCGGCTGGAACGGCTGGAACAACGGTTGCAGGCGGCCAAGACTTTCAAGGTCAATCCGCTGCGGATGACCGTGGACACGGTGGACGGCGAACAATTCTCCATCCCCGCCATCAACGAGGTGTCGCTGCTGCGCGAAACCCGCCAGACCGCCAAGCTGGAAGTGCAGGTAAATGGCCGCACCGTGCTGCCCGAACTGGTGTGCGACGGCGTGCTGGTCGCGACGCCTGCGGGGTCGACCGCCTATAATCTGTCGGCACAGGGACCGATCCTGCCGCTTGGGTCAGGCCTGGTCGCGCTGACACCGATCAGCCCGTTTCGCCCGCGCCGCTGGCGCGGCGCGATCCTGCCGGAAAACACCGCGATCCGCTTCACGGTCCTCGACCCGGTCAAGCGACCGGTCAGCGCGGTCGGCGACCAGCGGGAAGTGCGCGACGTCGCGCAGGTGGACGTGAAGATCGACCGGGCCACGCCGCTGACGCTGCTGTTCGATCCCGAACATACGCTGGACGACCGCATTGCCGCGGAACAGTTCATCGCCTGACGGGCGGCCTGGACATATCGTCCGGGGAATGGTGACGACCTGGCCAAAACGAGTCAAGACACCGCCACCACCTGGCCAAACTGGCGGTGCTTGCGTGTCGCGAAGATCAGCAGCACCGAGAATATGGCAGCAACGGCCAGAAGCCCCGCGGTCATCGGGACCGGCAGCCGATATCCATCGGCGTGATCGAAAATGCAGCGTCATCACCGGGACCACGAAGATGCCGTCCATCGCTGCAAGCCCGAACACGGGCAAGCCTTTCACATAAAGCGCCCATATTCCGGCACCGGCCGATGAACGGCAAGGCGGACTGTCGTCAGCAAGGCGGAGGCGCCTTGTTACGCCCCTTTGGCGGCGCAGTTCATGTCCCGCCCTATGCCTCGAACGGGTGGCGAATTTCGAATGCGTGCATCGATCGGGGAAAGGGGTATTTCGGCTTTCGTGCGTCTTGGGTTACAGGCCTATGTGCGGGCGGAGGAAAAATGTTCAGCGATGACGAGTTGAACGGGTGGTTTCGTCGGGAGGTGCTCTCGCTTGAGCCTTCGCTGACCGCCTTCCTGCGCGGCCATTGTTCGCAAAAGGACGAGATCGCCGACCTACGGCAGGAAGTGTATGAAAAGGCGCTGCGCGGCGCCGGCCGGGGCTTGCCGGACCGAACCGCGCCCTATGTGTTCGCGATAGCGCGCAACCTGCTCATCACCCGCGCCAGGCGCGCGCGCATCGTGCGCATCGATTCCGTGGCCGATATCGAACGTCTGCCCATGCATCCCGACTGGCTGACGCCCGAGCGGTATTTGAGCGCCAAACAGGAACTCGCCCGCGCGCGCGAATGCCTGGAGGGTCTGCCGACCCGTTGTCGCGAGGTGATGCGGCTTCGCAGGGTGCAGGGAATGAAGATACGCGAGATCGCCGACCATCTTGGCATCGGCATCGATGCTGTGGAGCAACAGATCACACGAGGCATTCGCCTGCTCGCCAACCACATGCTCGAAACGGCTGCACCATCCGATGCCGAGGGCGCTTCGGCCTCCGTCGGCAAACCCCGCGAGGGTTCATGATGTCAACCGATATGACCGAGGACCGGGCCGCACGATTCATCGTGCGTCGCGACGAAGGCGACTGGTCGCCCACCGACCAGGCCGAACTGGATGCATGGCTGGCAGAATCCCTTTCGCACAAGGTGGCCTATTGGCGGCTGGAGGAAGGGTGGCGCCTGACTGATCGCCTGCGCGCGCTTTACGTCCCGGACGAGGATGCGCCGCCTGCAAGACGCATCTGGCGTTCCTTCGCGCCGTTCGCCGTCGCGGCATCGCTCGTTCTGGTGCTTGTGGGTTTCGCCATGTGGCCGCGGCCCGACCCGGTACGGATCGTGCAGTTCGAAACCCGGATAGGCGAGCGACGCACCGTGCATCTGCCCGACGGAAGCACGATCGATCTCAACACGAATACGAAATTGCGTGTCGCCCTGGGAGAGGAGCGCCGCTCCGCCTGGGTGAGCGGCGGCGAAGCCTATTTCCAGATCGCGCACGACAAGAGCCGGCCTTTCGTCGTTCATGCCGGCGGCCATGACGTATCGGTCCTTGGCACCAAATTTTCGGTTCGCCGCGATGGCGAACTGGTGCGTGTCGCGGTGCTTCAAGGGGCGGTCCAGTTTCAGGATACCGGCCATAGTTCGGCGCTGGGATCGACGGTGCTGCGCGGCGGATCGACGGCGGTGGCAAACAGCAAGGCCACCATCGTATTGCGCGAACCGCTGTCGCGGCTTGAACAAGGACTGCGCTGGCGCAACGGCGCCATCGTGCTGGATGGCAAGACGCTGGGTCAGGCCGTGGCGGAACTCAATCGCTACAACCAAATTCCGATGGTGGTAGCGGACGATCAGCTGGCCGCAATGCCGATCGGCGGGGGATTTCAGCTCGACAATCGCGAAGCGTTCATCCGGTTGCTGATAGAGGTTTATGACGTTCGCGTATCGCGAACCGCAGATGGAAAAATAATATTGAAACGTTGAGCAGGGGTTTTTTGCCCGCTGATGGTCTTATCCTCTGACGGCATACAGAAGCCGCATCAGGGGAGGAATCATGAAAAACTGGAAGCACGCCGCAGCTGCAACGATTTGCGGAAGCCTGCTGGCCTATGCCGCGCCGGCCATCGCTCAGGGCTATGCTGTCCCACGCGGTGACCTCGCGCAGGCCCTGAAACAGCTCGCACAGCAAACCGGGCTTCAGATGATCTATCGGCCCGATAAGCTGGCAGGCGCCGTCACCGCCGGAAGCAGCGGCAGCGCCACCCCGGAAGCTGCGCTGGCCGAGTTGCTCAAGGGCACGGGCTTTGAGGCGAGGCGCGATCCTTCGGGTGTCCAGGCGATCGTCCGGGAAGCCGCCAAGCGGCGCACCATTGCATTTCAGTCACAGTCGTCCGTTTCCGGCGAGCGGATGGAAGCGGCCCCTGCCATGCCCGCCCCGCCCGCCGAAGCAGCGGCTAGCGACATCATCGTGACGGCGCGCAAGCGCGAAGAGACGCTGATCGACGTTCCGGTTGCGATCACGGCGGTGACCGGGGCTGAACTGCAGCGTCGCGGCATCAGTTCGATCGACGGGCTTGCCCGGATCGTACCGCAGCTTGTCACGGGCGACGGCGGCAATGCCCAGGGCGGCAACATCGTGCTGCGCGGTATCAGCGGGTCGGACGCCAACCCCTTTGCCGACCAGGCGGTGTCGTTCAACATCGATGGCGTGCAGGTGGCACGTTCCACTATCCGCCGCCTGGCGCAGATGGACATGCAGCAGGTCGAGGTTCTCAAAGGTCCTCAGGCGCTGTTCTATGGCAAGAACAGCCCCGGCGGCGTGATTTCGATCCGCACGGGCGATCCGACCCAGGAGCTTCAGGGCAAGGCGTCGGTCGGCTACGAATTCAACGCTCATGAATGGCGCGGCGAAGGCTATGTGTCCGGCCCGATCACCGACACTCTGGGCTTCCGCGTCGCGGCCTATGGGTCGAAGATGCGCGGCTGGGTCGAGAACATCACGCCGCGCAGCGAGATAACCGCGCCACGGCATCGCTTTGCGCCCAGGACAAAGGAATTCGCGGTCCGGGGAACATTGAAGTTCGAACCGACAGACAGCTTCGACGCCCGGCTGAAGTTCACCTATGGCGAGATTCATGGCGACGGGTACACGTCGAACCTTCAGCTTGTCGCCTGCCCCGGCGGCGCGCCGCAATCGGGCCAGATCGACAATTGCCGGGCCGACGACAAGGTGTCGACCGGCGCGCGGACCGACAATTTCAGCCGGCGTTACCCGCGGTTCGGCACGGATAACCAGATGAAGGGCGACCAGAAGCAGATATTGATCGGCTATGAGATGAACTACCGCCCGAGCGACGAGCTGACGCTCACCTCAGTGACCGGCCTCTATCATCAAAAGGACCGTAACCTCATCAACGTGACCGCGACCTATGTGCCCGCGCGCATGCTGGCGTCCGATCAACGATTGAGCTTTACGGAACTATCGGAAGAAATCCGCCTGACCAGCGATTTCGACGGACCGCTCAACTTCATGATGGGCGGCCACTTCCAGACGAGCAAGGCCTCGCAGGGCGTGTCGGGATTCTATAACGGCACCAATTTCACGACGGTCGCCCCGCTCGTGCCGCTGGTGGTGGTGAACAATCTCTACAAGCAGAAGGGCAGCGCCTATTCGGCCTTCCTGCAGATGCAGTGGGATATCACCGATCAGCTCGAGCTGTCGGCGGGCGGACGCTATTCCTATGAGAAGAAGAGGCTGCCGGTCGCGCGGAGCCAGACGGGCGTCGATCCCACAACCGGGCTTCTCTTGCCCCTGGTGCCCATTTTCGCTCAGGGGTCGAAAGACAGCTGGAACGACTTCTCGCCTGAAGTCACGCTGTCCTACCATCCCGACCGAAACCTGAACATCTACGGTTCCTACAAGCACGGCTTCATTTCGGGCGGCTTCAACTCGGGCGGATCGAACGTGTCCTTGCCGCTCAATTATGATCAGCAGACGGTCAAGGGTTTCGAAGCGGGCGCCAAGGCATCCCTGCTGGATGGGGCGCTCACCGCGGGCCTGGCGCTCTACACCTACGACATCAGGGGTCTGCAGGTGTCGATCCTCACCCAAGGCACGACGCTGGAACTCAAGAATGTCGGCAAGGTCAGAAGCAAAGGCGGCGAGTTCGATTTCGCCTATCGCACGCCGCTCGAAGGACTGACTCTTCACGGCGCGGTGGCGTACAACAAGGGCCAGTATAACGACTATTTCGCCGGTTGCTACCGGGGCCAGACCAAGGCGCGCGGCTGCGCGTTCGTGCCCGTGCCGGGCCAGCCGGGACAGGGGGTGCCCGCCCCCGCCGGCGTCAACGGATCTCTCCAGAATCTGGCGGGAACGCAACTGGTCCGGGCCCCCGAATGGACGGGGAATGTCGGCTTCGATTATGAAACGCCCGTCACGTCCGGCCTGAAACTTGGTCTGTCGACCAGCATGACGTTCAGCGCCAGCTACCTGACCGACGCCGCGTCCAACCCGTTTGCGCGGGTGCCCAATTATCAGCTGTTCGACGCCACGGTCCGGCTCGCCGAACAGGATGACCGCTGGGAAATCGCGCTGATCGGCCGCAACCTTACCGATGAATATTATTGGACCCGGGCCAGCGACAGTCCCTTCACCGGCACCGCCCCCGGCAACGAGACAGGCCCGGCCATTTATGGCGATCTCCAGGCGGTTCCCAGCCGCGGTCGCGAAATCATGCTGCGCGTGTCGACCAGGTTCTGATGAACATATTGAGGATGCGCATCATCCCCGCGTGACCTGTGGCCCTGGCCTGCGCGACCCGCGCAGGCCAGGTAGCCGCGCCGAACCTATCTGCGGCGATGATCAATGTGCGGCCCTGTCATAACAGACATTTGCAGGCAGGGCGCAGGCACGCGATCACGGAACTGGCTCTATTAAGGACAGCATGATGAACGATCCCGAACATGGAGCCAATTCAGGTGGCGCGACGCGGCGTGATTTGATCGCAGGCGTAGCAGGGGGCATCATGCTGCCGTCCATGTCAAGCACGGCGATGGCAACGGCGACCAGTTCCCCCGTTACCGACACCGAGCAGTTGCTTGCCATCGAGGGCATCAAATATCGTAAGGCCCGATACGCATATTGCGTCGACAACAAGGACGCGGAAGGTTTTGGCGCCAATTTCACAGAAGATGCTGTGTGGGATATCAGCGGTCACCTGAACCCCCGCGATCCCAACACCGGGAAATGGACCGGGGTTAGCGATCTGAGTGAAGAATTTATTCGATCCTATACCGTCAAAGCCGGGATTTTGCCTGTCGTCGGCCGTACCAACATCACGAATGCCGTGAAGAAGGGCTGGGATCAAAACAAAAACACGTCCGCGCACAAACTGTTCAACCCGATGATCGACATTCTGTCGGCATCCCAAGCGCGTGCGATCTGGCCGTTCGAGGATGAATCCTATTCGCCCCCGCCCCGACCGTTCAGATATCTCAACGGCGTTGGCTATTATCATGAAACCTATGCCAAGGTCGGCAGGGACTGGTTGATCAGCTCGGTGAAGGTCAAGAGGACCTTTCTGGTCTTGCGGTAGTTCAGAAGTTCGACCTTTGATTGGCCGATGCGATGCGCATGGTGATATTGAGCCGGGTCGCGACCGGCGCCCTGCCGAAGGGATAGACATGATCTACCGTTCTTCGCCCCCATCCGGTCGCCCAGTCACACCAGAACCAAGGCTGATGAAGGAGAATATTGTGCTGAAAGTCTCCCGCGTGCTGACGATCTCGGCTTGCGCGATTGCCACGAGCCTGGCCGCACCGGCCCCTTCGACGGCAGCCCCGCCCTCCCCCCCTGCTCTGGTCTATAAGACGACCAGCCGCGCGCCGGTGATCCCGCCCAGCGAAGCCGGCCTCCAAACGATTGTCGCCGAGCCATGGTCGAGCATCATGACCAGCATGCCGGCGTTCGGCGGGATGGAGGAGAACCTGTTTATCGAAGGGCCTGTTTTCGACGGTCAGGGCAACCTGCTGTTCGTCGAGGTTCAGGGCGGCCGGATCATGCGGATTTCGCCCAAGCAAGAGCTGAAGATGATCCTGCCCAAGAACGGCGAAGGCTCGGCCGGATTGGCTTTTCACAAAAATGGCCGCATCATTGTCGCAGCCATAGGAGGCATAGGCGGCACACAGTCCGGCTCGATATTCTCGATCCGGCCGGATGGTTCGGACAAGCAGATCATCGTCGATCCCAAGGCGGGCCATATTCCCAATGACCTTGCCATGGACAAGGAGGGCGGCTTCTACTTCACCGATTTCCAGGGCAATAATGCCGATCGCACCGGCGGCGTCTACCATGTCGCTGCCGACATGAAGACGATCACGCCGATCATGACCCGCATGTCGATGCCCAACGGTATCGCGATCAGCCCCGACGGCAAGACATTATGGGTCGGCGAAGTCGGAACCGGGTTTCTCCATCGCATCGACCTTATGACACCGACGCAGATTTCGCCCGTGGTGGGCACGACGATGCGCTACCATTTCGTCGGCGCAACCGTGGATTCGCTGCGCGTGGACGCCGATGGCAACGTCTATGCCGCGCTGGCCGGCGAGGGCCGGGTCATGGTCTTCAATCCCAAGGGCGTCCCGATCGGCCAGATTCTGATCCCGGATCGGGAGAATGGCGAATTCCTCTTTACCACCAGCATGGCGATCAAGCCCGGCACGCGCGAACTCTATATCCTGTCGAGCAATTATCCCGGGCGCAGCGCCAAAATTCACCGAGCCGGCGCCTTCGCCCCGGCTCCAACAGCCCGGCGTGAAGGGCGACGCCGGAGTGCGGGTGACGCTCAGCCGGGGGCGCATCAAGGAGGGCCGCTGGATCGACAACCAGAACCTGTTTATGACACCAAGCCACATGTCCGGCTCGGCGAAAATCGCCTTTGACGATAAAGGCCATGTCTTGTTCTCGGTTCTGGACGACGATTGCATGGAATCCGAGCAGGATAAGACGCCGGCTCAGGACCTCGCCCAGGCGGGAGGCAAGATCCTCCGGCTGAACGACGATGGCTCCGTGCCTGCGGACAACCCGTTCGTCGCCCGGAAGGGCGCCTTTCCCTATGTCTGGAGCTATGGCCACCGCGTGCCGCTAGGTCTGGCGTTCGACGACGCCGGTTCGCTTTGGGAAACGGAGAACGGGCCGCGGGGAGGGGACGAACTCAACCTGATCCTGCCCGGCAAAAATTATGGCTGGCCGGTGATCACCTGGGGCCATCGCTATGATGTCAAGTCCGTCCCCCACCCCGGCCGCAGCAAGCCGGGATGGAGCAGCCGGTTTACAACTGGTCGCCGGCGCCTGCACTGTCGGCGATCCGCTTCTATAACGCCAACGCGTTCCCGAAGTGGACGGGGAGCGCCTTCATCGGCACGCTCAAATATCGAACGCTCATGCGGGCGACACTCACTAAGGATCGCGTGGTTCTTTTGGAGACTATATTGTTCAACGTCGGGCGCATGCGGGATATCCAGGTCGGTCCGGACGGGTTGATCTATCTCATCACCGACAGCGGCGAACTCATGCGTCTGCGACCGGCGCGGTGATACAGCCCGACCGTCTCCGCCGCGGGCATGATCGGAACAAGAGAATGAGTCGGAAAGTCCAGCAGTATAAGCCTTTTCCAGCCAGCATATTTATTCGCATCTTTATTAACAGTGATCTTTAATAAAAGTGTTCATTGATCTCAGAATTAAAGAAATATATATATCATCCGCCTGTCATCGCGATGCATTAGCATAGGTGAAATTATGGGACGAAGGTATATCAGATTATGCGCTAACAGCCTTTGCTTGATCGCTTATTTGATATTCGGTGCGGGCATTTACTTTAAGAATTACGTGTTGGCCGCGCGGGGACCCAATCAGAATCGTCTGTATACTGAAAAAAGCTGCGTTGCGTGCCACGATTTGAACGCGAGCAAGATTGGCCCTTCGGTTAAAGCGATCGCCAAGCGCTATTCCGTCAAGGACAAGGCAAAACTCGTCGATCGAGTTTTAAACGGCAGCGCCGGCTCTTGGGCAATGTGCCGATGCCCGCCACCAAAAGGATGGGTGCAACTCGGGAGGATGCCGACAGTATCGTCATCTGGATCCTCAATCAGAAGTGAACAGGGACGAACTCATCTTCCGAGGGGAGGCCAAAACAGATCAATATAGAAGCGTCCGCGTTAATGCCTGATCAGCGTGCAGGCTATGACGCGCGCGGTCGGTCGGGTTCCACATGACGGCTTCCAAGGTTGGTGTCGCAACTCCTCGGGACCATACCAAAACTCCATTGCCCTCGATTACGTCAGCGTTCTGACACAGCCTCTTACCGACCCGGTACGGCGTCGACCCGTTCATCGTCAGCGAACCGGGGGTAGCAGCGCCATGCGCCGAGGACGAGGATCACGGATCTGCCGCGGGCGCTGCTCGCTGGTCGTTGAGCGGGTCCAACACATCAATCTCATCAAAGGCCGTTTCAATAAGCTCAAAAACTGGCGGCGCATCACCACCAGATACGACAAAACCCCAAACTCCTCGGCTTCGTCGCTCTCGCTTCAGTTGGATTGTGGACGTCCTTCGTTCACGACACTCAGCGCCAATCGAGCAAAAAAATGCAGAAATCCTCTCCAAAATTGGAAATTTCGGCAGATTGGCAGTGCATTAATCAATAATAGCTTGATTAGACTGCTCATGCTGCTATTTTGGATGGCGGAACGAACAAAGAGTCGACCGCGCGCAAATTGGCGCAATGGAGGGGATGAGAAATGCAGACGAACATGAAATTCGGCAGCCGAATTTTGCTTGGGACGGCAGCGAGCTTGGTGCCGCTTTGCTGGAGCATGGGTGCGTTAGCGCAGGAGGCGCCGGAGGCCGATCAATCGGCGAGCGGTGGCCTCGCCGACATCGTCGTGACCGCCCAGAAGCGCGCAGAAAATCTTCAAAAAGTCCCCGCGTCCGTCACTGCATTAGGTAGCGATGCGCTCGAAACTCGCCAGATCGATAGCATTTCCGGCCTGCAGGCCGAAGTACCGTCGCTGGTGGTCGGCGAATTTTATGGCACGAGTCTGATCACGCTACGGGGTATCAGCACGGGTCTCACCTCGGGCGCAGAAGATCCGTCCGTGGCGACGCACATCAATGGTGTCTATCAGCCGCGCTCGCGGAGCGTTGATTCGGCCATGGCCGATCTTGAGCGGGTCGAAGTACTTTCCGGTCCCCAAGGGACGCTTTATGGACGCAACGCCACCGGAGGCGTGGTCAATTATGTGCTGAAACGGCCGACCAACTCTTTCGAGAGCGAAGTGACCGGCCGCATCGGCAATTATAGCCGTTACGGCATTCAGGGACGCGTTACCGGCCCGATCTCGGACGATGTCCGGATTTTGGTGTCGGGTATCTACGACAACCAGCACAAGGGTTATACCAAGAATCTCCATCCCAACGCGCCGCGATCGCGACTAGATTCCGGGCGGTCCGCAGGTGGCCGGCTTGCGGTGGATATCGGGTCAAAGGACGGGATCAATGTCGCGCTCGAGGCGATCTATCTCGATACGCGCACCGTGCCCGTGGCGGAATCCTTCGCCGCGCCGGATTCTCCGAGCCTTATAGCGTTTCTCGGCCAGCAGTCTTTTGTGCCGCGCAAAACATATTCCGAACTGCCGGCCTTCACACGGTCGAAATATTTGCAGACTTCCGCGACGATCAATGTGCCTATCACGGACAATGTGAGCCTGAAGTCGATCACCGGCTATCAGACATTCAAGGACCATATGCTGATCGACCTTGACACGAGCGGTGTCGCTAGCGGTCCGACCGACCAGAAGATCGACAGCAAGTCATTTACCCAAGAATTTGATTTCAACGCGGAAACACTCGACGGACGATTGAAATCGATAGTTGGATTATTTTATTTTCATGATGACTTTGTAAGTAATTCATCCACTCCCTTTTCCGTTCCTGGCTTTGCGGCAACCTTCGACACCTACGGCAAGATGCCTTCGAAATCCTATTCGGCCTTCACTGACCATACGTTTTCCGTTACTGATCGACTGCGCCTTCAATTCGGCATCCGCTATAACAAGGACGAGAAAAAGGCGACCCAATCCCTCATCGTTAACGGCGCTCCCGCCTGCCCGCTTATGACCAACAAACGCGAATGGGACGCATGGACGCCCAGGGTCGGCGCGCAATATGATGTTGAAGATAACGTCATGCTCTATGGCCAGTGGTCGAAGGGGTTCAAAGCTGGCGGGTTCACTGCCAACAGCTGCTACAATGGCTTCGATCCGGAATCGATCAAAGGCCCTGAGATCGGTATTAAAACTAAATTGTTCGACAATAGGGTCCGATTTAACTTGGCGGGATATTATTACAATATCTCGAATCTCCAGGTGCAGAAGGTTGTCGATGTCGGCAACTTTTTCACGCTGAATGCTGCGAAAGCAGAGATATATGGCGCGGAATTTTCGCTTAGCGCCCTTTTGGCCGACCGGCTCCAGCTCGACGCCTCCGGAATGGTTCAGTCAGCAAAATACTCCAATTTCCAGAACTGCAATGAAGCCGCTTTCCCGGGCGCCTGCGGAGCTTTCGATCCGCGTCCAGCAGCAGACCGTCAGACGGATGTTTCGGGCAATTGGTTGAACCGCGCTGCGCCCTATTCACTGAATGTCGGGCTGCAATACAGCTTCGAAATGAGTGGCGGCGCAGAGTTTCTGCTGCGTGGCGACACCTATTTCAGTGGCAAAGTCCACTTCAGCGAGTTCCCGAGCGATCAAGCGATCCAAAAAGCCTACAGTCTTCAGAATGCATTCGTGACTTACACGACCGCAAGCAAGCAATTTACCTTGCGTGGCTACATCAAAAACATCGCAAATGTGGATTACAAAGTGTCTCATTTTTTCAATTCTGCCGTCAGGCAGGCAATAGGGAATTACGGTACTCCAAGAACCTTCGGTATGGATGCCACAGTGCGGTTTTGATCGCGGTTGCGTCGTGGCCGCCGAGGAATGCAGTCTCGCAAACCATGACTGATGCTGGTGGATTTTGGGGCGGGAGGTTTGTTGGTTCTGTGCCGCGAATCTGAGCGCTGTGGTTTGGCCGGGTCTGGCGCGATGCAGCAATGGTCGATGGCGAAGGGGCGAACGACGGCCCTGTTTTTGGTGCCATGACCTTTTCGCAGGCAGGATTGGTCGGCACCCAAGAGGGCATCGAGCAACCAGTGCAATTGGTTTTCAATGTCCCAATGGCCGCTTCCGTCACAAAAGCGGGTCCGCACACTCGACTGACAAAGGATAAAGAATGCCCGCAACATCTTCCTTCTCACCCAAGCTGGTGATTTATGGGATTGGCTTTGTTGGTCAGGAGCTCGTCCGCCTGGCCACCAAGAAAGGATGGACAATCGAAGCCGCCTATAATCGTTCTGGAGATAAGATAGGCCAGGATATTGGAAGGTTGGCTGGGCTTGATCGCGATCTCGGCGTGTTGGTTCAAGACAGCGAAACGGGGGAATATTCGGGGTTGAATGCTGACGTGGCCCTGATTGCCGCGGGTGACCAGCTTGAGGAAAATTGGCCGGCTTACGAACGGTTTCTCGGCGCCGGCATCAATGTGCTCTGCCATGGTAGCGCGTCCTATAATCCGTGGTGGATGAACCCAGAACTTGCCGGGAAAATTGATGCGCTGGCGAAGCGTCGCTGCGTTACCTTCAGCGGCGGCGGCATATGGGACAGCACCCGGATTTGGAGCGGCATCATCGCGGCTGGCCCGTGCGTCGAAATCGAATCCATGCTCCATCGCACCCGAACCGAAATTGCCCGACAGGGCATGTATTGGCTTGATCGCCTGGGCGTTGGTCTGACCGCAGAAATGTACAGCGAGAAATATTCCGCCACTGGTGTTGGGGGCGGAGTGTTCGCCATTCCCTCGGTCAGCGTGCTGCAGAAGCTTGGATATACCATTGCGAATGTTACCCAAAGTCAGGAGCCGGTCATATGGGACGAGGAGTATTTTTGCCCTGTCCTTGAAAAGACCCTGCCGGCCGGCATCTCCTGGGGAACGCGCTTTCTGGTCGACGTAGAGACCGAAGAGGGCGTTGCCGCCCGATCCGAGATTGAAGCGCGCGCTTTTCGCGAGGGGGAGGTTGAGGAAATGCGCTGGACCATAAAGGGCATGCCCGGGATGGATATTCGCGTCGTGCGGGAAAATTCGGGCGTTGCATCGGCCTCCAGCTTGCTGAACCGAATTCCGGACGTAATGGCAGCCGAACCGGGGATCATGGAAATCACTAAGCATGCGCCTCTGAAGACGAGCGCGTTGCTATAAGGCTGTTGGCATAGCCCCCGGCCCGGCTCGGGATAGCATGAAAACAGCCAAATCCGAGGGGATTGCAAATGAAAAAAGAATGGACTTGGCGGGACGCGATCGACCACATCCCGGTTTATCAGCAGGCCCTCCCGGGCGGATATATGCGTGCGCCCTTCATTGCGGAAAATTTGATCGACACGGCACGGGCACGCACCACGCTGGAAGATTTGGGCGATCCCAGCTTTCTGGAGGGGCTCAACAAGGTGTGTGAGGCCTATTCGAGAGACCACAACCTTACCGACTTGGGCCATTTTACAGGTACGGAGTTTCTTGTCAGTACGCTGGCGAGGCGGCTTCAAATCGTAGATTGGCACAAGGCCCATCCAGAGGTGCAGAACGAGATTATTGATCGGCCGTGGATCATTACGGGATTGACACGATCCGGCTCGTCGCTGACTTCCCAGCTGTTCAACCTCGATCCACGGGTTCGCTCGCCTTTGACTTGGGAGGTCGACCATCCGGTTCCGCCCACGCAGCTTGTCACCCGCTATTCCGATCCTCGTATCGCCGAATGCGCGAGAGCGCTGGCGCATATGGCACCCGCGCAGAAAGCGATGCACCCGTGGGATGCGCTTTATCCGCAGGAATGCGTGCTCATGACGCAGATGGGCTTTCAGAGCATCATGTTTCAGAATATCTCGCTCGTTCCCGAATATATTGAATGGCTATTCGATAGCGATATGCGGCCAGCTTATCGCTTGCACAAACAAATGCTGCAGATATGGCAAGACGCCATCCCGACAGCGCATTGGGGTCTCAAGGCCCCCGCGCATATGGCTGCGATCGACGTCGTCATGGAAACCTACCCAGATGCCCGCATCATTTGGAACCATCGCGACCCGCTCAGCTGTATCGCATCGCATACAAGCATGACGATAGCCTTCGAGTGTATCAAAAACCCAAATCTAGACCCCCGGAAAGCCGCTGAACATTTCACATGGCAGTGGTGGACTGCATTGAACAGGATGATGGCGTACGACAAAGCTCAAAAGGATAAGGGTTGGTGTTATCATCTCTATTACAACCAACTGGCAAAAAATCCAACGGAGTCGATCGGATCAGCCTATAGTCATTTTGGGGAAAGTTTCGATCCCGTGCACGCTCGCAGCATTGGGAAGTTTCTTGCACAGCAACCCAAAGATTATTACGGTAAGCATATCTATGACATGAAAGAGATGGGGCTTGATCCGCTTATTATTCGTAAGCAGTTCGCTGAGTATATTGATACATATAACGTTCCACTTGAATATTGATTTCGGAGATTATTGGGGATAACTTCGGGTGCGCGCAGGCGGTGTACCCGCGATTGCCGTTCACATTCTTGATCAGACGTACTTCTGCCCCCATCGGAGGTCCATCTTGCGGGTACCAACCAATGTCGAAATCTCAACTCGAATGATGCCCTCGATCTGCGTTAGTTCTTGATTTTTAATTTCCATGATAGCCCGAGCATTCTCGGCCTGCAGGATGCCTTTGATTGGCGCGGATCCCGTTGTCACGAAAATCTGGGGCAGCCAGCTTTTGTTCCGCAGGCTGGCGATGACCTCCGGGAGCCGGTTTGGTTCGGGCTCGATTTCAACCAAGGCAAAGGCCCCGATACCAAGCGCAGGGGGATTGAGCACGGTGATGAACCGCATAAGGCCACGGCTTTCGAGAGACCTGATGCGATAACGCACTGTGCTGGCATTGATCTGACACTTGCGTGCAACCGATTTGATCGACTGGCGAGCGTTGAGCAGCAGTTCGGCAATAATTTGGCGATCCACCTCGTCAATCTGGTCCTCGGAATATTCTTCGGCGAGATCGTGCACGACATCCGTTGTCTCGATTCCCGGATCATGTCGCAAATATTGTGACCGGAACAATGCAATATCCAGTACGATCGACACGACTGAACGGTATATGCCTTCGATTTTGCCAATCTGGTTGAACAGGAGGTCATGCAGCGCCCCAACTGTTCTGAAGCGGATCATCACCAGCAGGTCATGAGTTCCGCCTAACAGTGTGCTCACCAAGATAACATGAGCGATCGGCGCGATCCGAGCGGCTACCGATTCAACGGAAACACGTCGGACGTCGATCAATACAAAACATATCTGCTGGCCAGCGGCCGCAAGATCGAGGACCGCCAAGACGCGGGACACCTTTCGCCGGTCCATAGCCCGCATCCGCGGCACAACCTTAGTTAAAGGCATGTCGAGCGCATCAGCAACCATACGGGCGCTGGCTTGAGGATCACTCGTCAAAACATCGAGGATCGCCCGATCAAGGTCTGTCAAAGGCGGTTGCGCGGTCATGCGCCTTCGCTCGCACTCCAGAAGCAGAGCACAGCCGTTCTTGCGCGTGTAGCAATGATCATTTTATCTGCAGCGCAATCTGATAGCGACGTACTCGAAGCGGGTGGATGTTCCGATATTAAGGCTCATCGAGCTCCGCCATATTTAACGACACCAAAAAGCCGTTCGATGAGAACCGCTACCCACGCTCCGCCTTCTATGGCGATATACGGGCGATGACAAGATAGCGCGGGGCGGCGGCACGGGGTGATCCGATGGCTAGGCTCAGCGTCCGCTTCGCCGATCCTCGCCCGCATTGTGCTCGCGCTTAAGAGCCAGTCGCAGTCGGTTCAGTTTGAATTTGACCACACCGCATCCGCCAGTGAGCGGGCCGCTTCCGTCATATCGGCAATCGCTTCCGGCGCGGTGTCGCCCGATGTTGGTCGGCAGATACTGGAGGCCGTCAATGAAGCGCCCCGGGTTTTCTGGACTTGTAACGGTTTTGCGCCGGTCACCTGAGCGATTAAAGCTCGCAACAGGAGACCGACGAGATGATCAAGCATACAGAAGAGTTCAAGCAGGAGGCGGTGCGGATCGCACTGACCAGCGGGTTGCCGCGCGACCGGGTTGCATCGGATTTGGGTATCGGCAAGTCGACGTTGGGCAAGTGGGTGTCGCAGTACCGGCCCAGTGATCTGGTTTCAGCGCCGCAGGCAGATCTTGAACCGCCCCGGGATTGTCGGAGGCCCTAACTCCTGAGAGGAAGGGTCTACGATGAGCAAGACGACGAACAAGTTTGCACCGGAGGTTCGTGAGCGGGCAGTCCGCATGGTGCTGGATCACGAGGGCGACTATTTGCTCAATTGCTCGATGTGCTGTCTGTCAGGGGACAGGCAGCTATGCTCATTCACCAGCGGAAACCGGACAGTCTGAAATCGGACAGTCTGAAATCGGACATCCTTACATGGCTACGTTGAGTAAGCGGACAGACTGCACCTGAGAATGGAAAATCGGTGCGTGAACGTCGTATAAGGGTCGGCAGCCGCCTAACCGTTATCAGCATATGCGCCGCCGCCAGTTAGTCCTGCCTCGAGAAATGGGATGGGCTCTGCGGTTCTACCAGCGCCGCGCTCACGATTGTATCGCCGTTGCAGGCTATCGATCCGGTCAATCGTTCGCTGAATCCGGTGCCCACTTTCTCAGTCGGGCACAACTTCAGCCATTCGTCCCGCTTCATCACCGGCACCGCGACCTCCACCCACTGCTATGCAGCTTGATCTGCCACGAGATGGAGATCGCCCCCCCCCTCCCGCCCCACGCACCACCCACTGGGACGCCCCGGCTTCAATCCCAAAAGCACACAAACAAGGCAATCCCCCGGCCTGAGCCTGGAGGTATTTATTCTTTGATTTCAGACATTTACCTATGGAAAGGGTGGTGCCGCTTAGGTGACTCGAACACCTGACCCCATCATTACGAAGGCAAGGGACAGCTTATGAAAAAGCGATATAACATACGGGAAATTCACTCCGCACTGTCATTAGCAGTGTGACGTGGATCAGAGGTCTGGATAGGGAATGGTGACCAATGCGGCCTTGAACGCATGGTTTTGCCGTGAGGTGCTGCCGCGTGAGCCTGTTCTTACCCGGTTTATCAGCCGCCACTGGCGCTCGTCGGACGAGCTTCTTGATATCCGCCAAGATGTCTACGAACGTGTGCTGCTCGGCGCAAATCGCACACTGCCCGACCTAGCTGGCCCTTATATATTCACAGTCGCTCGCAATGTCATGATCAACCGAGCACGACGGGCCAAAATCATCAAGATCGACCTGGTGGCCGAACTGGAGCAGGTTGTGCCCGACATAGACTGGCTGACCCCGGCCCGCCACGTCGAGGCGCGAGAGGAACTCAGGCGGGTCCAGGCCGGTCTCGACGTTCTTCCTCCCAGATGTCGCGAAGTGTTGCGCCTCCGAAAAGTGGAGGGGCTCAGCACGCAAGAGGTTTCCCAACAGCTGGGGATCGGCATCGACGCGGTAGAAAAGCAGATGACTTTGGGAATGCGCGCCCTGATCGACTTCATGCATGGCGGCGACGGACGAGTGCAACGACCAAGCCGCGCGCGGACAATCAAGCATGGACCAGTTTCATGACCCATCCTTCGAGTCTTGAACAAGAAGCCGCACTCTTCCTGGTGCGCAGTCAGGAGCCGGGCTGGTCGGACGCCGATCAGCGCGAACTTGACCTATGGCTTGAACAGTCTATGGCGCACAAGGCCGCCTTCTGGCGACTTCAGGACGGTGGCGCCCGGGTCGACCGTCACCTGGCCTCGGCGCTCGCACAGGAAGAGCCAGATAGTGGCTTTCCTGATTGGCTGCGGGGGCGTTTTCAGATCACCTTTAGCCGACCCGTGACATTCCTGCGACGCCCGACCCTCCTGGCGGCGAGCCTTATGGCCATGTCCGTCGCCGGATATCTCGCCCTTACGGCTCCAGAGCCGCGGCCGAAATATACCCAGCATATGACGAAATTTGGCCAGATCGGAAAGCTCGCGCTCGCCGATGGCAGCCAGGTTGAACTTAATACCGAGAGTGAGGTGCGTATCGCCAACTCGCGTGCCGAACGCACGCTCTGGCTCGAACGAGGCGAGGCCTATTTCGAAGTTGCCAAAGACAAGGGCCGCCTCTTCGTCGTGCACGCGGGATCGCGGAGCGTGACCGTCCTCGGCACGAAGTTCGCGGTTCGTCGCCAAGGAAATGACATCACGGTATCGGTCCTGGAGGGAAGAGTTCGTGTCACGCCTGGGCCAGGGCCAGACGCAGGCTCGACAACGCTCATCGCCGGCGAGATCGCCGCCACCGACGGGCAGTCGATGCTGGTTAGCGCCGACAGGCTCGCACAGATCCGAAAGAACTTGTCATGGCGCTTTTCGATGCTGGCATTCGACAATATCAGCCTGCGCGAGGCGGCGGCGCAGTTCAACCGCTACAATATTCGACAGCTGGCGATCGAAGGTCTCGGCGCGCAAAATCAGCGTATCAGCGGATCGTTCAGAATCAACAATGTGGAGGGGTTTGCCGACCTTCTTGAGCAGGCCTACGGACTCGAGGTCAGGCGCCTGAAGAATAGAATCGAAATTAATGCGCGGTGAGACATCCGGGATTCGTCCGCTCGTTTGTCCCTATGAATGAGCAGTAAGAGGACTGCGATATGAAAATCGAGGGGTGGGACAAATGGGCAACAAGTTCCTGATCGCGATGCTAGGCGGCGTCTCGATATTGCCGATATCATCGCAGGCGGAAGCGCAGGCGCAGGCCCAGGGGCAAGAGCATACCCAAACGCAGCAATTCAATATTCCCGCAGGCAACCTAAAACGAGCGCTCGACCTTTACTGCGAGCAGACCAGTATTCAGCTGATCTATCGCCCTGACGAGGTCGCGAAGGGGCGAAGTGCGGGCGCCTCTGGACTTATGAGTCGGGAAGCAGGGTTGATCGCTTTACTGGCCGGCTCCGGGTTCCAACAGCATCAGGGCAATTCGGGCGCTATCGCGATCGTGCCCAGCCGAGCCAGCGCCGCAGCAGCAACCTTCCAACGAACCGTACTGGCTCAAGAGGATCCGGTCCGCCCGGTTGCGGCGGCAAACCCGGATCAGGAAGGCATCGCGGACATCATCGTCACCGCGCAGAAGCGAGCAGAGAATCTGCAGGATACGCCTATTTCCATGGTGGCGCTCGGCTCTGATGCGCTTGAGCAAAAGGGCGTCGGATCGATGAACGATCTGTTCGCGGGAGCCGTCCCCTCGCTGCGGATTGTGCCCTTTTTTGGCCGGTCGTCTGCGGTGTCAATCGGGATGCGAGGCATGGTTCCGGTCGATGCGACCCAGATTACCCGAGATCCAACCTTGGGCGTGTATATGGACGGCGTTTATCTGGGCCGGGTCCAGGGATTGGGTATGGAACTGGCGGATATTGAGCGCATTGAAATTTTGCGCGGACCGCAGGGCACTTTATTCGGACGGAACACGATCGGCGGCGCCATCAGCATCGTTTCAAAGAAGCCGACCGGCGAGTGGGGGGGAGTAATCAAGGCCAGCATCGGAAATCGAAACGGTCGTCGCTTCGCTGCACACGTCAATCTGCCGGAGGTGGCCAATCTAAGCGTCAAGCTGGACGCGGTCTATGATGCGCGCGATGGCTGGGTAAAAAATCCGCTCACGCGAGCGGACGTGCCCGCAGACTACAAGATCGGAGGAGTCCCCTATTCATTCGCGGATATCAATTCCGATTTCGGTGACGTCAAACGCTACGGCTTTCGAGCCTCTGCACTCTTCACGCCCACACCGGACATATCATTGCTTTATGCGTTTGATTGGTCGCGCGACAAATCCGCTGGCGGCTATGCGCATATAAATGCGACGACACAAACCGTCATCCCGGCCGTGTTCGCGGCACGCGACGCCGGGCGGGCGTCGATCAGCCGGATCGGTGCGCCGCTGCTTCCGAGCACGGCGCGGACCCAAGGGCATAGCCTGACGGGGGAATGGCACTTCAGCGACGGGCTCACGCTGCGATCTATTTCAGGATGGCGAAGGCTGAACGGCGATCAATGGGATCAGGATGCGGGCGGGCTCAGCCGCTGGGACAGGGCAGCGCAGGGCCGGCTGGGCTTTGCCAATGTCTCTCAACGGCAGTTCAGCGAAGAACTCCAGCTCGTCGGCGATGTCGGTAATCTCAAGTTCGTCCTCGGCACCTATTATTTCAACGAGTTCGGCCGTGATACCGCCACGACGTTCCGGACCCTGATGCTGAATGCCACGGGTACGGGCGTTACGCTGCTCAACCCCGCAACCACAAGCAACACAGTAGGTGGGGTCCCCAACCGGCTTCAGGACCGGGCATCCGAGGCCAGAACGAAGTCAAAAGCGGCATTCGCCCAGATGACGTGGTCGCCCTCGTCACTCGAAAACCGCCTTCATCTCACAATTGGTGGGCGATACACGGATGACCACAAGAGCGGTAGACTGACATACCTGCTTGGTGCTCCCATTGACACGCTAAGCTTCGTCTTCAACTCGAAACGCTTTGATCCGATGGTTACGGTGGCATGGGATTTTACCGACGACATAAATACGTATGCCAAATATGGTCGCGCTTATCGTGCTGGCGGCGCCAACACACGGTCGGCGATTCTGCGAAAATTCGGGGAAGAGGAACTGACCTCATGGGAAGCTGGACTGAAGGCGGACCTCTTCGATCGCCGCGCCCGGCTGAACGTCGCTTTATATACGAGCGATCTGAAAGATGCTCAGGTGGACTTCACTAATCCCGCAAACCCGTCTGCAACCGAAACGTTGAATACGCCTGGATCGACCAAGGTGAAGGGGGCAGAAGTCGATATAACGCTGGCGCCGACACGAGCAGTTTCGATTGGACTCAACTACGTTTTCACTGACTTCAAAAAGCGCGCCGTCGTCAACCCATTTTCGAATCTGGTCCAATTTCTCAGCATTGCGTACACGCCCCGACATTCCTACTCTGGGTCGGTCGACTATAAGATAGGCGAAACCCCGATCGGCAAGCCGCGTCTGCATATCGACGCCAACAATGTCGGCGGCTACTTTTCGAATGCGGTCCCATCCAGCGATCCGACCAAGAATGCGCGAACATGGATCATCGACGGCAGGCTGTCTCTTTCCGAGATCCCGCTGTTAGGGGGAAATTACGAAATCGCGGTCTGGGCGAAGAATTTGACTAACCGGACCTATCAGCAGCAGGACTTTCTATCGCCCACCGGCCCGGGTACCAACTTCGTAACCTACTATAACGCTCCCCGGACCTTCGGGGTGGAACTGCAGGCCCGTTTCTAGATGTCCTTCTCGACGGTGGAACCTTTCAACATTGCGGCGTAGCGTTGCCCCCGCACCGGCACGCCGACAATGTGAAGCATACAGCAATTTCAGCGCATGTTGGGAGTGAACTAATGGCATTTTGGAAGCTCGTCACCTTGCTGGGCTGCGCCACGGCTGCACCGGCAGCCGCGATCGAGGACGCCAATGTGGTTCGCCTTGATCGAGATCGGCTGACTGTACACTGGCACGATGCCGACCCGGTGGACGTCTACGTCAGCGAGTCTCCGATCCTCGCGCGGGGGGCCAAACCCATGTTTCGGGGAAGCCGCGCCGGGGAAGCGACGTGGTCCGCCCAAGCAGGACAGCGGCGATACATTGTGCTGCGCGACCGAGGCGACGGCAGTTTGACCGTCGTCGCCGAACGGCTTCTGCCTCTTGAGCAAGGGAGCAACTTCCGCGACATCGGAGGATACCGGGGTGCGGGAGGCAAGACAGTCCGATGGGGCAAGATCTACCGATCCGGCGCTCTGCCCGTGCTGACGAACCAAGATTATAGGCTACTCGGCGGGCTTGGCATCGATACCATCGTGGACTTGAGGGCCAATGAAGAGCGGGAGGTCGCCCCCGACCAGCTGGACGACCGAACAGGCGCGCTCTTCATCAGCAACGATTATTCTATCGTACCGCTGATGAAGCAGTTTGCCGGCGGAGACGTCGATGCGATGTATGCAGGCTTAGAGATAATCCTGAGGCCTCAACTGCGGTCCTTGTTCAAGCGTCTGCTTGCGGGGGAGGGAGCGACGTTAGTTCATTGTTCAGCTGGCCAGGATCGTACCGGCATCGCCGTGTCGTTGATTCTTTCAGCGCTGGGAGTCGATCGCAGGACGATTATCGAGGATTATCACCTTTCAACCAGCAGCCGCAGGCCGCAATGGGAAATGCCCAAACTCGATTTGGTCGCATATCCTGGCAATCCGATCGTGCAACGTTATGCTGTGGCTGTAGCAGAACCCGGCGGGATAGAGGCAAAGCCCCTTTACAACCAGAGCGGGCAGTCACATCTTGTCCAATTCCTCGCTTACATGGACAAAACCTATGGCAGTATACCCGACTATCTCAATAAAGAATTGGCTTTGGGATCATCTGATATTGCAAAGCTTAGAGCGCGTTACCTGAGGTGATAGAAGACTTTAGGCGGCATGGACAAATTTGAGCCAGTATCTGGCTGTGGCGATATGGACCATGCCGAGGAAGCTATTGGCGAGCTGATCGTAGCGCGTTGCGATGGCGCGGTTAATCTTGAGCTGGCCGAACATGCGTTCGATGCGATTGCGCTGCTTGTAGAGCGTCCGTTCATAGTCGATTTTCACGCGGCGGTTTGATCGGCCGGGGATGACGGCCTTGATGTTTCGTTCGGCAAGGTCGGCGCGGATGGCGTCGGCGTCATAGCCCTTGTCGGCAAGCAAGGCGTCGGGTGTGCGCTCGGGCAAACCGATCAGGGCATCATATGCCTTGCAATCAGCTGCCTCGCCGACCGTCAGATGGAAGGCGAGTGGTCGTCCGAGGGCATCAGCCAGGCAGTGAAGCTTACTGGTGAACCCGCCCCGCGAGCGGCCAAGAGCGCGTCGATGAGTCCCCCTTTTCCGCCCGCTGCCGAGACGTGGGCGCGAACGGTGGTACTGTCGATGCTGTAGTGGCCGCTATCCGCCATGACCTCGGCCAGTGTCACTGCCACGGTCTCCCAGACCCCGGCCTCGCTCCATCGCCGGAACCTCCGATAGATGGTGTTCCAACTTCCATACTTGGGCGGAACGTCGCGCCACGGAGCGCCGCACCGAAGCCGCCAGAGGATGCCGTTGATGATTGAGCGGTTCTGTTCGGGACGTCTACCTCGGCCACGGTTCTCAGGCTCGATCGGCAGCAAGCCCTTCAGAATACGCCATTCCGCTCCAGTGAGATCGCCCCGGCTCAAGCCTGCCTCCAAAAGGCAGCCTTGAATCAATGCTTTCTCCCCACGTCAATCAGGTTCGGTTGCCGATGGTCCTATCCGCTGCCAAAACGCCCTTATGAAGAACATCCAGATCATTGACGGTGCGGTGAATGCTACCTTCAGCGTGTTCCAGGCGACTGCGGAAGAGTTCGAAGCGATCTTTCCGGATGGGCGCGACATGGAACTAGTCGAAGACCTGATCGACCGGCTTGGGGAAGACGCTGCAGGGGCGGTGATGGCGTTGCTCTGGGACCGCCCGATCCTCAAGCGAGATGCGCTCGGCATTCACGGCACCCTGTTTTACGACAATGAGGATCGGCGAGCCCACATCCCGCCGTCAAAGCGTGAAGTCGATTGGCAGAGCGGCTCGGTCAACCAAGCGCAGCGAGACCTGTTCGCCAAGCATCGCTAATTTGTCCACGCCGCCTAGAATGTCTACAATGGGCGGCCGAGGCATGCCTGTTTCAGCCAACCTACCGTGGCGCATGGAAGGCCGACGTGCAGGCATTACATGGCGCGGGCCTGAGCGATGAGAAGATCTACTATGTGATCGAAACGGCCGGGGTGCTCAACCTGACCAATCGCAGGGGCGGGCTTTGGCTTGCGCCGCCGCGAAGTCCTGGGAGATCGAGATGCTCTCGGTAAACGTATCGGCCGTTCAATTGCGCACCCCAACTTTGCCGCGATCGTACTGGCCATTCTTCAGCACACGGGGCTTGATCCGCATAAGCTGGAGCTGGAGATCACCGAAACCTGCTTCATCGAGAACGCTGCAGCGTGCGGCCCGAATATAGCAACACTGCGGGCACAGGGAGGCCGGATCGCGCTGGATGACTTTGGTATGCCGATTCCGATGAAGCCGCCCCTCGTTTCCGAGATGATTGCGTCCCCTTGTTCCGAGATGATGTCGCTCCCCGGAGCTTGGCCAGGAAGCGGGCGTAGCGTCCGTTGCCGCGCGCCAATGCCAGGCTGGCGAACTGCTTTGGCACGCGCTGATACAGGCAGGCCTTGATCACCGCGACCTTCGCATTGTCGGGCACGAACAGCGCCGGCGCGCCACCGAATGCCTCCAGCGCCCGCACATACGCGGCGATCCAGTCGGGCAGCGTCTCGGTCCAGCTCGCCTCGGCATAGGACAGGCTCGACGCGCCCAGCACCGCCACGAAGATATGTGCATCGCGGAGCTCGCCGGTCAGCCGGTCAACCACCACCGCGGCAAATAATATTCCTTTATAATACAATATCTTGCTTATAATCGCCAATTTTGTTGCTGATGCCGGTTCGCATAATGGCGACGGTCGCGTCTTCGTTGATAGCTCCCGGATAAGGGAGTGTGAAGCGGGAGAGGTTTTATGAAGCGTTTTTACGCGCCATCGCGTCGTGGCTTAGCGATAGCAGCGTCGGCAGCAGCAATAGTTGCGGCCATGCCGGCGCATGCTGAAGAGCGCGCGCAGATAGTGCCGGTCAGGATCGCGGCAACAAACCTGGATGACGGCCTCAGCCAATTTATCGCCCAGACGCGGCAGCAGATATTATATTCGCCGGCATTGCTGAAGGGTAAGCGGTCCGCACGGCTTAACGGACGGTTTACCGCCGATCAGGCGCTGGCGATGCTACTGCGCGGATCAGGTCTGCGCCATCGCCGCACGCCGAGCGGTGCATTTGTGCTGGTGCCCGAAGAAACACAGGATGCGCCAGAGCGACCGGAAACCGCACCCGTTCCTCCTCCGGTGGCCCAAGCGCTCCCCTCCGAGGAAAGCGACATCGTCGTAACCGGCAGCCGACTGAGCGGTGGTGGCTTTTCCGCGCCGACACCGGTGAGCACATTCAATGCGGCTCAGTTGGCAAACCGTTCCGCGAACAAGGTTTCCGATGCGCTCAACCAGCTCCCTCAATTAAGAGGATCCACCAGCGCCAGCCAGGTCGCCAATACGTCTGCTTCCACCGGGACCAACGGCCAGAACCTTCTGAACATGCGCAATCTGGGCGCATCCCGGACTCTGATCCTTCTCGATGGTAACCGGTTGCCGATAACGAACAACGCAGGATCTACAGACACCAACATTCTCCCGCAGGCCCTCATCAAGCGCGTGGATGTCGTGACGGGTGGTGCGTCGGCAAGCTACGGCTCCGATGCTGTTGCCGGCGTCGTCAACTTCATTCTCGATACCCGTTTCGAAGGGCTCAAGGGCAATGTAAACGGCGGCATCACTACCTATGGCGACAATGCGAGCATCAATGCGTCACTCGTCTACGGACGCGCCTTCGCCGACGATCGCGGGCGGGTGATCGCGAGCGCGGAATATTATCATGAAGATGCCGTAGGATATTCCAACCAGCCCAATGGTCGAAGCTGGTTCGATAACCCGACCGGCGTTTATCTCAATCCGGTCTCGGGGGCGCGGCCTCGGCTCATCGTGGTTCCCAATCTGCGCGCGCCAACCGCCAGCACAGGAGGCCTGATCACTTCGGGGCCACTTCGCGGTCAGCAATTTGGTCCTAACGGCGTCCTTCTGCCCTTCGATGGCGGGACCACGCCCACCGGTTCCTCGACAGGCGGCGGCGACGGGCCGAGACGACTGCCGCAGCTGACGCCGCGACAGAGCCGGATCAACCTGTTCTCACACGGCGAATTCGACCTGAGCGACGACGTGACGATCTTCGCAGAGGGACTTTACAGCCGGGCAAATTCTTACAACGTCACCTTTCCGAACTACAGTTATCTGTCTTCAAGCCAGTTCACGATATTCCGGGGCAACGCCTATCTTCCCGCCGCCGTGGTCTCGATGTTCGACGCGAATCCGACCCTCCAATCCTTTACGGTCGGCCGATTTTCCGATGACATAACGCCCATTACGAATATCGCTAAAACATGGATAGCGCGCGCATCGGCTGGTATCAAAGGTCATGTCGGCAAGTGGGGCTTCGACACCAGCTTCAGCTACAGCCATGTCGATCAGCAACTCGATCGCGTACAAATTATCAACCGTAACCTGTATGCCGCTGCCGATGCTGTCGTGAATCCCGCCAACGGACAGATCGTCTGCCGATCCAATCTCGCGGGGCTGGATCCAGATTGCGCTCCGATGAACATTTTCGGCAACGGCTCGGTCAGTGCCGCAGCCAATGATTATGTGACGGGCCGAAACAAGGGTCACTCTACGCTCAAGCAGGCTGCGTTCAATGCCAATGTGCGCGGCGACCTGGGCGAAGATTTCAATTTGGGCGCTGGGCCGATCAAGGTGGCCCTGGGCGTGGCGTATCGCCGTGAGACCTCCAAGCTTGAAGTCGATCCCCTGTCGAACACATTCGTCAATTGCACGGGGGTTCGGGGATGCCCCGCGGCCATGAACACCGGCACTTTATATGGCGGTTATCTGTCCTATAATCCGTCGCCTGCGTCGGGTGTTGTCACAGCCACAGAAGGCTATGTGGAACTCGGCGTGCCGGTCCTGAAAGATCTGCAAGTCGGCAGTTTTTCGCTTGCTCGACGGCTTGATCTGACCCTCGCAGCCCGGGCGACCGACTATAATCTCAGTGGTCTTACCTATTCCTGGAAGCTGGGCGGTAATTGGCAGGTCAACGATGACGTTCGCCTTCGATACACACGGTCCCGCGACATACGGGCTCCCAACACATCGGAACTGTTCAGCGGGGGCCAGACCATCGCAAGCCAGTTCGTCCTGCCTGGGTCATCCGCAGTCTTTCCGGGTTCTTCCTATCTCGTTCCCGTCCGCATCCGCATGGGGATCGGAAATCCCAATCTAGAACCTGAAAAAAGCACGACGACGACCTTTGGGGGCGTCGTAAAGCCGTCATGGCTGCCGGGCCTTCAAGTATCGCTCGATTATTACAAGATCAAGATCAAGGATGCGATCGCCCAGCCGAACACCCTTGCCATCATCGATGGGTGCTACACCGGGAATCAGGCATTTTGCAATCTGATCACGCTGAACAATGGCGCTACACCAATCACAAGCACGACGCAGATTCTTCCCGGCTCGGTGGGCGTCACGATAAGGTCGACGCCATCGAACATCGCTACGATCAGCAATTCCGGCCTCGATTTCGAACTGGCCTACCAACATGGTCTTGGCCGGGGAACTTTGGCCGCCAGCATCCTCGGCAATTACCTGTTGTCTGCATCAAACTCCACATTTGTCGCCGCCAATTCGAAAATCGTGGGCGGTCTTGAAGAGACGTTTTCCGCTCCCCGCTGGGGCGCGTCTTTTTCAATGGAGTATAGCGACAACAAATATTCGCTGTTCGTCCAGGAGCGCCTGATATCGAAGGGCACCAGAAACCCGAACTTCGTGGAAGGCATCGACATCGCTACTAATTCCGTACCGATGGTGGCCTACACCGATATAATGGCATCTTATAAATTTGGATCTTTCATGGGCAGTCAAAATGTACTCTATTTCGGCATTAACAACGCCTTCAACAGAAAGCCACCTAACACGCTGACTATTGTTTCTAATAGCGCGACAGTTACAAATTATTCATTATATGATGTGCTTGGCAGGCGCTTCACCCTGGGCCTTCGCTTCAAGATATAGCCTAAAATAGTTTGTCTGCGCTGAGCGGTTGGTCATTGCGCAATTAATAGGAGAGATACATGTCACATCGACTACGGCACGGCGTAAGCCCCAAGCGCATTCTCATCGATGGGGGCCTTGCAGTGGCGATCGCGCTGGGCGGGACCGGAACGCTATTGAGCAGCAGCGCCGTAAATGCGCAGACGCCTGCCGTAGAGATGCAGGCCGCTAAAGTAACCGCACCCCGGTTCGAAGTCGATCCGGCATGGCCCAAGCCTCTTCCCAATCATTGGATACTCGGTCAAGCTGTGGGTGTCTCGGTAGATGCAGACGAGCATATCTGGATTGTTCATCGCGGTTCACCCACCCTTGGGGCCCCGGAAAAGTTCCTCGAAACGAAAGATGCCGAATGCTGCGCCGCCGCGCCGCCGGTGCTGGAATTCGACCAGGCCGGCAACCTGCTGCGCCATTGGGGCGGGCCAGGCGAAGGGTTTGAGTGGCCCGACGGGATGCACAGCATTTACGTGGACCATAAAGGTAATGTCTGGCTCGGCGGATCCGGCGCTGCCGACGCGCACATCCTGAAATTCACCAAGGACGGCAAGTTCCTGATGCAGGTCGGCAAGAAGGGCGCCCGTCGCTCGTCAGGCGCGCTGCCCGACAGCTCAGAGGGCGCCGCCCCTGGCTTCGCCGCAGACAGCAGCGATCAGATCAGCTTCGGCAGCGTCGCAAAGATCATGGTCGACCCCAAGACGAACGAGGCGTACATCGCCGATGGATATCTCAATAAACGTCTTGTTGTGATTGATGCGGATACCGGCAAATTCAAGCGTTACTGGGGTGCCTATGGTAACAAGCCCGACGACAAGCCCATGCCGAACTATGATCCGGCAGAGCCCATCCCCCAGCAATTCCGTAAACCGGTACACTGCGTTGGCATGTCCGTCGATCGGCTCATCTATGTCTGCGATCGTTCCAATGACAGGCTCCAGGTTTTCACGCCGGAGGGAAAATTCGTCAAAGAAGCATTCTTTGATCGCAACACCAAGGGTGCAGGCTCAGTTTGGGATATCGCGTTTTCGCGGGATGCTCAGCAGCGCTACATCTACATGGCGGATGGCTCCAACAACAAGATCAGAGTGATTGATCGCAAGACGCTGGCGGTCGTGACCCAGTTCGGCGACGGCGGGCGTCAGCCTGGGCAATTCTATGGTGTGCACAGCATTGCGACGGATGCGAAGGGCAATATCTACACGACCGAGACCTGGGAAGGGAAACGGCTCCAGCGCTTCAACTATAAGGGGATCGGTGCCGTGCCAGTGCGGCAAGGGATCGTGTGGCCGGCCGTGCGCTAAATTCAAACGTCGACTTATTTTGGTCGGGCGTCCATGCTTGGACGCCCGCACAGTGCCACTTGACAATTAAGCAGGCATTTGAATGAGTAGCGCGATCCCTGTACGTGCTGGACGAAAGATTATATAAAGCCTGGCGGGAGGGATGATGGCCGTTAGCGATCTGGCGAGGGGTGTTCACGACACGGGCGACATGGATCGTCAAGGTCTGCTCGCCGCGTTGGCGAAGCGGTATTCCACGCCACTAGCCCGTTTCTTCGAACGTCGCGTCCGCGATCGGCAGGATGTGGCCGATCTCGTCCAGGAGGTTTTCTTGCGGCTTAGCGCCCTCCCGAACCCCATGGCGATTAAAGAGCCCGAGCATTATCTCTTCGTAACAGCGGCCAGCGCCCTGTTGGACAAGGTGAGGCGCGACGTAGTCCGACATGCCTCGAACCATGTGGAATTCGACGAGAAGCTGCTTCAGGGGTCGGATCTGACGCCGCTGCGCGTCCTGGAGGGAAGAGAAGCGATCGTGCACCTGCGCGCGGCACTGCTGGAACTGCCGGAGCGAACGCGGGACATCTTCGTCCTGCGCATATTCGAGGAATGCCGCATGGATGATATCGCCGCAGCCGTCGGCATTTCCCGCCGAGCCACGGAAAAACATTATGTCCGTGCGCTCGCCCATGTTGCCCAGGCGCTGGGAGACTGGCATTATCGCTAGGAAAACGCCCCTAACGTCCGACGAGGCGGCTGCCCACTGGCATTGGCGCTTTACCCAGGGACTGGACGCGCGCGGTGAGATCGAGTTTGAGCGCTGGCGGGATGCGGACATGGCGAACGCCGCGGCTTATGCCAGGGTCGCCGCAAAGCATGATGATATCCGCGCTTTGGCCGATACGCCGGAAATGCTGTCGCTACGACACCAAACTCTCGCACGGCTCGCCGTTCGACGGCGGTCGCGCCTCGCGATCGCTCCCCTAGTTGTGGCTGCGTTCGCCATGCTGATCGCCGGACTCGGCGCCTATGAATATTACCGGCCGAGTGCGGCCCCGTCGCGATTGGCAACAGCGGATTCCGATATCGGGGGGGCACAGGTCTTCCAGACCGCTATCGGCCAGCGGACGATGCTTACTCTCGGCGACGGCTCGCGAGTGATGCTCAACTCGTCAAGTCGGGTGCAAGTGGCTTATACCCGGCGAGAACGAAGGCTGACGCTGATCGACGGGCAGGCCTGGTTCGAAGTCGCCCGACATCAGCCCCGTCCCTTTGTCGTTTATGCTGGCGGGTTACGCGTGGAGGCCCATGGAACCGCGTTCGACGTGCGCATCATGAAAGGCCTGACCGAGGTGATGCTGGCCGAGGGCAAGGTGACGGTTGCCTCGCAGCGCGGCGCCGGGGGCGACGCGCGCATCGGGATGAACCCTCGCCAACTCGTGATCGCGTCCGCCACGGGGATGACCGTGCGCCAGGTGGATCCCGACGCGTGGCGCAACTGGCGTGAGGGCGTAGTGAGGCTGGATAATATTCCGCTGTCACAAGCCGTCGCGGAGATGAATCGCTACAGCAAAACCCGTTTGCAAGTAGCGAACGAGGCGACCGGGAAGATCGCGATAAGCGGCGCTTTTCATGCCGGGGCCACCACTGCATTCCTGGAAGCGCTTGAGATGGGGTTTCATGTGCATGGACGGAAAACGGCAGAAGAAACAATCGTTCTGACCAAAGCGCAATAGTTCGGAACCCGTGAGCCCTCGAAAGGCCGGTGCTGTTATCTTCGGCAGGACGGCTGGAGTGAGAATCTCACATTTGACATTCGCGGCAGAGGTAAGCGTGGCCTATAGTTGCGACTGACATGATAGCGGGCAGCAATGGCGCCGATCTTGTCGCGCGCGATTCCGACACGTTCTATAATTGGAGTTGAGGCAGAGACTGTCTGACAATCCTGCTGAGAGTGCTTTCTGGCCAGCGGTTACTTCCAATGGTCGAGACCGGAAGCTTACCTACACAGCGACCTGACGCCCGCCGATTCTGCTGGGCGGCTTGTGCACCTCCGCCCCGTATGGGCACGATGACAACCCCGGCCTTCAGTTACGACTGGAGAAAACGGGAGCACGTCACTTCGAGCATACTGGCTTGCAGCTTTCTCCCCATGTCAGAAATCCATGAGGGGAAATCCTTTTCACCTTCATATCCGTAAGTGTGGCCTGCCGGCCGCCTTGCGCGGCCCCAAATATAGCTGCCGGTCGTGCGAGAAGATCGTACAGGCGCCCGCGCCGGTAAAGGCGATCGCCCGGGGCAAGGCGACTTTCGGCACGCTGGCCCATGTCGTCGTCTCCAAGTTCGACCATCACCTTCCGCTGTACCGCCAGGCTGAGATCATGGCCGCGCAGGGCATCGAGATCGACCGCTCGACGCTGGCAGGCTGGGTCGGGCAAGCATCCGTGCTGCTCGACCCGATCATCAGCCGTATCCGGGAGGTCGGGCTGACAGCCTCGAAGATCCATACCGACGATACGCCGGTCCCCATGCTCGATCCAGCACCGCCGCGATGATGGATGCTTTGATCATGCTATGATTCCTTGTGATGATGAGGTTCACTTCCAGACCGCTTCGACAAAGGCGCGACAGGCTGAGCGGGCGTTCATGATGTTGTGGCCGACCGATACGCGCAGGGTCTGTTCGTTGATCGGCTGGATTTCCCGGCCCCGGCTCTTGGCTTCTTCGCAGGCGCGCGTCGTGGCGATCGATCGGCATGCCACCAACCGCGCGTCGGCTTCCGGCACGAACTGGTAGCGGGAGTAGCGCAGATCGACGCTGAAGCCGGTCGCGGTGTCCTTGATGGTGGACTTAGCATTCTTGTCACCGCCGGCCGCCAAAGGCTTCGAAACATCGGCGGGTGTGGTGCAGGCGCTGACGAGCGCCAGACACAGTAAGGGTGTCATCTTCTTCATGGTGTTTTCCTCAGACATGGGAATGGAGCCGCGCCCGGTCGGGAACGGCTGAACAGGCAGCATCGCTATTGTGTCATTGCCCTCGCCCCCACGCCTGGAGAGCGACCTTCGGCTTCACCCTCGCGTCGCCCTATGTACCTCTCGGAGCGACGGCCGAAGCCGGATGTTCAGAACCCGCTGAGACAACGAGCGCGCGCACCTTTACCGTTGCCGGCTGGACATACGTGTACGCCACCCGGCCCCAGAAAATCTGGCGACCGAGTTGTCTCAAGAGGGGTTCTGACGCCCCACCTTCCGGCTTTCACGGAAGGCACGGCGGTTTTGGCTGGGTTAGGGCAGCTTCGCAATAGGCGTTTGCTGCGGCCTATTCATTATAAGGTGGTCCTCCGCGCGTGTTCCCGATGACGAAGGTTTCCCGGCGCGATAAGAAGGCCGAATGAATCAGCCCGCTTCCTATCTCGATGAATTGGACCAACTGCTGTTCGACATGTCGGAAGAAGGCATGTTGCTGTCAGAATTGGACGGCTATCTGACCGGCCTGATCGTCAGCCCTGATCTGGTGCCGCAATCACAATGGCTCAAACCCATCTGGGGCGATGCGCAACCGGCGTTCGCAGATGCGGAGGCACTGCAGCGGTTCCTCGACCTCGTGATGCAGCACTATAACGAGATACTGGGCAGCCTTGATCGGCCGGGCGAATACGAACCGATCTTGGAAACCGACACGATGACTGGTGAGACATTGTGGGAACTATGGATCGACGGCTTCACGAAAGCCATGAAGTTGGCCCCGGGTGGGTGGAACCGGGTTCGAGCGAGCGACGACGAAGCACCGAAAACCGCCATCATTGGCATTTCTACGCTGGCAGCGATCAATGATGGTCGCGCAGACTTTACGGAAGATGAGGAAGATCGCTGGGACGGCGAAGCGGCAGACCTAATCCCTATGTGGGTTCAGATGCTGCATGAATGGCGACTTGAGAACGACCGGCATAAGCCTGCATCCGCCAAAGTTGGCCGGAACGATCCCTGCCCATGCGGATCGGGCAAAAAATACAAAAAATGCTGCGGGCTGAACTGACGCGGCTGCCCTGCACACAATGACAGCAGATTAGGCGGCGTGGACAAATTTGAGCCAGTATCTGGCTGTGGCGATATGGACCATGCCGAGGAAGCTATTGGCGAGCTGATCGTAGCGCGTTGCGATGGCGCGGTTAATCTTGAGCTGGCCGAACATGCGTTCGATGCGATTGCGCTGCTTGTAGAGCGTCCGTTCATAGTCGATTTTCACGCGGCGGTTTGATCGGCCGGGGATGACGGCCTTGATGTTTCGTTCGGCAAGGTCGGCGCGGATGGCGTCGGCGTCATAGCCCTTGTCGGCAAGCAAGGCGTCGGGTGTGCGCTCGGGCAAACCGATCAGGGCATCATATGCCTTGCAATCAGCTGCCTCGCCGACCGTCAGATGGAAGGCGAGTGGTCGTCCGAGGGCATCAGCCAGGCAGTGAAGCTTACTGGTGAACCCGCCCCGCGAGCGGCCAAGAGCGCGTCGATGAGTCCCCCTTTTCCGCCCGCTGCCGAGACGTGGGCGCGAACGGTGGTACTGTCGATGCTGTAGTGGCCGCTATCCGCCATGACCTCGGCCAGTGTCACTGCCACGGTCTCCCAGACCCCGGCCTCGCTCCATCGCCGGAACCTCCGATAGATGGTGTTCCAACTTCCATACTTGGGCGGAACGTCGCGCCACGGAGCGCCGCACCGAAGCCGCCAGAGGATGCCGTTGATGATTGAGCGGTTCTGTTCGGGACGTCTACCTCGGCCACGGTTCTCAGGCTCGATCGGCAGCAAGCCCTTCAGAATACGCCATTCCGCTCCAGTGAGATCGCCCCGGCTCAAGCCTGCCTCCAAAAGGCAGCCTTGAATCAATGCTTTCTCCCCACGTCAATCAGGTTCGGTTGCCGATGGTCCTATCCGCTGCCAAAACGCCCTTATGAAGAACATCCAGATCATTGACGGTGCGGTGAATGCTACCTTCAGCGTGTTCCAGGCGACTGCGGAAGAGTTCGAAGCGATCTTTCCGGATGGGCGCGACATGGAACTAGTCGAAGACCTGATCGACCGGCTTGGGGAAGACGCTGCAGGGGCGGTGATGGCGTTGCTCTGGGACCGCCCGATCCTCAAGCGAGATGCGCTCGGCATTCACGGCACCCTGTTTTACGACAATGAGGATCGGCGAGCCCACATCCCGCCGTCAAAGCGTGAAGTCGATTGGCAGAGCGGCTCGGTCAACCAAGCGCAGCGAGACCTGTTCGCCAAGCATCGCTAATTTGTCCACGCCGCCTAGGCTCGGCAACGGCAATCATGGGCGGATTTCAGACCGTCAGTTTTTGGTGATGACCGGCGATAGCGGACGATGCGCGGGATAAATCGTTTGGCGATAATCGCCCACAGTAGCGGACTCGCACCATAGCGTATAACCAACGGCTATGCGGTTATTTGCCATCATTTCACTTTCAAGCCTCACAGCACTGGCGGCATGCAAACCGACCGTCGAGGTGCCGAGCGAAAGTCGGGTAGTAATGCTCACCGGTTCGCCGGCACAGGTTATTTGTCGTGTGAAGATGGCAGCACGGAACACTGGATTGAGCTTTCATTACGGTCACAACCAGACAAATGACATCATATCCTTTCGTCTGATTGGGAACGACTACGAGATCGAAGCCGTAAATTTCACCGGAACATCGAAATATGATGTTCGCATGTATGATCG
This sequence comes from Sphingobium anseongense, assembly GCF_037725245.1. Lineage (NCBI taxonomy): Bacteria > Pseudomonadati > Pseudomonadota > Alphaproteobacteria > Sphingomonadales > Sphingobiaceae > Sphingobium > Sphingobium anseongense. Next base: position 5,098 of record NZ_JBBJUL010000004.1, on the reverse strand, counting down.
AGCTAAGGACAGTGCGGCTCGGCTCTCAGCGAAGCAGCGATTTGTCGCGCTTATAGGCGACTTGAAACGCAGTGATCCATCCTGCCGGATCGCCAGCTAACCACCAGATTCGTTCCTCAGCTTTCTACGTGCCTTCTGAATGAATGGCAGGTTTCAGGGAAGAGAATGATCTGCCTGAAACGTCCACAAATGGTCGCTTGAGGCAGCAATGGTGCGTCGGGATGCGGCGGTTTTCGGGCCGCATCACTCCTTCTTGGTGAGATAAAACGTCCAGCAAATAATCGCAATCGCGAGCCAAATCATTGCCCCGTAGAACAATGCGGCTATCGTTTCAAAGGGATGCCAAGATACCAATTCATGTTCGCCTAGTGCAATTCTGAAAGTTAGCCAAGCAAAGCTGCGGCCAACTGCAAAGGCCATACACATGGGCATGATCCATCCCACTGAACCCAATATCACCAACATTCTCAGCCAAGTCTTCATGCGCTCTTGATAACTGAAAGCGGCCTGTCTGCAACTGGCGAGCAAAAATCAGGGGATGAACGGCAACAAATGGTCGCTTCGAGACCGGTAGCTTTTGCAGCCGAAAGCGGACAGGCGGCTGACAGGTTGGTCCGCGCTGGGCGGCGATGAAGGGTGGATTGCGGAATGGCGGCTTCTGATGGACATCCATACATTAGCTGACGTACGACGGCCTTGGTATCTTTGGGAACGTCGCTCCGCCATGATTGACCCGCAGGATTTGTTCGATCGCGTCAAGCAGCTTTGGCCCGCCGAAGTCCCAATTCTAGGCAACGAACAAAACGACATTTACTGGTCGTTGGAAAAGCGATTGGGAGACGACGATTGGATGCAGATTGCCGCATGGTCGTTTCATCAGGCTCTCGAAAAATATGCTAAAGCGGCTTTTGCTCAAGGCAGAGAAACCCTGCTCACATCAGCAGTCACCGTGATCGATTTCGAGGCAAATGTGAGGGAAAATCTGAGACATGAAAGCTGGTCAGAAGACAGGCCGTTTTATGGTAGTTTAGAAACGAAGCATTAAGGCCGACTTGGTCGTTCAGCGCCGGTCGAACGCGACAGTTTCGCTTGCTGCAAATGCTGGGCTAGCGACGGCTTCATACCAATCAGCACGAAAGCCCGGCAGTGCCGACAGGTGTGCGATTAGGTCATTCCAACCTTTCGCTTCCTCATGGAATGACGAAACACGACCAGCCACTTCAACATCGCAGCAGATCAGGTCGGTCGTGATCTCGTCCCGCTTGTAGAAGAGGACGGCGTCAATATCGGCCAGAGAAAGCTGTGCAATGATGGCTGGTGTGATGATCATTGTGTTATGCTGCCTTGCGAAACGAACGTCCGCAATCAGGAAACTGAAAGGCATCCCTAAACGGCAAAAAATGGTCGATGGCCGACCGTCAGCTTTTCACGGGAGGGGGCGAACAAACCCATTCCGCCCCACGCTCCACCCACAGGGTCGCCCCGGTTTCAGGCCCAAAGGCACATAACCAAGGCAAACCCCTCCGGCCTAAGCCGAAAGGCACTTTCCCTTTGATTTCAGAAACTTCCCTACGGAAGGAGTGGTGCGCCTTGAAGGGGAAAGTTTGAACCAACTTTTCTCGACCTTGGCGGACTGGAACCAACTTTTGGCTGCTATGCCGCTGGATGCCTTGGAAGATTGCCCGACCACCGCAGGCCCGGAACCGTCCGGGCCGTGATGGCTCCGCCCTGATTCCGTAAACCCCCAAACTTCGTTTCAACCCGGCGCACCATTCCCGCGTGTTCACTCGCGCGGGAATGGTGCGCCTTTGTTTGTCGTGACCCATGCCTGAAAAAATGAAACGCGATGCTCCGCTTTCGCTGCGGCTGTCGCGTGACGAACGCGCGCGCCTTGAGCGTGACGCGGCGGGCATGAGTTTGGGCGCATATATAAAGTGGCGTTTGTTTGACCCCGACCGGCCACCGCCGCGCACGCGCGGCAAGGCCCCGGTGCGCGACCATATCCTTCTTTCGCAGCTTATGGCCCTTCTGGGCCAATCGCGCTTGTCCTCTAACGTCAATCAACTCGCCAAGGCCGCCAATAGCGGCTCCCTGCCCGTCACCCCCGAAACTGAAACTGACCTGCGTCACGCTTGCCGCGACCTCGCCGAAATGCGCCGGATGCTGATGCAGGCGCTCGGCCTCGATGCGCGAGATGCCCCATGATCATCAAGGCATCGACACGCGGCAATCCAACGGCGCTTGCGCGCCATTTGCTCAACGACCGCGACAACGACCAGATCGAACAGCATGATGTTCGCGGCTTCATGGCCGACGATGTGATGAACGCCATGCGTGAGCAGCAAGCGATGGATCAGGGCGTCAAATCCCGCCAAACCTTATTCTCCGTATCCCTTTCCCCGCCACAGGACCAGAGCGTCGATGTGTCGGTGTTCGAGAAAGCCATCGCCGACATCGAGCTTTCTGTCGGTCTGAAGGACCAGCCGCGCGTCGTGATCTTCCACGAAAAGGAAGGCAGGCGACACGCCCATGCCGTCTGGTCGCGCATTGATGCGGAGCACATGACCGTCATCCCGCTGCCCTTCTACAAGCAGCGACTCATGGCGATCTCCAAAGACATCCACCTCGAACAGGGTTGGAAGTTGCCACTAGGCTATATCGACAAGACGGAGCGTGACCCACGCAATTTCGACCTCTCGCTCTACCAGCAGGCCAAGCGTGAGGGCATTGATCCCAAGCAGTTGAAGCTGATGGCCAAGGAGGCGTCGGCGCTATCAGACAATCGCGTTTCCTTCGAGCAGGCATTGGAGGCGCGCGGGCTGTATCTCGCCAAAGGCGACAGTCGCAGCCATGTGGCGATGACCTGGCGCGGCGAGGTCATCGCACTGTCCCGGCTACTCGACAGGAAAAGCAAGGAGGTGCGGGACCGACTCGGTAGCGCCGACGACCTTCGCAGCCTCGACGATACACGCGCTTATGTCGCCGAGCATATCGCGCCGACATTGCAAAAGCTGATCGGAGAAGCCGACCGGCAGAAGGCCGAGCGGCTTGCTTCCCTCGACGCGCAGCGCATGGCGATGAAGGTCGATCATGCGGCGGAACGCCAGCGCCTCGATATGGGCCTCAGGCAGCGGCACGAGGACGAACAGCGTCAACGCGCCGAACGGATGCGTCATGGTCTTGCCGGTGTTCTCGACCGCATCACGGGCCGCTATGCGAAACTCCGCGCGGAGAATGAGCGCGAGGCGTGGGCCGCGCTCAAGCGCGACCGCGACCAACGTCAGCGACTTGTCGATGCCCAGCTTGCCGAGCGTCGCCAGCTTCAACAGCGCATCGTCGATATCTGCAAAGACCATGGCGACCGTGTCGCCGAACTGCACCGCGACCTTGCCGCGCAGCTTGTCGCCGACCGCAGCGACAAGCGTGATGCCCGACGCGCATGGCTGGAAGCGCAACAGCGCAGCGAACAGGACGACCGCTGCGATTGGCTGGAAAAGCAGCAGCGCATCAAGGATCAGGAGCGCGAACATTGGCTGGCCAGCCAGCAATCGACCACAAAGGAGGCGCTGCCCGACCGGAACGCGGATCGCCTGTCATGGCTGTTCGAACAGCAGCAGCGCTCCATGCACCGGGATACTGAACAGGCGCGGCGTGATATCGCGCCGGATTTCAATGAGCGGATTAAATCGCTCGAACAGAATAAGGACCGGGACCGTGCGGATCGCGGCCCGGATATCGAACTGTAGAGTGCCTATCGTGCCACTCCGGTTGCCGAATTTGCTCGATGCTCATTCTCAAGCCTTTCTTGCCCCCTCCCTCAGTAAGCGCAATTTCTCGGTTTGTTGACTCCATTCCAGTAGCACATCGTTGAACGGATGCGCTCCGACCGATCCCTGTGAACGCCATTGCTGGATATCCCATCCAGCATCGAGCAAATCAGATGCCGCGAAGATAAATTCGAGCACTCTGGTCAGAAATACCCTGATGTCTGGATGCTCGGCATAGCTGATGCTGGCTGGGCTCCCGTGAACATAGTGGTTTCTGCATTTGACGGCTTCGTCGGTCACGATGTCGAGATCAGGTAACGGCTTTTTGAGTGCTCTCGAGACGATATCCGCCCGGTATCTGATTTTGTCGCGTAGCGTTGGCCGTCCTATCCTACCAAGCGCCCCGAGAACGCTGTCGCGTTCCGGCGATTGGGGTAGCCGGTTAAAAATCTTTCGAGCTTCCTGCTTGGCCGAAGCTAGCTCTTCAGTCAGCGCAGTGACTTCTGGTAAGGCGTTTGCCGGAAGAATATCGAACATGTTCGCTGCCCCCACCAAGCGATCAATGGGGAAGCTTCTTTGCTGGTCAAAGCCATTTGCAAATCGAGCGCGGGCGTCAAGCCTATCAGCATCGACGGTTAGCCACCGAGCCAGCAATGAATTGAAGCCTTCCGGATCTTGAACTACGGAAGAAAGGATTTCGCTTGGGTGCGGACGCTGTTGCTCCCAATCTTTTGACCGGCTTGGGCTACGTGTCCAATAAACATCCAGCGGCTGGTCACGTTCGCTATCACCAACGTGAAGTTGCAGATTATCAATATTTTGCGGTCGACCAGCGATCAGGCTCAGGAACCGACGCAATGTGAGCACGCGATTCAATGCCTCAAAAAACTCCTGGGGTTCAGGGAACGCAACTTCAACCAGCGTCCAATTCTGGATCGCTGCAAAGCGGGGACTCGATAAGGGATTGGGGAAGGACGGGCAGTGAAAGACGCGCACGGTTCCGATGACCGTCTCGACCTGCGCAAGATCACAACGCCCAGTAAAATATATAATTTGCGGGGTTGGCCCGGTCGGGACGTCCCGGTCTACCCAACGCTTGTTAGCTTTGACAACACTTTCAATAAGTGGTTCCGGTTCGATAACGTGACCGAGAACATCGAAGTCATAAAAAATCTGATCAGCATCATCGACGTGAAACGTCAATTTCTTGATGCTGGGTTTTCCGACATCAATATGCCGATTGCCGGATAAAACATATGCCGGATAAACTTCTGCAAAAGTGTAGCTTTCTCCATTTCTCGTAGCTGATCCCATCGAACTTCGGACAAAGG